>CAZFJE010000056.1:0-17571 GCA_964519555.1 uncultured Thermoleophilia bacterium
ACCACGACCATGCCGGCGTGCATGGACTTGCCGATGCCCACGCCGCCGCCGTTGTGGAAGCTCACCCACGAGGCGCCGGCCGCGGTGTTCAGCAGGGCGTTCAGGATGGGCCAGTCGGCGATCGCGTCGGAGCCGTCGCGCATGGCCTCGGTCTCGCGGTACGGCGAGGCGACGGAGCCCGAGTCGAGGTGGTCGCGGCCGATCACGATGGGCGCCTTGACCTCGCCGTCGGCGACGAGCTTGTTGAAGACCTCGCCCATCTTGGCGCGCTCGCCGTACTCGAGCCAGCAGATGCGGCAGGGCAGGCCCTGGAAGTGCACCTTCTCGGCGGCCATGCGGATCCAGCGGGTGACCATCTCGTTGTCGGGGAAGGTCTCGAGAACGGCGCGGTCGGTGCGCGCGATGTCGGCGGGATCGCCCGACAGCGCCGCCCAGCGGAAGGGACCGTTGCCGCGGCAGAACAGCGGCCTGATGTAGAGCGGCACAAAGCCCTGGAAAGCGAAGGCGTCGGCGTAGCCGGCGGCCTTGGCCTCGCCGCGGATGTTGTTGCCGTAGTCGAAGACGTTGGCGCCGGCCTTCTGCAGGGCGACCATGGCCTCGACGTGCACGACGATCGACGCGACCGCGCGCCGGGTGTACTCGGCGGGATCGGCGCGGCGCAGCTCGAGTGCTTCGTCTAAGGTCATGCCGTTGGGCACGTAGCCGTTCAGGGTGTCGTGGGCCGAGGTCTGGTCGGTGACCAGGTCGGGCACGACGCCGCGCCGCACGAGCTCGGGATAGACGTCGGCGGCGTTGCCCAGCAGGCCGATCGAGAGCGCCTTGCGACCGTTGGTGGCGGCTGCGGCCCAGCGCAGCGCCTCGTCGAGCGACTCGGTCGAGCAGTCGACGTAGCCGGTCTCGAGGCGGCGCTTGATGCGCACCGGATCGACCTCGACGCACAGCGCCACGCCGCCCGCCATGGTCACCGCCAGCGGCTGCGCGCCGCCCATGCCGCCGAGGCCGGCGGTGAGCACGAGCCGGCCGGCGAGGTCCGCGCCGTAGTGCTTCTCGCCGGCGGCCGCGAAGGTCTGGTAGGTGCCCTGCAGGATGCCCTGCGTGCCGATGTAGATCCACGAACCGGCCGTCATCTGGCCGTACATGGTGAGGCCCAGCGCGTCGAGGCGGCGGAACTCGTCCCAGTTGTCCCAGTCGCCCACCAGGTTGGCGTTGGCGATGAGCACGCGCGGCGCCCACTCGTGGGTCTGGAACACGCCGACCGGCTTGCCCGACTGCACGAGCAGCGTCTCGTCGTTCTCGAGGCGCTTGAGCGTGGCGACGATGGCGTCGAAGGCCTCCCAGGTGCGCGCCGCCTTGCCCGCCCCGCCGTAGACGACGAGGTCCTGGGGACGCTCGGCGACCTCGGGGTCCAGGTTGTTCATCAACATGCGCATCGCGCCCTCTTGCTGCCAGCTCTTGCAGCTCAGCTGCGTGCCTCGCGGCGCACGCACGACGCGGTCAGATCCGACGGCGCTCATGGCGACCTCCAGTCGTTCAGAAACAGCTCGTGACCAGGGGCGCGCGCGGCCGGCGCGCACCCTCGTTCCATCCTGTGGGTAAGGATATACCGGCGGGCGAGCGCGAGGCGCGCGCCGCGGACTTGTCGCTGAGATCCGTCTGTGGACCTCTGATCGCCTGGGCGCACGCACTGCGGCGCGTCCGGCGGCCCGCCTGCGAGCCTTGCGAAGTGATATCACACGCGGCACGAGCGGTGCGACCGTGGCCGTTCTACCGCAGGCCGACGGTGACTCCGTTTGCGGCGGTTTGCGGCTAAAGTCGGGTGGCCGCGCTGCCGATACCCACCTACACTGGAGCCAGTCGCATTCGGCGAACGCCCGTCGTTCCGACCGAACAGCGGGGTCGATCTGGTGGGGATCACCCAGAAAGGACACGACATGCAGCACTTGACCGGTAAGCATCCAAGGATCGCAATGATCGCCCTGATCGTGTGCATCGCTGTGGCCAGCGGCGCGGCCAAGAAGTGGAGCTAGCAGCCCGGCCACACGCGCACGCCCCTTCAAGCTGAAGAGAGGGACCATGAGATCGTTGCCCTACAACCGTGTCGTCATAGCGCTCGCCCTGGTCGTCGCGCTGGCCGTCGCCAGCGGCGCCTGGTGGAAGTGGGACTGAGCGCCCGGCGACCGGCCACCGATCTCACGCCAGCAGCCTAAGCCGCACTGAAGAGCAGTGACCGAGCAGCCCGCTTCCGGGGTTCCCGCAGCCGCACCGCGCGTGTCGCCAGCGGTGGCAACGTACATCTCCATCGTGGCCGTCTCGGCCGCGGTGCTCATCGCCGCGACCGCCGGCAGCTTCCCGCCCGACCATTGGATCGACCTGATCATCTTTCTGGCCGCGGCGGTCACCAGCGAACGCTGGGCGGTGGCGTCGAGCCTCGAAGGCAGCATGTCGCTGTCGCTCACCGTCGGCTTTGCCGCCGCCATCCTCTACGGCCCGGCCTTCGCCGGCACCGTCGCCATCGGCGGCGTGGTGATCAGCGACCTCATCATCTCGCGCCGTCACTGGACGCGCGTCGTCTTCAACGCCGGCCAGCTCACCCTGTCTGCCGGTTTCGCGGCCCTCGTCTACCGGCTGCTCGCCGTGCCGGGGCCCGTCGACCTGAGCCGCGACGCCCTCGCCATCCTGGTCGCGGCCGTCGTCTTCCTGCTGGTCAACGACACCCTGGTCACAGTCGTCATCAGTCTGTCGGGCCGCTCGTTCTTTCACGAATGGACGGCCTCGTTTCGCGAGATGGGCGTGCTCTACGTCTCCATGGCGCCGCTCGGCGCGCTGCTGGCCTTCGCTTATCAGGACAGCCGCTGGAACATCCTCTACTTTCCGTTCCTCATCCTCGTCATCTACAACGGCTTCAAGCTCTACGCGAACCTGCAGAGCGAGACCGACAACGCCCTGGTGCTGCTCGCCGACACCGTCGACAAGCGCGATGAGTACACCTATCAGCACTCGCGCCGCGTGGCCGAGTACGCCGGCGAGATCGCCCGGGCGCTCGACCTGCCGCGCAAAGAGATCGACCTGGTGGTCTCGGCGGCGCGCGTGCACGACCTCGGCAAGATCGCGACCGACAACCGCATCCTCTACAAGCAGGCCTCGCTGACCGACGACGAGCGCCGCGCGATCATCGCCCACCCGGCCGACGGCAGCGAGCTGGCCGGCCAGTTCACCATGTACCGCAAGGGGCGCGACTACATCCGCCACCACCACGAACGCTGGGACGGCCGCGGCTACCCCGACGGCCTGGCCGGCACGCACATCCCGCTGGGCGCGCGCATCATCACCGTGGCCGACGCCTACGACGCCATGACCTCCGACAGGCCGTACCGCGCGGCGCTGTCGCCCGAGATCGCCCTCACCGAGTTGCGCCGCGGCGCCGGGCGGCAGTTCGACCCCGACCTGGTCGACACGTTCATCGGCGTCTACCGCGGCGACGCGCAGCGGCACCTGGTCGTCCTGCCCACGGGCACCACAGAGACGTCGTGCTAGTGCTCGTCGCCGCCGTCGTCGGCGGACTCGTCGGCGGCCTGCTGCTGGGCGGCAACCTGGCCAACCTCGAGCGCCTCGCGCTGCGCCTGCCCTGGCTGGTCGTGATCGCCCTCGGACTGCAGATCGTGGCCTTCTCGCCGCTCGTCGACCCGCTGCCGCACGGCTCGTCAGTCGTCATGCACATCGCCTCGTACGGTTTGCTGCTCACGTTCGTCGCGGTCAACCTGCCGCGCCCGCCGGTCATGCTGTTCGGACTCGGCGTGCTGCTGAACGCCGTCACCATCGTCGCGAACCGCGGCTACATGCCGGCCCGGGCAGCGGCCATGCGCACCGCCGGCTTGCCGGTGTCGGTGCAGCCCCACAACAACTCGGTGCTCGACGGCGCGCACACGCACCTCTGGTTCCTGGGCGACGTCGTGGGCGTGCCGCACTGGCTGCCCCTGGCCAACGTCTTCAGCCTCGGCGACGTGCTCATCGCCGTCGGCCTCGCCTGGCTGGTCGCCGTGACCATGAAAGACCCCGCGCCGCTCCCCGCCGCGCCGCCCATCACGGAGTAGGCCATCTGTCTATAATGGCTCGGATGGCACAGACGGCAGAGTTCAGCGAGGCGCCTACCCCGCCCCACGATCACCCCGACCGAGTCGACGACGGCGCGGCCCCGCGGCGCTTCGAACGAGCGCCCAGCGTGATCATCACCCTCGTGCTCCTCATCCTCATCGCCTCGGCCACGGTGCGCCTGTACGAGCTGCAGCGGCCCAACACCCTCGTCTTCGACGAGACCTACTACGCCCGAGACGCCCACACCATCCTGCACGGCTATCTCGGCCGCATGCCGTACTACCCGTGGGAACCGGGCAAAGAGATCTCGTGGCCCCACCCGGAGTACGGCAAGTACGCCATCGCCGTCGGCGAGGCGGGGTTCGGCAACACCTCGTTCGGCTGGCGCATCATGTCGGCGATCGCCGGCGTGGCGCTGCTCGCCCTGATCTATCCGATCGGCCGCCGGCTGGGACTGGCGCCCGTCTGGGCGCTGCTCGGCCTGGTGCTGGCGGCCTCCGACTTTCTGGGCATCGTGCAGTCGCGGATCGCCACCCTCGACATCTTCATCGCCCTCTGGTCGGTGCTGTGCATCTACCTCGCTCTGCGCTACGTGCAGAGCGGTCACCGCCTGCGCTGGCTCGTGCTGTGCGGGATCGCCGGCGGACTCGCCCTGGGCACCAAGTGGTCGGGGGGCTTCGCCTGCGCGGCGGCCCTGGCGATCATGCTCCTCTACCGCCGTCGCCCGTGGCGGCGCCCGCTCGCCACGATGGCGCTGCTCGGCCTGCGCGACGCCGTGCTGCCCGCGCTGGCGCTCGTGGCGCTGCCCGTCGCGCTCTACGTGGCAAGCTACGCCGACTACTTCATCAAGGGCCACCACACCCTGTCGCAGTGGTGGGCGCTGCAGCATGAGATGTGGTGGTTCAACGAGAACCTGCACGCCACCCACACCTACATGTCGCGCGCCTACACCTGGATCTTCGACTACCGCCCGGTCTGGTACTACTACGAGCAGGTGCACGGCGCCGTGCACGGCATCATCTCGATCGGCAATCCGTTGCTGTGGTGGACTTCGGTGCCAGCGCTTGTCGCCCTCGTGGTGCTGGCCGTCCTGCGGCGCGACCGCGAGCTCGCGCTGCTGCCGCTGATCGTCGCCCTGCTCTACCTGCCGTGGTTCTCAGCCTCGCGCACCTCGTTCATGTACTACATGACCCCGGTGGCGCCGTTCATGGCCCTGGCGGTCGCCATGGTGCTGCGCGAGCTCTCGCGCGCCCGCCTGCCGCGCTGGCAGTGGGCGGCGGGTTGCTACGCCGCCGCCGCCGTGGTCACCGCCCTGCTGTGGTATCAGATCGGGCAAGCCGCGGCCTGGCTGTTCTGGCGCGACCCGCTGCGACTCTCGCCGGTGTTCGCCCGCGCCGTGCTCGTCGTGGCCCTCGCTGTCGTGGTGTTCGCCGTCGTGCTGCTCATCGTGTGGCCCCGCGCCCGCGGCCTGTGGCGCTACTTCACCTGGATCTACGCCGGGGCGGTCACCGGCGTCTGCCTGGCCTTCCTGCCGATCCTCATCGACCTGAGCATCTCGACCACGCACTTCTACCACCTCATGTGGTTTCGCAACTGGATCTGACGGCCGCCGCGGCGCCCGCCCACCGCGCCACCGCGCCGAGGGCGGTCCTCCCGTTCCCGGCCGTCCTCGGCGCGGCGTCAGAGACGTAGGGCCGACAGCGCAGCGCCCCGGCGACGCGGCGGCAGGAGCGCGGCGGCGGCGCAAGCCTTTCAGCCGATCAGCGCCGCCATGACGGCCTTCTGGGCGTGCAGGCGGTTCTCGGCCTGGTCGAAGATCACCGACTGCGGGCTGTACAGCGCCGCCTCGGTGATCTCTTCGCCCCAGTGCGCCGGCAGGCAGTGCATGACGTGCACCTGGGGGCCGGCCAGCGCCAGCAGGTCGTCGTTGACCTGGTAGTCGCGCAGTGCGGCGAGGCGCACGTCGTGCTCCGATTCCTTACCCATGCTCGTGAAGGTGTCGGTGTAGATGACGTCGGCGCCCTTGACGGCCGCATGCAGGTCGCTCGTGAGCTCGATCGTGGCGCCGGTCTCGCTGGCGTCGGCGCGGGCGCGGGCGATGATGTCCTCGTCGGGGCGAAAGTCGTCGGGCGTGCAGATGACCACGTGCATGCCGGTCTTGGCGCCGACTTCGGCCAGCGAGTGGGCCACGTTGTTGCCGTCGCCCGAGTAGACCAGCTTGCGGCCCTCAAGGCCGCCGCAGTGCTCCCTGACGGTGAGCGCGTCGGCCATCGCCTGGCAGGGGTGATGGTCGTCGGTCAGGCCGTTGATGATGGGCACCGTGGCGCTGGCCGCCAGGTCGACCACGTCGGCCTGGGCGTAGGTGCGGATCATGATGGCGTCGAGGTAGCGCGACAGCACGTTGCCGGTGTCCTTCATGGTCTCGCCGATGCGCAGCTGGATGTCGTTGGCGTTCAGGAACAGGGGCTGCGCGCCGAGCTGGGCGATGCCCACCTCGAACGAGATGCGCGTGCGCGTCGAGGTCTTGGTGAAGATCATGCCGACGGCCTTGCCCGACAGCACGGCGTGGGCGACGCCTGCCTTCTGGGCGGCCTTGAGCTCGACCGCCAGGTCGAGCAGCGCGCCGATCTCGTCGGGCGCGTAGTCGTGCACGGTGAGGAAGTCACGGCCGGTGAGGCCCAGCCTGGTGATGTGGTCCTGCAACGCGGTCATGCGGCCTCCTTCGCCTTCAGTATCTGAGGGCTGTTCGTGAGACGGGGGGCGGGTCGCCTTGTGGCGGCCCGCCCCCCGTCGACTGCAGAGGATGGTAGCAGATGACCCAGGTCGAGCGTCAGATGAACTTGCGCTCGCGCAGGACGTCTTCGAGGGTCGGATGGCCGATCTCCTGCAGGTCGTAGCCCACCTGCACGGCCGGCAGCTTGATGTTGACGATCCGGCGCAGGTCCATCGGCGTGCCGATCACGACCACGTCGGCGCCCGAGGCGTTGATCGTCGTCTCGAGGTCCTTCAGCTGCTGATCGGAGTAGCCCATGGCCGGCAACAGGGTGCCGATGTTGGGATACTTCTCGAAGGTCGCCTTGATCTCGCCCGTGGCGAACGGCCGCGGGTCGATGAACTCGGCCGCGCCGAGCTGACGGGCGGCCACCATGCCGGCGCCGTACTTCATCTCGCCGTGGGTGAGCGTGGGGCCGTCTTCGACCACGAGGACGCGCTTGCCGCGGATCAGCTCGGGCTTGTCGACCGTGACCGGCGAGGCGCCCATGATGATCTGCACGTTGGGGTTGACCGAACGCACGGCGTCGAGCTCGGCTTCGATGCCGGCCCTGTCGGCGGAGTCGATCTTGTTCATGACGACGACGTCGGCCAGGCGCAGGTTGACCTCGCCGGGGTAGTAGACGAGGCCGTTGCCCGGGCGATGCGGGTCGGCGACGGTGATGTAGAGGTCGGCCTTGTAGAAGCTGTAGTCGTTGTTGCCGCCGTCCCAGAGGATGATGTCGGCCTCTTTTTCGGCCTCGCGCACGATCGCTTCGTAGTCGACGCCGGCGTAAATCACGTTGCCGGCCACGACGTGCGGCTCGTACTCTTCCATCTCTTCGATCGTGCAGTCGTTCTTGGCCAGGTCTTCGACCGTGGCGAAGCGCTGCACGCGCTGCTTGACGAGGTCGCCGTAGGGCATGGGGTGGCGGATCGAGACGACCTTCTTGCCGGCCTCGCGCAGCATGGTCTGGATCTTGCGGGTGGTCTGGCTCTTGCCGGCGCCGGTGCGTACGGCGCACACGGCGATGACCGGCTTGGTCGACTTGACCATGGTGTGATCGGGGCCCATCAGGCGGAAGTCGCAGCCCAGGGCGTTGACCAGCGCCGAACGGTGCATGAGGTACTCGTAGGGCACGTCGGAGTAGGCAAAGACGACCTGCTCGGGACGATACTTCTTGACGAGATCGGTGAGTTCGGACTCGTCGTGGATCGGGATGCCGTTCGGGTAGAGCGAGCCGGCGAGCTCGGCCGGGTACTTGCGGTCGTTGATGTAGGGGATCTGCGTGGCGGTGAAAGCCACCACCTCGTAGTGCTCGTTGTCGCGGAAGTAGGTGTTGAAGTTGTGGAAGTCGCGGCCCGCGGCTCCCATGATCAGGACTTTGGTTCTGTCTGCCATGCTCACTCCTCGCTTACGTGATGGGGGTACTCCGCGCCACGATCTTGGGCGTCAGGCCGGCGGAGTGGACAAACGTGGTGTCGACGTACGGCGACGTGCTGAGCTGCAGCGTGGCGCCGTAGCCGGGTACGAAGCCGAAACTCTCACCCAGGCGCGGCGGCGGTTCGACCGCCTCGACGTCGAGGATGAGGTGGTCGCTCGAGGCGCCCAGCACCTCGACGCGCGGGTCGCAGGGCACGAGCCCTTCGGCGGGCGCGTCCTGGCGGCCAAGGGCGCAGATGGCGCGGCGCCGCTCGCCGCGGTCGACGAAGGTGGGACGGTTGCCGAAGGCGTCCTGGGCGGTCTCGCCGACGGGCATGCTGGGCTTGGCCTTGCACTCGATCACCGGCGCCTCGACGACAAAGGCGTCGGTGTACAGGCGCAGGGTGGGTTCGCGGGTGAGGGTGTCGACGCCGAGCAGGATCGTCTCGCCGATGCGCAGGCTGTTGACGGCCGCCGGCATGTCGCCCGCCACCGTCAAGGCGATGCTGCCCGAGTTGCCGCCCGACACGAAAGCCAGGCGGCGCCCCAGGCGCCGTTCGGTCTGCGCCGCAAGCGCGGCCAGCTCGCCCAGGTTGACGGGCGTCGGACGCACCGCGCCGTAGCAGGTGAGGTTCACGCCGATGCCGGCCAGCTCGACGTGCGCCAGGCGCTCGACCGAGTCGACGAAGGCAGCTAGATCGGCCGGCAGCATGCCTTCGCGCAGATCGCCCAGGTCGACCATGGCGATCACGCCGTGACGCCTGCCGGCGCGGGCCGCGGCGCGCTCGAGGGCGAGCACGGTCTCGAGCTCGCTTTCGAGCGAGACGTCGGTCAGTCGCACCGTGTCGGCGGCCAGGGCCGGCGGCGGCGAGCGCAGCAGCCAGATGGGCGCCTCGATGCCGGCGTCGCGCAGTCGCGCCGCGTTTTCGAGGCGCGACTCGCCGAGCGCTCGCGCCCCGCCGGCCAGCAGGGCGCGTCCGACTTCGGGGCTGCCGCAGGTGACCTTGGTCACGCCGACCACGTGCAGGTCGCCGAGCGCAGCCGCGACCCGGCGGGCGTTGTCGGCGATCTTGTCGAGGTCGATGGTGAGCGTCGCGCGAGCGGTCATGGGCCTCCTGCATAATCTTGATACACAAGCTTATGACGGACGGCGCCGAAAGCGCAAGCCGGGCGCCGTCTCCCGTGCGGCTCAGAAGCTCGGTATCTTCACGCGGCTTGCGGTCTTCATCGCCCGGCGCTCGTCGCCCCCGCTTTCGCGAGTCACGTCTGACACGAGGGGCACCAGTAGGTCGTGCGGTCGTCGTCGCCCTGGCCCCGCAAGCGGATGTGGCTGCCCGCCCCGCAGCGCGGACACGCGCGGCCGGCGCGGCCGTAGACCGTGCGAAAGCGGTCCTGGCGGCCGTCCAGCGGCCGACCGTTGCATGAGCGGTCGCAGGGCGCGCACGACGGCCAGGGCCTCGCCGTCGCTCACGGCCACGAGCGGTCGCCACGGGTCGACGCCGGCCGCCCAGCAGCCCTCCGACTTCCAGAAGTTGCCGATGCCGGCCACCGTGTGCTGGTCGAGCAGGGCATCACCGAAGGTCCGCGTGGGGTCATCTTCGCGCAAGCGGCGCAGGAAGCGCGCCTCGTCGAAGGGCGCCGCCGCCACGATGTCGGGGCCAAGGCCGCGCAGGAGCTGGTCGGAACGCAGCCGGGCCTCGGTGAGCAGCTCGAGCACGGGTCCGTCGAACTGCACGACGTCCTCGTCGCCGTAGCCGATCACGAGCCAGGCGGCGTGCGATGAGCGTGGCCAGGGCTCACCGCGGGGCAGCACCCGCCAGGCGCCGGTCATGCGCAGGTGAGAGTGGATGGCAAGGCCGCCGCCGAAATGCAGCAGCAGATGCTTGCCGCGCGCCTCGACCGCCTCGACCGGGCGGCCGGCAAGCCGCTCGGGCCAGCGGTCGCGGGCGAAGCGCGGGTGCGGCGTGACGATGCGGTCGGGCACGTGGCCCGCGAGCGCGCCGCCCACCCGCAGGGCCGCGTAGTGGATGGTGTCGCCCTCAGGCATCGCCGCGACTGAGGGTGAGGCGACGCGGGCTGGCCCGAAAGCCCAGGTCGAGCAGCGCGTGCCGGCGCAACGAGTCGATCGCCGGCTCACCGTCGATCCTCTCGATGGCCAGGCGCGCGACCTGCCCCTCGCGCACCGCCGCCGCCAGGGCGGCCAGAGCGTGCGCGACCGCGACGGGGTCGCGATCGTCGTGGACCCGCAGGGAATGGCCCCCGGCCTCGACCGAGACGACCGGCAGGCCGCCGACGAGCACGACGCAGGCGCCGGGCCGCCGCGCCGGGCCGTGGGCGCCGCCCGCCCCCGCCTCGGGCCAGGGGAGCGCCGCGCCGTAGAGCTGGGCCGGGTCGGCGGTGGACAGCACGACGGCGCGGGCCTCGTCGGACTCGGGCGCGCGCAGCCGTTCGACCGCCCCAGGCAGGGCGAACTGGGCGCCGCCGAGGCCCTCGATGAAATAGCCGCGCCGCGCCGCGCCGATCGTCTCGAGCGCCGTGAAGGCCGGGTAGAGGGCGGCAAAGCCGCCGGCGATGCCCTCGGCGCGCACGAGCTCGCGGGTCACCAGGCCGTGGCGCTCGAGCAACAGTTCGGCCCAGGCCCGGTCGCGGGCGCCGGCGTCGGCGCCCGGAGCGAACACCGCCGCCGTCAGCGACCAGCGCCCCTGCAGCTGCGGCAGGCGCCGCGGACGGCGGTGAAAGCGGCCCGACCCGAGCCGGTGACCGCCGCCGAGCGCCGCCGCGTCGAGCCGGCGGCCGGCGGGCGCGGGCACGCCGGGACGCGCGGCGGCGACCCGGCGCGAGCGCAGCGCGGCGAAGGCGTCGTTGGTCGCCTCGCCGGCCCAGACCAGGTCCCACAGCGCGTCGCGCACCTCCTCGGCGCCCAGTTCAGGGTTCTCGAGCAAAAGGTCAGTGAAGAAGCAGGCGCCGGCCCGCAGGCGGGCGCGGACGAGCTCCTGGACCGGGCCGTCGGGCGCCGCGACGCGCTCTCCGCGCACCGGCGGCGGACCGAGCAGCGGCGCGTCGTCGCGAAAGTACAGGGCGACACGGCCCGTGCGCCGGCCGGTGGCGCCGGCGCCCACCCAGACGAGCTCGCCGGTCGCGCAGAGCTCGTCGAGCCAGGCCGGCGAGTAGGCGCCCAGGCGGCGCGGCAGCACGTCGTGCTCCCAGAGCTCGGGCGCCAGCGGCAGGCCCTGCAGCGGCGCCAGCACGTCGCGCAGGCGCTCGACGCCGGCGCCGGCGGCCTGGCGACGGTCGATGCCCTGCCAGGCCGGGGCAAAGCGCGCCAGCGCCTCGCGGCCGACCGGCGCGATCTCGCGGCGCAGCACGGCCAGCGACGCGCGACGCACGCGGCGCAACACCTCGGGGTCGCACCACTCACGTTGCGTTCCCAGCGGCCGCAGCTCACCGCGCACGAGCTCGCCGCGCTGCTCGAGCGCCTCGAGGGCGACGCCTGAGTCGACACCGAAACGGCGCCGCACGTCGACGCACTCGAACGGTCCGTGGGTGCGCGCGTAGCGGCGCAGCAGCTCGAGCAGGGCGTCGGGCACGTCTTCAAGGAACGCGTCGGGCAGCCCGCCCGGCGGCACGGCGCCCAGCGCGTCGCGGTACAGGCCGGCCTCTTCGGCGGCGATCCAGCGCTCCTGCCCGCCGACCCGCACCGCCAGCGCCCGCCGCTGCGCTTCGAGCTGGGCAAGCCAGACGGCGGCATCGGCGCCCACGGCCACGCGCTGCGCCGCCTCGGCGACCGTCAGATCGCCGACCTGGCGCAGCACGTCGTGCAGGCGGTCGGGGTCGCGCGCCTGCAGCTGCGCAGAGCGGCGCTGCAGGTCGTCTTCGACTGTCTCGAGGGCGTCGGGGTCGATCAGCTCGCGCAGCTCCTCCTGGCCCAGCAGCTCACGCAGCAGCTCACGGTCGAGGGCCAGCGCTACAGCGCGGCGCTCGGCGCTCGGCGTGTCGCCCTCGTACATGTACGTGGCGACGTAGTCGAACAGCAGCGACGAGGCAAAGGGCGACGCGGTGGCCGTCTCGACTGAGACGAGGGAGAGCTCGCGCGTGTGCAGCCCGCGCAGCAGCTCGACGAGGCCGGGCAGGTCGAGCACGTCACGCAGGCACTCGCGGTAGGTCTCGAGGATCACCGGGAACTGCGGGTAGCGGCGCGCCACCTCGAGCAGCGACTGCGACTTCAGGCGCTGCTGCCAGAGCGGTGTGCGCCGCCCGGGGTAGGCCCGCGGTATGAGCAGCGAGCGGGCCGCGTTCTCGCGAAAGCGCGCGCCGAACAGGGCGCTGGCGCCGAGCTCGGCGACCACCAGGTCTTCGACCTCGTCGGGCTCGACCAGCACGAGCTCGGCGCCGGGTGGTTCGTCGGCGTCGGGCAGATGGACGATGATGCCGTCGTCGGACCAGATCGCGTCGGCGTCCAGGCCGAAGCGGTCGCGCATGCGGGCGGTGAGGGCCAGCGCCCAGGCGGCGTGCACGCGGCCGCCGAAGGGCGTGAGCACGCAGAGCCGCCAGTCGCCGATCTCGTCGCGAAAGCGTTCGACCACGACGGTGCGGTCCGAGGGCACCACGCGCGTCGCCTCCTGCTGCTCGCGCAGGAAGGCGACCAGGTTGCGGGCGGCGCGCTCGTCTAAGTCGTAGGCTCGCTGCAACGTCTCGGGCTCCTGCTCGACGGCCCAGCGGGCAAAGGCGCCGATCGCCGCGCCGAGCTCGCGGGGCCGGCCCACCGAGTCGCCTTTCCAGAACGGCACGGCGCCGGGCACGCCCGGCGCGGGGCTGACCACCACGCGGTCGCGCGTGATCTCCTCGATGCGCCACGAGGTGGCGCCCAGCAGGAACGTCTGCCCGGCGCGGGCCTCGTAGACCATCTCCTCGTCGAGCTCGCCGACGCGACGTCCGTCGGGCAGGTTCACGCTGAAGAGGCCGCGATCGGGGATCGTGCCCGCGTTGGCCACCGCCAGCGCGCGGGCGCCGCTGCGGGCGCGGATCGTGCTCTCAAGGCGGTCCCACACGATACGCGCGCGCAGCTCGCCGAACTCCTGCGAGGGGTAGCGCCCGTCGAGCATGTCGAGCACGTTCTCGAGCTGGCGGCGCTCGAGGTCGGCGTAGGTCCAGGTGCGCCGGAAGAGCTCGTGCAGGGCGTCGACGGCCACGCCCTCGTCGCCGGCCGCGGCGGCGATGGCCACCACCTGCTGGGCGAGCACGTCGAGAGGGTTGCGCGGCACGACCGTCTGCTCGATCAGCCCCTCGCGCATGCGGTGGGCCACCACCGCGCACTCGAGCAGATCGGCGCGGAACTTGGGGAAGATGCGCCCATGCGAGACCTCGCCCACGCCGTGGCCGGCGCGGCCGATGCGCTGCAGTCCGCGAGTCACCGACTTGGGCGACTCGACCTGCACGACGAGGTCGACGGCCCCCATGTCGATGCCGAGCTCGAGCGACGAGGTCGCCACCAGACAGGGCAGATCGCCGGCCTTGAGCTGGTCTTCGATGACCAGGCGTTCCTCGCGCGCCAGCGAGCCGTGGTGGGCGCGGGCGATCTCGCGACGCCCCTCTTCCCCACGCTGCGCGTCGTCGCGCGCCGCGAG
The DNA here is from genome assembly GCA_964519555.1 of uncultured Thermoleophilia bacterium. Lineage (GTDB taxonomy): Bacteria > Actinomycetota > Thermoleophilia > UBA2241 > UBA2241 > Bog-752. The sequence goes on from CAZFJE010000056.1 coordinate 13,891, forward strand.
GTCGTTCAAGCGCAGAGCGATGCGCTCGGCAGCGCGCCGGTTGTTGACGAAGATGAGCGTCGAGCGGTGCTCGCGCACGAGCTTGAGCAGCTCGGGGTAGATCGCCGGCCAGATCGAGCGCCGCGTGGCCTCGCCGCCCGGCACGCTGTCGAGCTCTATGGGCACGTCGGGCTCGACCATCGACTCGACCGGCACGTGGATGCGCAGGTCGAGCGGCTTGCGCACCCCGACATCGACGATGGCGCAGTCGCGCGACGGGCCCACCAGAAAGCGCGCGACCTCGTCGAGCGGCCGTTGCGTCGCCGACAAGCCGATGCGCTGCACGTCGCGGCCGGCCTGCTCGACCAGGCGCTCCAGGGTGACCGCCAGATGCGCGCCTCGCTTGGTCTGCGCCAGGGCGTGAATCTCGTCGACTATGACCCACTCCGTGTCGGCGAACAGCGTCTGCGCCCGGCCGGTGAGCATGAGATAGAGCGACTCGGGCGTGGTGATGAGCACGTCGGGCGGGTCGCGCAGCATGTCGCGACGCTCGCTCTGCGGCGTGTCGCCCGTGCGCACCCCGACCCGCACGTCGGCGCCGATGCCGCGCAGCGGCGCCTGCAGGTTGCGCTCGACGTCGTAGCCGAGCGCCTTGAGCGGCGAGATGTAGACCAGGCGCGGCCCGTGCCTGGCCGCGCCCCGCGCGAGACCGGCGGCGCGCGGCGTCGGTCGCGCCACGAACTGATCGAGCGCCCACAGAAAGGCGGCCAGCGTCTTGCCCGAGCCGGTCGGGGCCGAGATCAGGGCGTGGCGACCGCAGGCGATGGCCGGCCAGGCCTGCACCTGGGCGGGCGTGGGCGCCGCGAAGGCGCGCTCGAACCACGCGCGCACCTGCGGGGTGAACGGCTCGAGAGCAGGATGTGAGGAGGCGTTGCCCATGTACGACTGTGGATGCCCTGCCGAGGCCCTGCCGTCACCCTGCGCCGAGGAGAGACCTCAGAACGCCAGGCTCGATCTGATGAGCGCGACCACGGCCGCGCCGTCGAAGTGAGCCAGCAGAGCGCCGGCGTCGGCCACGATGTAGTCGGTGTCGAGCAGGCAGCGCGCCTCGGCGGGCGGCAGCAGGCGCTCGCCGCCGCTGCCGCGCGTGGCCTGCAGCATGGCCTCGCCGTCGGGCAGCCTGGTGAGCGCGCCGCCGGTGCCGATCAGCAGGCGGCAGGCGGTGAGGTCGCGGCCGCGCGCCACGGTCTGGCGGCCGGTGGGCGTGTAGAGGTGGGAGAGCCGCCCGGCGTGGCGCTGCACGGCGGTCACGGCGCAGAACGCGGCCAGGGCGCGCGCCGCCGCGATCTGGGCGGGGGTCGTGGGCAGCGCGGGCGGCAGCTCCGCGGGGCGTTCGGCGACCGGCATCATGGCGGCCGCGTGGTCCGCGCTCACGAAGGTCCCCAGATCGCCTTCGACGGTACGCCGGCTGTGGGCCTGCGGCTCGGTCTGGATGGCGCTGAACTCGGGGCTGCCGTCGGTGATCGAGTGCACGTCGGTGGTGGCCCCGCCGACGTCGACCACGACCAGGTCGCCGAGGTCGTCGGCGAGCCGCTCGGCGGCCAGCAGCACGGCGCCCGGCGTGGGCAGGATGTGGCCGTTCACGACCTCGCCGATGCGCTCCATGCCGGGTGCGTGGGTGATGTGCTCCTCGAAGGCGTCGTGGATGACCGCCCGCGCCGGTACGATGTCGAGCTCATCGACGGCCGGGTACACGTTGGCGGTGACGCGCACGCGAAAACCGGCGTGCTCGAGCAGCGCACGGGCGTCGTCGGCGACCACCGAGTTGCCGCCGTACACCACGATCGGGCGCAGCTCGAGCTCGCAGAGCCGGCGCGCGTTGGCGAGGATGGTCTCGCAGTCGCCGCCCTCTACCCCGCCGGCCAGCAGCACGAGGCTGGGGCGCGCTTCGGCGATCTTGCGCAGGTCGTGATCGCGCAGCAGGCCGGCCGTCTGGTAGGTCACGACGGCGCCGGCCCCCAGGGCCGCTTCGCGCGCCGCCATGGCGGTCATGCGCTGGGTGAGGCCGTGGACGGTCATGCGCAGGCCGCCGGCGGCCGAGCTGGTGGCCAGCGTGAGACGCGGCGCCAGCGGCCCGACCTGCTCTTCGAGAGCCGCTCTGGCCGCACCGAAGCCGATCGTGACGTCGCCGTCGGCCACCGAGGTCGCCGCCAGGCCCTGGCCGAGCAGCCGCGGTCGGGTCGCCGGATAGCCGGAGAGGCCGTCGAAGGCCGAGACCACGGTGGTGGTCGAACCGATCTCGGCGACCAGGGCGTCGATGGGGCGGGCGGCGCCTTTGGCGCCGCCCGCCCCCCGGCCTGCGTTACCCGCGACGGTCACGCGACCGTCGGTCTGCCTGTGCGCGTGTCCGTGCGCGCATGCGTGAGCGTCTCTGTGCGTGTGCTCGTCACGTCCGTCGGCCTACTTGCCCTTCTCGCGCAGGGCCTTGACCATGAACGAGGCCACGTCGATGCCCTTCGTGCCGCGCCCGAAGCCGGCGTCCATGCCCCAGCCGCGGGCCAGCTCGGCGGTCACCTGGGTGCCGCCGGCGATGAGCAGCAGCTTGTCGCGCACGCCTTTCTCGACGGCCAGGTCGGCGAGTTTCTCCATGTTCTGGCGGTGCATGTCGCCGTGAGTGATGATCGTCGAGATCAGCACCGCGTCGGCGGCGTGCTCGATGGCGGCGTCGAGCACCTTCTCGACCGGCACCGAGGTGCCCAGGTACTCGCAGGCCACGCCGAAGCCCTCGAGGCCGCCGTGCTTGATGTCGATGATCTCGCGCATGCCCACCGAGTGTTCGTCTTCGCCGACCGTGGCGCCGACGACTTTGAGGCCGTGCTCCTTGACGAAGGCGCGGACCTCGTCGGCCGACAGGATGTCGGGCGGCGGAGGGATGACGAGGGTGGCCGGGTCGATGGTCACCTCGAGACGGCCCTTGACCTCGACGAGCGTGCCTTCGGCGGGGTGCATGACCTGCTTATGGATGACCTCGGGGTCGTGCAGGTTCATGGCCTTGGCGAGCTCGAGGGCGGCGAACTCGGCCACCCTCTCCGAGGCCGGCAGGAAGAGCGTGACCACGACGATGCCGTCGCCGGCCCACTCGACCTCGGGCGTGATCAGACCCTTGTCGCGCAGCTCGGCGGTGCGCTCGAGGCGCACGTTGACGTTGTCTTCGGGGTCGAGCTCGTCGGTGAAGGGCACCTTCTCGACGTCGCACAGCGTGCAGCCGCCGATCAGGTCGCAGGGCTTGGCGAGCCCCTCGGGCAGGTGGTTCACGCCGAAGTGGTGGCAGACCGGCGCCAGATAGTCGTCGGCGCGCTCGACGATCGTGCCCGCGGCCACGCCGCCGTCGGCGAAGCGCACGATGCCGTCGTCGTTGGTCTCGGGGTACTCGCCGGAGTCGACGAAGTAGCCCTGCTCGACCGCCGCGAAGTAGCCGCCGTCGCGTTCCATGGCCTCGAGGAACAGCACGGCGCGCTCCTTCAACTCGCGCACGCCGCCTTGGAACTCGGGATTGTCGAGGTCGAGCTTCACGAACTCGCGCAGGCCGTCCATGCCCACGAGCGACTGGCGGGCGGTGTTGACGGCGTGCACGTTGTTGTAGTGCCAGGGCACGTTGCGGCCCTCGTCGGGGGTGATCGTGCTCTGGATGTCGGCGCTCGT
>CAZFJE010000057.1:0-17470 GCA_964519555.1 uncultured Thermoleophilia bacterium
CCGGCGGCCAGATCTGGAGCGGCCAGGACTGGTATGAGAACAGCGCCGGCCTGATGCTCACCGAGACGACGCTCGCCGACACGACCTATCGGCCCTCCGGGAGCCCCATCTTCATCAGAGCCCGCGAGGCCGCCCAGTACGACAGCACCGTCAGCCAGGTCGTCAAGACGCTGCTGGTCGACAATAACGGCGCCTACTGCAACGAGTGGCTCATCGGCGATCGCGCCGGCGAGATCGCTTCGCTGCAGATGGGCAGCAAGGTCCACGATCTGCACGTGAAGCGCAGCGGCTTCTTCGGCTCGAGCAACTACGACTGGGGAAAGGCGACCCGCGCAGAAGAAGGCTCGCAGGCCGACCCGCCCCATCCGGCCAACGACGATTACGCCCGCTATGTGCGCTGGGGGCAGCTCGACAAGCAGTATGGCGGCCACATCGACGCCACCACCGGCAAGACCATGGAGGCCGACACCTACGACACGCTCCTCAAGAAGATCTGTCCCGACGAGCGCACCATCTGCGGTGAACCCGAGAACGGCTCGGCGGGTGTGCCCTACAGCTCCGGCAACGACGGCGGTGCCTACGACGCCAAGGTCTGCACCGAGGCCATGGTCCTCGACGGTCTGCAGATGTGGGCCCGCTGGGGACATCCCAACGGCGACACCTTCAGTGCCGCGAAATTCCTGGCGGCCAACCCCACCTGGGCGGCAAGCAACGGTCGTCTGGCGGTCTTCGGCCTGAAGACTTTCGCGGCCCAGACGCCCAACCCCTGGGTGCTGCTGGACTTCTAGAGACCACGCGCGCCGCAGGCGCCGGGCGGCCTCAGAACTGCGCCGCAGGCTGCAGCGGCGTCACCCGCGCCGACACGGTACCGACTGCCGAAAGATCCAGACGCGCGTCCGGGCACGGGGCTCTCGCGGGACCGGCGCACAACGCAGGCCCGGCGAGCAGGTGCGCTCGCCGGGCCCGGTCCCACGGCTGCCGCGGCCCAGGGGCCGGGCAGCGAGCTGCGACGAGTCCCCTGCTAGATGCTCGCCACCACGCCGGCCTTCACGACGCGGACGTTACCGGCCGCGTCGTAGAGCTTGAACGTGAGAGTGTAGTGACCGACCAGGGTGCCCCAGGGCACGGCGATCGTCTGCCAGGAACCACCGTGGCCCACAGTAAGCTTCTGCGTAGCCTTCTGCTTGCCGTGCTGCGTCACCAGCACGCGCAGACTGCAGGTCGAGCTGTAGTCGTCGGTCCACTTCAGCACGACCGGCAGGGTGGCGCCCGTAGCCGCCGTGACGTCGAAGCTGCTGCTCGCGAGCGTCAGGCGCGGAGCGCGGGTGTCGATCCTGACGGTGCATCCACCGGCCTTGCTCCTCACTCCGGCCTTGGTGGTGACGCGGTAGCTGACCTTGTGGCTGCCTTGGCGCTTGATGGTGACGCGATAGACGCCGCCACTCCGGCCGACCTGCTTCCAGTCGCCGGAGCCGATCTTATACTGGACCTTGGCGACGCCAGAGGGGCCCACCTTCGGATTGAACGTGAGCGTGACGGGCCGGCGCTGCCACCCGTGGACCTTGCCGGAGACGCTGATCGTCGGCACCGTCCTGTCGACCTTGACGGTCACCGCGGCACTGCCGGTCTGCCCGCCGGAATCGGTGGCGCGCACCGTGACCGTATCCTTCTTCCCCGCGGTCGCGATCGGCAGCGTGCGTGCGCTACCGCTACCGGGCACGTTTCTCCAGGTCGAACCGCCATCGAGCGAGTACTGCAGCTTCGCCAGTGAGAGCGACGGATCGACGGTGGCGTTCACGGCGAGATCGACCGTGGCCGTGTGCCACGAGGCATCGGCGCCGTTGACCGTCACGACGGGAGCGACACAGGTGTAGGCCATGATGGTGCCGCCGGCACCGACTGCCCAGCCGTGGGCGCCGTCGCTGAAGGCGACGCCGTAGAGGATGGTCGAGTAGCTGGCCTGGGCGCCCCAGGTGAGACCGCCGTCGTTGCTGGCGAGGATGCAGCCGAGGCTCAGCAGAGGAACGCCCAACTTGGCGCTGCTGGCGCGTGGCCCCGCCACCGCCGTGCCCACGGCGCCAACCGTCCAGACGTGGCTCGCGTCGCTGGCGGCGATGCTCCAGAGCTCTCCTGCGGCGCCCGAGGCGGGCGTGCTCCAGGTGACGCCGCCGTCGGTGGTGGCAAGGATGGTCGCGACCGAGTTGCCGCCCGTATAGCCCACCGCCCAGCCGTCGCTGGCGCCTGCGAAGGTGACGCCGCGGAGCTGACTCGTCGTCCCGGATGTCTGGGCGGTCCAGGTGGTGCCGCCATTGCTGGTAGCGAGGACGGTGCCGGCGTTGCCCACCGCCCAGCCGTCGCTGGCGCTCACGAAGGTGACGCCGTAGAGATCGTTCGCGGTGTTCGAGGTCTGAACGGTCCAGGTGGTGCCGCCATTGCTGGTAGCGAGGACGGTGCCGCCGTCGCCCACCGCCCAGCCGTCGTTGGCGTTCGCGAAGGCGACGCCGTTCAAGGTGTCGTCGGTGTTCGAGGTCTGAACGGTCCAGGTGGTGCCGCCGTTGGTGGTAGCGAGGATGAAGCTGTTGCCGCTGCCGTCGTCGCCCACTGCCCAGGCGTCGCTGGCGTTGGCACAGGCGACGCCGTACAGGGTGTTGTCGGTGTTCGACGTCTGGGCGGTCCAGGTCGTGCCGCCGTTCGTCGTCGCGACGATGGTGCCGGCGGCGCCCACCGCCCAGCCGTCGCTGGCGTTCGCGAAAGCGACGCCGCGGAGCGCGCTGGTCGTGCCCGAGGTGCGACTCGTCCAGCCTGCGGCCCAGGCGCCGCCGGGCAGCACGGCAAGCCCGCAGAGCAGCGCTGCCACCAGCGCGAAGGCCAGCAGCGTCGTCTTCCACCAGCGCCGATGCCCGGACGTCACTCGACGTGAGTCGAGGCCCGTCGTCGTGGTGCGTCTTGAGCGCATGTTCCCTCCCTTGCCGGCGAGACCTTTCGAGCCCGGTACACCGTTTACGCATTCAGGCCAGCCCTGTGCCGTGACTGCACGATCACCCGTCCACGCGAAGGACCAGCGCCCCTCTCCACACCGGAACGGACTCCGAATGGTCCCCGGCGCGGTAGTAGAGATGGCGGCCAGATATGCGCGGCTCGCTTTCTGGCTGCACGGCGGTGTGGCCGACGGCTCGAGCTATCGCCCTGCGGCGCATCAGGGGCACGTGAGAGCACCCCAGGCGCCCGTGATGGTCGGCCAATCGCTGTGCCGGACCGCCAGCCCACCGCAGTGAAGCCCCCACGGGAAGCCCTCACTCTGCAGCGCCGGCGGTCCGACACGGTGACCCGCGGTTGTTGCGAAGCTAGGCAGCCTTGCGCGGCTGCTCTGCTTCGCTACTGCGGTCAGAGAGTGGCGTCGACCCCGTCGCGACAACCGCCGGAGTCACCAGCCGTCGATCGGCGACGATGGCATAGACGATGCCGCCGAGGACGAGTGCCAGGATCACCACACCGGCAACGACGAGCCCGACGTTTGTTCCACTATGGCCTACGGAAGGTGTGCCATAGGCCACTCCGCGGCCGCGGACCACGATGGCGGCCTGCGCGGCAGAGACACCCACGGTGAACAGGACCGCCACTGCGGACAAGACCGCCGCAGGCAGTAGACGCTTCAAGAGATGAGAACTCATTGTCCCACCTCGATTCCTTTGAGCTTCCCAGCACCTTGCTGGCTACCAGGAAGATACCCACGGTCTAACCGTCGACCGCCCTACTCGCACGCCATCCCGGCGACGCGGGAAGAGGCGGCGGGGTGGTGTTCGCGGGGGGCCAGACGCCGAGGCCGGACCTCTCAGTCAGGGACGCGAGCCGGCCTCAGCCGATCGGCTCACGTCGACCCCGAGCCGCTCCAGCGTGGCGGCTATGTCCTGAAGGCTCGTGCGCGGGTTGATGGTACACAACCGCAGCACCGGACGGCCGTGCAGCCGTGTAGTGGTGAGCACCGCGAAACCCTCCTCGGCCAGCGCGTCGGCTCGGGCCTTGTGCTCCGCATAGTCGCAGCCGCGCAGGGCGAAGGTCACGATCCCGAGCTGCGCCGGTGTGACCACCTCCCAGCGTTCGTCGCCCGCGACCAGCCGCTGCGCGTACTCCGCCGCAGCCATGCCGTGCCGGATCGCAACGCGCAGGCGGGCGAGTCCGTAGGTGCGGAAGGTCAGCCAGAGTTTCAGCCCACGTGCCCGGCGCGTGAGCTCCAGGCCGCGGTCGCGCAGGTTCACCTCACCGGCGGCGCCCGCCACGTCGGCCAGGTAGTCAGGCGTCATGCGGAAGGCCTGCTCCAGAGTGCCGGGGCGTGACACGAACACACAACCGAGATCGTAGGGTTGGAAGAGCCACTTGTGCGGGTCGAGCACGAGTGAGTCGGCACGTTCCATGCCGGCCAGGACACGGCGGCCGGCATCGCACAGCGCGGCCGCTGCGCCGTAAGCGCCGTCGATGTGAAACCAGAGGCCTTTGGCGGAACACAGGTCGGCGATCTCGCAGAGAGGGTCCACGGCCCCGCTGTTCGTGGTCCCGGCCGTGGCGACCACGAACCCCGGCCGCTCGCCCGCCGCCGCGTCGGCCTCGACGGCGGCGAGCAGGTCGTCAAGCGGCAGCCGCAGCCGCTCATCCGAGCGCAGGACGCGGACGTGCTCCGGCGGGAACCCGAGCGTGCGTAGCGCGCGCGGGATCGACGAGTGGACCTGGTCGGACAGATAGCAGACCCCGGGGCCGACGGCCGCTCGCGCTGCCGCGAGGGCCGTCAGGTTGGCAAGCGAGCCGCCGCTGGTCATGACCCCCTCAGTGCCTTCCGGCAGCCCCAGCAGCTCGCGCAGCCAGCCGAGCGTCACAAGCTCGACGGTCACCGGCCCAGAGCCCCCACCCCACGACGCTGCGATCGCGTTGAACCCCGTCGCGAGCCAGTCGGCCAGCACGCCCGCATACGACGAGGGTCCGGGCACCCGGGCGAAGTAACGCGGGTGGTCGCCGTGCTGCATGTGCGACAGGCCGACGTCGGCGAGCGTCCGCAGGGCATCCTGGGCGGAGCCGCCCTCCTCCGGAACCGGCCCGCCAAGGGCCTCCCACAGCTCGGCTGGCGACCCCTCCCTGATCGCCGGCCCACCCGGCAGGCTCTCGAGGTGCTCGATCACGCGGTCGACAACCCAATACCCCAGAGTGCGCATCTCCGCGGCCTCGAAACCGAGCGGATCGCGATCGCCGGCTGAGAGACCGGGCGCTGCCAGGTCGGACGGCGACCCCAGGCCTGGCCGACCGCGAGGAGGGCCCTCTTCTGCGTCGCTTGTCACAACGAAACCTCCAGCGTCACGACTGTGGCGCCCCCATCAGATATTCTGCGGCTACCCTAGTCGCCGGCTGCCGGCTGCTGCTGCGTGATGCAGTGCACGTTGCCGCCGCCGAGGACGACCTCGTGTCCGGGCACAGTCACGACCCGGCGATCGGGGAATACCGCCTCCAGCTTGGCCTTGACCAGCGTGTCGTTCGGATCGTCGAACACCGGCATGATCACGCCGCCGTTCACGATCAGGAAGTTGAGGTAGGACGCCGCGGTCTTGTCTCCAGGCTGTCGCGCGATGCTGTCCTCGGCGCTGTCGACGCTCCAGGCCTCGTCGGCGGTGATCTCCATGATGGCCGGCATCGGGACCGTGTGGATCTCCAGCTTGCGACCCTTGGCGTCGGTGGCTTCGCGCAGACGGCGAAGGTTGTCCTGAAGGAGCTCGTAGCGCCAATCGTCTGTGTCTTCGGTCGTGGCGGCAAGCACGACGCCCGGCCTGACGAAACAGGCGACGTCGTCGACATGGCCGTTGGTCTCGTCGGGGTCGATGCCCCGGCCCAGCCAGATCACCTTGTCCACGTTCAAGTAGTCTCGCAGGTAGCCCTCGATCTGCTCGCGACCAAGCTGCGGGTTGCGGCCCGGGCTCAGCAGGCATTCCTCGGTGGTGATGACCGTGCCCTCGCCGTCGACGTGGATCGAGCCGCCCTCCAGTACCAGCGGCGCCTTGTAGCGGTCGACGCGCTCCAGCTCGGCGATCTTGCGCGGGATCATCTGGTCCGCGTCCCACGGGAAGTAGAGACCGTCGTAAAGCCCGCCCCAGGCGTTGAACTCCCAGTCGACGAGACGCACGTCGCCTTTGCCGTTGACAACGAACGTGGGCCCACAGTCGCGTACCCAGGCGTCGTTGCTGGTGAGCTCGATGACGCGCACGGCGGCCGGCAGAAGGTCGCGGGCGTTCTCATACTGATCGTGGTTGACGCCCACGGTCAGCGGCTCGAAGGCGGAGATGGCGGTGGCCACCTCGACCCAGGCGCGTTGCGCCGGCTTGGCGCCAAGCCGCCAGTTGTCGGGACGCTGCGGCCAGAGCATCCAGATCTGGTCGTGTGGCTCGAACTCCCCCGGCATGCGGAAGCCGTCGGCTCGAGGCGTGCTGTCAATGGTCCTGCTCATGTCGCATCTCCTGTACCTGCTCGTCGGGCCGTCTCGATGTCGATCACCGGTGCGCCGGCGAAGCCGTCATGGCCTGCGTCGACGGACTTGTCGGCAAACGAGGCCGCGGAGGTCTTGGGTCCCTGCGTCTTGCGGGCAGGGCGTGTCGTCTTCGTTGAACGTGCATCGGCCTGCTCTGGCGTGCGCGCGGCCTGCTCGTTGTCGGGCACGATGCGCGTGCCCGCGCGCCCCGCGAGTGCCGGCACGACGTCGGTCAGGCTGCCGATCACCGCGGCCCCACCGCTGGCGACGAACCGCAGGCAGGCAGCGACCTTGGGGCCCATGGAGCCCGCTTTGAAATGTCCCGCGGCGGCGAAGGCCTTCATCTCTGACTGAGTCACCGTGCCGAGGGCGCGCTGCTCAGGGGTGTTGTAGTCGACATAGACGGTGGGCACGTCGGTGAGGATCAGCAGCGCGTCGGCACGTACCTCGCGAGCCAGCAGGGCGGCGGCGAGGTCCTTGTCGATGACGGCATCGACGCCCGACAGGATACCGTCGTGGCCGCGTATCACCGGTACGCCACCGCCTCCCGAACAGATGACGAGGATGCCGTCGGCGACCATGTCGACGATCGCCTTGCGAGGCACAATCTCCCGGGGCTCGGGACTGGGCACGACGCGACGCCAGCCGCGCCCGGCATCCTCGCGCATGGCGAAGCCTTGCTCGAGCATCATCGTCTGGGCCTGTTCTTCTGAGTAGAACGGCCCCACTGGCTTGGAGGGGTGCGCGAAGGCCTCGTCGGCAGCGTCGACGGCAACCTGGGTGAGCACGGTCACCACCGGCACATCGAGATGACGCCGCGCCAGATGGTTGACGAGCGACTGTTCCAGCATGTAGCCGATCTGACCCTGGCTCTCGGCGCCGCAGACGTCCATCGGCATGGGTGCCACGACCTTCTCGGCCAAGGCGTTCTGGATGAGGAGGTTGCCGACCTGGGGGCCGTTGCCGTGGGTGAGCACCGCGCGCCAGCCATCCCGCACCAGTTCGGCAATACGACGCATGGCGGCGTCGATGTTGACGAGCTGCTCTTCGAAGCTGCCGACCTGGCCGGGCTGCAGGATGGCGTTGCCGCCCAGGGCAATGACGACGGTGCGGGGACTCGGCATGTCTGCCCCGGCCATCACTGCGGTAGCGTCGGCGCGTCGGGTGCGATCGCCGCCGCCGTCGTCGTCGACGTGCGACTGGCGTGTCGGTAGAGCCACCAGCCGACGATGAACGAGACGATGGTGCCGCCACCGGTGACCGCCCAGTACGTGAGCTTCGGAGTCCCGTCCGGCACGGCGTAGAAGAAGAGCGCGATGGTAAAGACAATGCCCGCTTCGCACAGGATGGTCCACAGCCAGGCGCCGAATCTGCCCCAGGGGACCTTGTAGGGGCGCGGAATGTCGGGCTGCTTGTGGCGCAGCACGAGCAGCGCCGGGAACATCAGAAGATAGGGGAACAGGAAGACGATCGAGCTGAGCGCGAAGATCGTCCAGAAGACGCTCTGGTTGTTGGCAAACAGTGCGTAGTTGACGATCGTCAGCGCGCTGGCGATCACGCCCATCAGCACGAACGCGTAGTCCGGCGTTTGAAAGCGGCGGTTGACGTGCGCGAAGACGCCCGGCGCCGTCTTGTCGAGGCCGGTCGCGCTCATGCTGTGGTTGGAGCCGATCGACCACGTCACCATGTTGCCGATGAACGTGAAGAGCAACAGGACGATGATGACGTCGTAGAGTGCCTTCACGATCGTGCTCGTACCGAGCACCTTGTCGAAACTCACCTTGAGGGCGTCGGCGATGCCGGTCACGATGTTGATGTCGGCGAGCTTCACGCTCGAGAGAATGCCGAAGGTGGCAAAGACGTAGATCGCCAGGATGGCGGCGCCCGCCACGATGATCATCTTGGGGATGTCACGCCGGGCGTTCTTGATGGCGCCGCCGGCCGAGCTCATGAGCTCGAAGCCCATGTAGGAGTAGATGATGATCGGCAGGAACGACCAGTTGGCGCCCCAGGTCGGCTTCCACTGTGAGATCGAGAACGAGTTGGCCAGACCGTGTGTGAGGGCGAAGGCGACGCCCATGGCTCCCAGGCCGACGAGCACGATCACCTTGAGAGCAGCGCTCACGTTGGGCACCCACTTGCTCAACCAGAGAGGCAGCACACCGATGCCGACCATCACCCAGATGAGCACGAGGACGATGACGGCCGCCCAGAAGTTGCTCATGGAGCCCCAGAAGACCGTCGCCAGGGTGCCGGCGAACAGCACGAACACGCTCGGAGCCCAGTAGGCGACGTTGACCCAGTACAGCCAGGCGGTCATGGTCGCCCAGCCTGGCCCGAACGCCTCGCGCACCCACACGTAGATGCCGCCCTCCTGGGGCCAGGCGCTGCCCAGCTCGGCCGTCACGAACCCGTAGGGAATGAAGAACAGGATCGCCAGGGCGATCCAGAAGGTGATGCCCTGCACGCCGATGGCGGCAGAGGTCGCGACGGTGTCGGCGACGAGCACGGCCGACACCGAGAACAGGACCATGCTGAACAGGCCGAACACCTTGGGCTGGTCTGCCAGCGTCGGACCTTGGCCCGCGGGGGTCACTTCGGTCGACATTGAAGACGTCCTTTCACTCACTGGACCTGAAGCGCCTAGGCCAGCAACGCCCTGCCGATGGGCTGCAGGTCAGGGTCGGCGGGCAGCTCGTCGATGCCGACGAGGGCCAGCATCAGAGCCTTCTGGAAATGCATGCGGTTCTGGGCCTGCGGGAAGATGATCGAGGCGTCGCTGTCGGCGATCTCGTCGGTCACCTCTTCGCCACGCATGGCCGGCAGGCAGTGCATGAACTTTGCCCCCGGCTTGGTGTGGTTCCAGAGCTTCGCGTTGATCTGGAAGGGTTTGAACGCGGCGATGCGATCGGCGTACTCGGCCTCTTGACCGGTCCACCACCAGCAATCGGTGTAGACGAAGTCGGCGCCGTCGATGGCCTCGAGCGGGTCGTTCGTAAGCAGAAAACTGCCGCCGTTTTCAGAGGCGAGCGCGGCGGCCTTTTCGGCCAGCTCGGGGGCGATCTCATAGCCGGCCGCGTTGCCGATGCGCACGTTCAGGCCTAGCTTGGTGAGGGTGGTCGAGAGAGAGTTGCAGGGGTGGGCGGCGTCGCCGACGTAGGCGAACGTGACGCCCGCCAGCTTTCCGGCGTACTCGAGAATGGTGAACGCGTCGCTCATGCTCTGGCAGGGGTGGCGGTCGTGGTCCATGCCGTTGATGACCGGCACCGTCGCGTGGGCGGCAAGCTCATTTACCGTCTCGTTGCTCTTGGAGCGGATCTCGATCGCCGCGTTGTACTGCGACAGCGTGCGAGCCGTGTCGGCGACGCTCTCGCGACCCGGCAGATGGATCTCGCCGGGGCGCAGGTAGAGGGCGTTGCCGCCCAGCTCGGCGAAGCCGTTCTCGAAGCTGACGCGCGTGCGCGTCGAGGCGGCCTCGAAGATCATCGCCAGGTGACGCCCCGGCAGAAACGGCGTGAGCGGCCGGGTCTTCCAGAGTTCCTTGAGGCTGAGGGCCAGCGCGAGCAGGTCCTCGAGCTCCTCGCGCGAGTAGTCGAGATCGCTCAGAAAGTGACGGCCGCGCAGCCTGCCCAGTGACGGGAGTGTCGGATGCATAGGGGTGCTCCTCCTTGCCAGATGGATGGTCTCGTCGTTTGAACAGCGGGAATTCCCTAGGACTCTCTTCAATCTCGTCTGGACCGAAACCTTGTCCGTCCGGACGGACCAATCTATGGTAGCATTTCATGCATGAGCCCACAACTTGGCGAGGAGGAGCCCGTGAGAGCGTTCGATAGCCGCCGCACAAGTCTCGCCCATGGTCGGGGGCTTCCCGAGCCCATCTTGCTCATGGATCCGATGGAGGCGCTGCCGCCCACGGCACAGCACCTGCTCGCCGCAGCCCATCGTCTGCTCGTCAGCGGAGGTTTCGAGGCGCTCAAGCTCTCGGCCATCGCCCGCGAGGCCGGTGAGGCAAAGGCCAGTATCGGCTATCACTTCGGCAACAAGGACGGCCTGGTGACGGCCCTCGTCGATTCGCTCGCCCACGACGCCAATCGGGCACTCATCAACGAGACAAACGCCCTCCCGCCCGGCGCTGTTCGCGTGCATGCCCTGATCGACGGTGAGGCGCGCATCGTTTCAGATGCCGAATCCTTCCGGGCGTTCTTCGAGATTCTGCCGCACGCTTTGCGCGACCCGAACATGCGTGATCGCGTGGCTGCGCTCTACGATGGCTACCGCGAGACGGTGCGGCGCTGCTTCGACAGTGCCGCCCCCACCGCCCCGGCTGAACTGCGGCCGTTTGCCGTTCTCATGATCGCGATCGTCGATGGCCTGGCCATTCAGCACGGTCTGGACCCCGAAGGTGCGGACGTGGCGGCGGCCATCAAGCTGTGGGAGAAGCTCGTGCGACCCCTTCTTGCTGACGACGAGCTCCGGCCGTAGAGGGCTGCCAGCCCCGTCGCGCCGTGCCTCTATCGCAGCAGCAGCCGACCTGACGTCAGCCTGAAGGCAAGGCCCGCAGGCAGAGTAGGCGCAGGGTGGGACGCGGCACAGGTCTACGAAACCACGCGAGTCATCGTCGACCTCGCCAGGGGCGACGAGGCGCTGGCCGCCCCACGGAGGTAGCGATCGCAGCGGCGCCCGCTGTCGCAGATCTCAGTCCAGCTCCGAGGGGCCGCGCACGACGGTAACGCTAGCCCCGCCTCTTCGGGCGCACCTCGTCCTGGTCTACCGGCGACGGCGGGATGTTCCACTGGTGGACGTCCTTGAGCTTCCAGGGCACCAGGACCCTGCGCGCCCGGATGACGCCCGGCACCTTGGCGACGATCTCCTCCACGAACCGGCCAAGCACGGCGCTGTCGTCCAGGCAGACCTGGATGCTGAGATCGCCGTTGCCGATCGAGCCGGCCACGTAGCTCACCTGCTCCAGTCGTGCAAAACGCTCGGCGACTTCGCGCACCCGGCCCGGGGCGACCTCCATAAAGACGTCGGCGACCACGTCCAGCCCAAGGCTGTGCGGGTCCACCACGGCGCCGATTTCAATCACCCCCAGGCGCGTGAGCTTCGAGATGCGATAGCCGACGGTGCGGCTCGGGACACCAACGGCACGGGCGACCGCAGCGTTGGACATGCGCGCGTCTTCAAGTAGGCAGGTGATGATCGCCCGATCGGTGTCGTCCAGGCGATAGGTCACCGTCCGTTCTGCTGATGGGCCGACGCTGAACTGGTCGGTCACGCCGCTGCTTCTCTGTCGAGCGTGAGGATCTCTGATGGCGCCCGGAGGCGTGCCAGTCGATGAAGTCCCTGAGACGTCGCGTATGGCGCCCGCCTCCCAGACCGCGTGGATCAAGGCCTCGGCGGCTTCGGGGGCAAGCGTCGATCTGCCCGAATAGGCGGCGCGGATAGCGTCGACGAGCTGCGTGCCGGTGATGTTCTTGAGCAGGTAGCCGATCGCCCCGGCACGCAGCGCACCCTCAATCAGATCTTCGTCTGAGAAGCTGGTGAGCGCGAGCACTCTCGCGCCGGGATGCTCCCGCAGAAGCGCCTCGATCGCCGTCACGCCGCTCATGCCCGGCATGATGAGATCCATGAGGACAACGTCGGGCTTGGCCTGCCCGAACAGCCCGACGGCCTTCTCTCCGCCGTCGACCTGCGCTACGAGCTCGATGTCATCGAAGAGCCGCAGGATGTTCTCGAGACCGCTGCGCACGAGCTCGTGGTCGTCGACGATCATCACTCTGATCTTCGGCGCCGCCGCGTCATTGTCCATGCCTCACCGCCTTTCCGGCCGACCACGTGGCACTGATCACGGTGCCCCCGCCGACCCTGGTGTCAATCTCGAGACGAGCCCCTATGGCCTACTGTAGATCTTGCTGACCCTCGGGACCTCACTGGACACAGACCGCTGCAGGTCCTCCAGGACGACTGGTCGACGCCGCTGCGATCGGTGGCGCTGTTCTCGACTGTCGCGTTGACGCGCCTCACACAGTCTCCCGCCGGCGGTTTCGCAAGCATCGCATCGCCCATGCGACGTGTTCGGTGCTGTGGCCGAGAGTATCATCGAAGCAAAGCAACGGTTGCTCTGTCGGTGGGTGTGCCGCACCCACCGCGGTCCTGACCGACGGGGGTACCGCGCAGCCACATGGCATGGTCTGGGTCAGAGGTCAGAATCACAGCGCGTCGCTTTGTGCGCACGCAGCGGACAGTCGTGTGGCTGCGCTCGCGTCGTGATCTGGTGGTGGCGCTGACGGCAGCGGGCGTCACGGTGTCGTTTCTCTTCGATCTCCTCATACCCGGCTATGCGATAGCCGGGCTCTATCTTGTGCCTCTACTCCTGGTCGCTTTCGTGCTTCGCGAGCGACGCATCGCCGTGCTGGTCGGCGTCCTCTGCCTGGCTTTGACGGTGTTCATGATGATCATTCAGGGCCGCGCGAACACCCAGAACATCCTGCTTGTCGCGTTTGGTGCACTCGCGGGAGGCGGGCTGATCGCCCTGGGCTCCATGTACCAGCGGTTCGACGAACTCTACGAGAACGAGAGATCGACGACGGCGCGACTCCATTCCCTGGCCGCGCAGGTACAGCGGCTCCAGGAGGTATCGGTACTCGACTCTGACCGTCCGCTTTCGGAACTGCTCCTTGACGTCGTCGTGCAGGCGCGACAGCTCCTCGAAAGTGACGGCGCCAGGCTCTTCCGATTCGAGGCCGCTGACAACGTGCTGAGCCTGCGGGCGGCGGACGGTCTGCCGGACGTCTACGACCCGAGCCCTCCACTGCCGATCGGCGACGACCCCTTCGGTCGCGCTGTCTCGACGAGGCGACCGGTGGCCGTGCCCGATTTCGCAGCCAGGGAACACGATGATCGCAGTCCTGCCACAGGCTGCCTTTCCTGCCTGGTCGTGCCTTTGGTCGTGCGAGATGATGTCTACGGCGTGATCGCGCTGTACTACCGCGCGGCCACGACGTTCGACGACAACGAGGTCGGTCTGGCGGCGTCGTTCGGCGACCAGGCCGCCCTCGCCATCGAAAACGCGCGGCTGCGCGAGCAGATGGAGCGCAGCGCCGTGGCCGCCGAGCGTTCGCGCCTGGCTCGCGAACTGCACGACTCGGTGACGCAGTCGCTGTTCGCCGCCAGCCTCACCGCCGAGGCCCTCCTGCAAGACCCCGACCCGGCGTCGGCGCGGGCTCGCCGGAGCCTTCAAGAGGTGCAGCGCCTCACGAGGGGCGCCCTCGCCGAGATGCGCACGCTGCTGCTCGAGATGCGGCCGGGAGCCCTGGCGCAGTCGTCGCTCGACGCCCTGCTGGCGCACGTCGTGCAGGCCGCCGAAGCCCGCACGCGCACAGCGATAGCTCTGACAGTCGCTGATATCCGCCCTCTGCCCGCGGACGTAACCGTCGCCCTGTACCGCATCGCCCAAGAGGCGACGAACAACATGGTGCGCCACGCCCAGGCCGGCAGGGCGTGGGTGACGCTGGCGAACTCAGACGATACCGTACGACTTCTGGTCGGCGATGACGGCGCGGGGTTCGACCGCGCCAGCGTCGGCGCCGAGCAGCTGGGGCTGCGCATCATGCGCGAACGAGCCGAGGCGGTGGGGGCCCGCCTAGAGATCGCCACCGAGGTCGGCGCCGGCACAGTGGTCAGCGTCGCGTGGTCGGCCGGACAGGGGGATGAGGCGTGAACGGTAACGCAGCGGCGGCGAAGATCAGGGTCATGATCGTCGACGACCACGAGCTGGTGCGCGGCGGTCTCGAGAATATCCTGCGGCTCTTCGACGACATCGAGCTGGTGGCGCAGGCCGCGAGCGGGGCGGCGGCGGTATGGTCGTGTGGCGAGACCAATCCCGACGTGGTCCTCATGGACCTTGTCATGCCGGGCATGGATGGCATAGCGGCCACCGAACGGATCCTGCGCGAGCACCCCCTCACGAAAGTCCTGGCGCTGACCAGCTTCTCGGATGAAACGCTGATCGAGGGGGCGCTGCGCGCCGGGGCGATCGGCTACCTCCTCAAGAACATCACGGGCGGGCAGCTGGCCGACGCCATCCGCGCCGCGCACGCGGGCAGGTCGACCCTCGCTCCCGAGGCCGCCGAGGCCCTGATCCACGTGGTGTCCACGCCCGACGCCCCGGGCGCCGACCTCACCCGGCGCGAGCGTCAGGTGCTCGCTCTGATGGCCGAGGGACTGTCGAACGTCGACATCGCCGACCGCCTGGTGATCAGCCGCTCCACCGCCAAGACTCACGTGAGCAGCGTGATCGCCAAGCTCGGCGCCTCGAGCCGCACCGAAGCGGCCACCATCGCCGTGCGGCACCGGCTCGTGTAGGCCGTCAACGCCACAGTCGACCGACCGGCGCAACAGATCGGATCTCGAGCTATCCGCTCACCCTGGCGGCGCACTTTCCGGCCGCTCGGGTCAACACCGCGCGTTGGGCGGCAGCGCGCTGGAGATCCGGCTCGCCTTCTCTGCTTTAGATGTCCGCAAGCCTGTGGTGGAGTTCAGGCCGCGTCGTCTATGCGCTCGTCCAACCGAACCGTGACTGCTTCGCCGGCCTTCTTGCCGATCGCGTGGCGGACATCATCCGTGATCAGAAGCTTGTGCAGACCTTCGCTCATCGTCATGAACGAGCTGCGAAACGGGTGACCGTCGACAGTGCCTCGCACCTTGACCAGCCCGCGGGTCCCGAAGTACTCGACCGAACCGGGCCAGACGACGTAGTTCCAGCGGCCGCTCTTGCTCCTTTGCAAAGTCACGACGAACTGCGTACTGATTGCGCTCATGATGTCTCCCATCCGTGACGTGGCTGTCGCAAAACGTGCATTCGATGTGGCAGGTCTCTTGCTAGATACACGTCTTTCGCGGCCTTGACTTAGACATTTACACCGGCCGCCTTGGCAGGCAGCACGGCGTCCGACTCGCGCCTGAGCGCTGCCACAATGCATCAGGTCCAGTCGTAGGCGCTCTCACCGTGGATCTCCTCGTCGAGGCCCTTGAGCTGCACCTGGTGCGACAGCTGCACGCTGGCGACCAGGTCGACGACCTTCAGGATGGCGAAGCTCATGCAGAAGGCGTAGCTCACCGCGATGGCCACGCCGGCGCACTGCAGGCCGAACTGCCTGCCGTCGCCGGCCAGCATGCCGTTGTGCCCGCCGACCGAGGCGTAGGCGAACCAGCCCACACAGAGCGAGCCGAACAGGCCGCCGATGCCGTGCACGCCCCAGACGTCGAGCGAGTCGTCCCAGCCGCGCTTGGCGCGCAGGTGGGTGGCGCCGTAGCAGATCCAGCCGGCGGCCAAGGCGACCATGGCGGCCGCCCAAGTGGGCACATAGCCGGCGCAGGGAGTCACCGCGACGAGCCCGGCGAGCACCCCGGTCAGGGCGCCGACCATGCTGGCCTTGCCCGTGCGCACCCAGTCGGTGAACATCCACACGAGCATCGCCAGACCACCGGCGATGAATGTGTTGACGAGGGCCTGGGCGGCGATGCCGTTGGCGCGCATGGCGTTGGCCGGATTATCGCCCAGCCAGCCGAACCAGAGCAGACCCAGGCCGATCGCGATGAGCGGGATGTTACTGGGCCGCTCATCCTCGCCGGGGGCAAAGACACGCTTCTTCACTACGAAGACCGAAGCAAGGGCGGCAAAGCCGGCGCTGCCGTGTACCACCATGCCGCCGCCGAAGTCGAGCACGCCCCACTGCTGCAGGAAACCGCCGCCCCACACCCAGTGTGCCAGCGGCACGTAGACCAGCAGGCTCCACGCCGTAAGGAAGGCGATGTAGCTCTTGAAGGGCACGCGGTCGGCGAAGGCGCCGGTGATCAGAGCCGGGGTCAGCGCCGCCACGGTCAGCTGAAAGACGAAGAAGGCCAGAAAGGGGACGGTCGGCGCGTACTGCGCGTTGGGCGCCTGGCCGACGTTGTTCAAGAAGAAGTAATGCAGGTTACCGATCACGCCGTGGACGTCGGGTCCAAAGGCCAGGCTGAAGCCACAGACGATCCAGATCAGGGTGACCACGCCCAGCGACACGAAGCTCTGCATCATGATGGTGATGACGTTCTTGCGCCGCACCAGGCCGCCGTAGAAGAAGGCCAGACCCGGCGTCATGATCGCCACCAGGGCTACACAGATGAGGATGAAGGCGGTGTCGCCGGGGTTGATGCTGCTCATGGAGATGCTCTCCCTCCCTGCCGTTGTTTCGACCCGGTTCGGCCCTCCAACCGAACCCCGACCGGCGGGGCGGGCGTGGTACGGGGCGGACTGTCGCTGCTCCGCAAAGGTGTCGGTATGGCCCACGACATGCGCCTTCAACGCCGTCGTCCGACGCAGCCTACTGGCGAGTCGACCCCATCAAGAGGCGCTGCGCGCTGCCGGAGGCTGCCCCCCTGATGTCCTACGCATCCGGCCCAAAGGCCAAGCCGCTTGCTGCAATCAGACCACGAGCCGCAGGCGGGCACATCGGGCGGGAGGCCGGTCCTGAATGGGGCAATTTGGCCGACAAGCGCATCGGCCAGATGGCCGATACGTTGACTCCAGCAAAAGAACGTCACAGCGCTTCTGCTGGTGCGTCGGAGGTGCCGGGGTTCACGATCACCCGTACAGCGACTCGAGGACGACAAACCCCGTCAGCGTGTCCGTGTCTGTGGCCGTCGCCGTAACGTTCCCGAAGAAGTTTGCCGGTGTGATGTGGACGACCGTACTTGTGGTGACGCGGTACTTGGTGGGTGCGGGGTCGGCCGCGTGCCAACGCCTGCGACGCCCGCGTATCAGACGCTCTCGCGCAGCAGGTACACCCAGAACCCTGCGTCGTCGCGGAGAATCAGGTAGGGCGTCTGGGCGATCCACTCGCCACCTTTGGCCGGCACGGTCAGCGCATCCAGGCCGGCGCTTGCGTAGGCGAGCTTGACGCGCGGCAGGTGGTAGAAGTCGCTGAC
>CAZFJE010000058.1:0-16850 GCA_964519555.1 uncultured Thermoleophilia bacterium
TCGCTTGACCGAGCTGCAGGACGTCAACGGCGCCGTCTTTGCGAACTGCAAGTTCGTCATGGGCCATGCCTGGAACGCCGGGTACTGGACGGGCTCCTCCAACAACGACCTCTCGAGCACCACGCTCACCGGCTCGGGTAACGGCGGCAGCGGCTTCTCGCTGGACTCCGCCAGCACGGGCAACAAGCTGCCGAACAACTAGCCCAAGGCAGGTCGGCGCATCCGCCCTTCTCCTGACTGCGCAACGGTCTGACGGCCGCCGGCGAGCTGCGTTGCGGCCCGCCGGCGGCCGTCGCTTCAGCAGTAACGCCGAACGCCCGTCACCCTCGTGCGAGCTGCTAGACTAGCGCCCTCAGCAGGCGTGACCGAGGGCGTGCCTCGGTCCTATCGACGAGGTGGCCGCCATGGTGGATGCAGTCGGGGAGCCGCCACGCATCTCGGTCGTGACACCTTCGTTCAATCAGGGCGACTTCATTGAGGCCACGCTGCAGTCCGTCACTGGGCAAGGCTACCCGAACCTCGAGTACGTCGTCATCGACGGCGGCTCGACCGACGGCAGCGCCGACATCATCCGCGGTCACGAGGCCGACCTTGCCTATTGGGTGAGCGAGCCCGACGAGGGGCACGCCCACGCCATCAACAAGGGTTTTGCCAGAACGACCGGCGAGATCATGTGCTGGATAAACAGCTCCGACATGTACTACCCGTGGACGCTCGCGACCATCGCCGAGATCTTCACGCAGCTACCCGAGGTGGAGTGGATCACGGGCATGGGGTCCATGTTCGACGTTCGCGGAGGACCAAGGGCGGTCTCATCGGCCTCGGGCACGTTCAACGTCTACGACGTGCTCGCCGGCGATTACCGCTGGATCCAGCAGGAGTCTGTGTTCTGGCGGCGCAGCCTCTGGGAGCAAGCCGGGGGGCGACTGGACCAACGGCTGCCGCGCACCGCCGACTTCGACCTCTGGCTGCGCTTCTTCCGCTTGGCCCCGTTCCACCACGTGCAGACCGTGCTCGGCGGGTTCCGCGTGCACGGCGATCGTCTGGGCGATTCGGGCGACGGGCAGTACGGGCGCGACGCCGCGCGGCTCCACGCCGACTTCGTGGCCGGCTACGACCGACGGTCGCTGGCTCGCGCCCGCCTCGTACGCGCCCTTGGGTCGGGGCGCACGAAGTTCCTCGGAGACCTGCTGTGCAAGGCCGGCGTGCTGCCCTGGTACCGGCATCCCCGCGTCGTGTTCGACTTCGACCGGCAGTCGTGGCACGCCCGATGAGCGAGCGATCCGAACTGGCGGGTGATACGGCCGGCATCGACCCACACGTAGCGGTGCCGAACAGCGGTCGGCGCCCGCTGCAAGTCGTCATTCTCGGTGACTGGCTGCGCTTTCCACACGGCATGGCCGCTACCAGCCGTGCGCGTCTGCTGGCGCGCGCGTTGCGAGAGGCCGGCGTGGGCGTTCGCATCCTGATCCTGCAGGCATCCGATCGCCCGCAACACGTCGAGAACACCGCCGTGCGTGGCGACTACGAAGGCGTCGCCTTCGAATACGCCTGCGGTACCACCGTGCGACACGACTCGTTTGCGGCGCGCCGCCTGATCGCCGCCTGGGGCTGGCTTCATGGCGCCCTGCGGTTGCTGCAGCTCCGTCGCGAGGGTCGGCTCGATCTCGTCTGCCTCAGGTTCTGGACGCCGCGACCAGCCGCCCGGCTGTTCTGCTTCATGGCGATCCTCCGCCTGCTCCGCGTGCCGGTCGTGCGCGAGGTCGACGAGAGTCCCTGGTCGCTGCGCAGCGACGCCACGGCGCTCGAGCGCCTCTGGTCGCCCCTGGCCGGAATGGCCGGGGCGGTGGCGATCTCGGCCGAACTTCACGAGTGGGCTGCCGGCGAGTCGCGGGCCCGTCGCCGGCTGCGCATCGTCGACGTCCCCATTCTCGTCGACGTCGACGAGCAGCAGCCGCTCGAGTACCCCACCGGCGATCCCGTGGTGGTCTTTGCCGGCATGCCCGGCTACGACCGCACCATACGGTTCATCTTCGCGGCCATGCAGGAGGTGTGGAAGACCCACCCCGAGTGCCGGCTCGCGGTCACCGGCGCCCACCCCGCCGACCCGAAATCGAGCTGGCTCCAGGCCGAGGTGGGCAAACCGGGTCTCGTCTCGCGTGTCGACCTCGTCGGCTACCTCGATCGGCCTGAGCTGCTTGCGCTGTATGGACGCGCCCATGCGCTGCTGATCCCGCTGTTCGACGACGTGCGATCGAAGACGCGCTTCCCGACGAAGATCGGCGAGTACCTGGCCGCGGCGCGTCCGGTGGTGACCAACGCCATCGGTGAGATCCCGCGCTATTTCACCGATGGCGTCGACGCGATCGTCTGCCCCCCCGGCGACCCGGCGGCGTTCGGCCGCGCCATCGCCCTTCTGCTCGATGATCCGGTCCGCGCGGCGCTCATAGGTCGGCGCGGCCGGCACGTCGCCGAGACCCGGTTTCACTATGCCCTCTACGCCGAAACGCTCGCGGCCGAATTCAGTGCGATCGCCGGCCGCAGAGTCGGCCAATGACGATGCGCTGCCACGGCGACGACCTTCGCGCGCACGAGCCGCCACCAGGGCGCGGGTAGCCCGTGTGCGGCATCACCGGCATCTTGCATCACTCGGTCGACGAGGCCATCGATCCGGCCGTCGTTCACACCATGACCGACTCTCTCATACACCGCGGTCCCGATGCCGACGGGTTCCACTTCGAGCCGCGCGTGGCGCTCGGCGCTCGGCGGTTGGCGATCATCGACCTTGAGACGGGCGATCAGCCGATCGGCAACGAAGACGGCACTGTCTGGGCGGCGCTGAACGGGGAGATCTACAACTACGTCGAGCTGCGCGACGAGCTCATCGCCCAGGGTCACCGTTTTCGCACTGCGTGCGACACCGAGGTCATCGCCCATCAGTACGAGCAGGACGGCGTCGATTGCGTGCGCAAGTTTCGGGGCATGTTCGCCTTTGCCGTGTGGGACGGCCGCAGCGGTGAGCTCATGCTGGCGCGCGACCGGTTCGGCATCAAACCGCTGCTCATTGCCGAGGCACCCGGCCGATTGGCTTTCGCCTCGGAGATCAAGTCGCTGCTCCACGTGCCGTGGGTCGATCGGTCCTGGCGGCCCGAGTCGCTGCGCGCCTACCTGCGGATCGGCTATGTGCCCTGTCCCCTGACCGCGTACCGAGGCGTCCGCAAGATGGCGCCCGGCACCACTGAGCTCTGGCGCCTCGGCAGCGGCGCTCGCAGCGGCGGACGCGTCAAGGCGACGCGCTACTGGCAGCCGTGTCTCACGACGCACGAACCCCCTCCGTCGTTCGAGGAGGCCTGCGAGCGCACAGCCGAGCTGTTCCGCGAGAGCATCAGGCTGCACCTGCGCAGCGACGTCCCGCTGGGAGCGTTCCTGAGCGGCGGGGTCGATTCGAGCACAGTCGTCGCCTTCACTCACGCGAGCGGCGTAAGCGACCTCAAGACCTTCTCGATCGGCTTCGAGGGCGAGCCCGCCAGCGAGCTGCCCTACGCCGAGAAGGTGGCTCGCCATCTCGGCGTCGACCATCACGTCGAGGTCGTGGGCGCACAAGAAGCCCGACTGCTCCCCGAGATGCTCGCCAGGTTCGACGAGCCGTTCGCCGACGACTCGGCGATCCCCACGTACCTCGTAAGCCGGCTGGCGCGCGAGCACGTCACCGTCTCACTCTCCGGCGACGGTGGCGACGAGCTCTTCGCCGGCTACCAGGTCTACGCCGCGCTTGGCTCGTACCGCACCATCGACCGTCTGCCGATCGGGCTGCGTCGCTGGCTCTCAGGCGCCGCGGCGATGATCGTGCCCGAAGGCGCCCGCGGCGGCGGGTTCGTGCGCCGCCTTCCCTCGCCGGCGGAGCTGCGCTACTTCTCGCTGCGCTACGGACTCACGCCTACGCTGGGGCCGGTCATGGATGCCCTGAGCCCGCGGTTCACCGCCTTCCTGAGTGACGGCGACGATGGCGACGCGTGGCGCCAGAGCTTCACTTCCGACGGCAGCGTCGGCGATGCGCAACGCATCGACCAGATGACCTACATGGTCGACGACATCCTGACGAAAGTCGACCGCAGCAGCATGGCGGTCTCACTCGAAGCCCGCGTGCCGCTGCTCGACCACGTGTTCGCCGACTATGTCAACGCTCTCCCCCTCGCGTACAAGCAGCGCGCCGGCGACCAGAAGATCCTGCTCAAGGCTATCGGACAGCCGTACTTGCCGGCGGGCCTGTTCGACCGACCCAAGCAGGGTTTCGACATTCCGCTGCGGGCGTGGCTCGACGGCCCGTTGCACGGCTTCGCTGAGGAACGGCTCGTGGGCGATCAGCTCGGTCTGTTCGCACCCTCGGGCATGCGCGATCTTCTCAACCTGCAGCACCGCAGCACACGCGATATCAGCCCGCGGGTCTGGACCCTGCTCAGCCTGGCGACCTGGGCCGACTCTGCGGCCGCCGGCATCCCCTGGTAGGAAGCCCCGTCACACGGCCGCGGGCGGGCGGACCCTGAGCGCGGCCTCGCGGTACACCTCGAGCATACGCTGGACCATGACGTCGACCGACAGCTCCGTGAAGATCCGCTCGCGGCCTTTGGCCCCCATCGCCCGGCGCTCGTCGACGTGGTCGCGCAGATAGTCCAGGCGGTCCGCCAGGGCCGCGGGGTCGGCCTGCGGAACGATGAAGCCGGTGACCCCGTGCCGCACGAGCTCGGGGTTGCCGCCGCCGCCGCCACACACGACCGGAAGCCCAAGCGCCATGTACTCCATGATCGAATTGCTGAACCCCTCGTTCGCCAGGCTGGGATTGGTCATGAGCACCCCCACGTCGGCGTCGCGCACCAGACCGAGCACCTCGGTCCCCGCCTCGGGAAAGACGACCACGCCGGCATCGACCAGATCGCCGGCGAGACGTTGCAGGTGCCCGCGGCTGGGACCGTCGCCGACAAGCACGAAGCGCCAGCCGGCGGACCCCCGACTCAGGCGCCTGGCAGCCTCGATCACGACCTCGTAGTGTTTTACTGGTGTCATGCGCCCGGTCATGATCACGGTGGTCCGCCCGTCGCCTGGACGTTGGCGCGGCTCGACGGCGCCGAGACGAGACTCGTCAAAGCCGTTGTACACGACGCGTCCCTTGGCGGCGCTCACGCCCCAAGCCGCAAGACCAGCCTGCGTGTTGGCCACGACGAGCGTCGCCATAGCCATGCCGAGGCGCTTCACCCGGGGGTGGTCGGAGTCGACTCTGCCGCTGCGGATCATGCCGTCCACCAAGGGCACCCGCACCAGGCGGCACATGGGCGCCACGGCAAGCGCCGACATCCAGCTCCAGGCATGCACCACGTCGGGCCGCCAGCCGCGCAGCGCGGACCAAAGCGCCACCGCCGCCAGCGGGTCGTAGCGAAAGTGCCGCTGCCGCACCGTGACGTCGATGCCCGCGTCGCGCAGGTAGGCTTCGAACGGCCCTCCGTCCATGGCCCACACGCGGACCTGCCACTCCGCGGGCAGGCTGGCGGCAAGCAACGACATCTGCCGTTCCAGACCCCCGTTTGTAAGGGTGTCGGCGACCAGAAGGAGTCTCACAGAGTCCTTACCCTGAGCCGACCCTCGGCCAGAAGGCGAGCAGCCAGCGGCGTGAGCCTGGAGAACTCACCGCCGCTGCGTACGACGAAGCCGAAAAAGGCGTCGAGACAGGCGAGCAGGTCGCGTACCGATCGGGCATCGGGACGAAACGGGCTACCGCCGGGCATGAGCTCGCTGCTGTGGAACATCATGACGAGTGGGTCGAGTCCGAGCTGCGATGCACAGCGCCAGACACTCGCAAGGTCGTCGGGGCCGAGACGGGGATCGGGGGTCAGCCACATCGGCTGCGGGCGCAGCCAGCGCGACAGGAACACCTTGCGCACCCCGCGCACCGGCAGGGTCTGGTAAGCGGCAAGCAGCGCCGGCGACCTGCGCAGCGCCGCGTATGTCGGCAAGATGGTGACCGGGATCTCGACCAGCGTGCGCTCGCCGTCCGCCAGGAGGAACGGTCGCGGCAGGTGCCCGCGAAAGTCGGGGCCGCCCTTGCCGTCGAGACCGGCGTGCCGGCGCCACGACCAGAGCGGCGAGACCGATGAGTCGACCACATACCCGGCCTGCGCGAGAAATGCCGCGCTGCGATCATCGAAACCGAACCGGCCCGCCCTGTACGACGTTGGCCGCTCGCCGAAGACCGCGCCGATCTGCTCGGTCAGCGCGGCGAGCTTCTCACCCAGAAGGTCGCCCGGAAGTTGTGATGGAAAGGCGTGCACGCTGTCGTTGAACCGCAGCCCCGGACGGTCGACAAAGGGCGGCGTAGTCCACGGATGAAGATGCGCGCCCACCTCGCAGGCGCCGCGTCGTGACCACCCGGCGAGCAGATCGCAGGCCCTGTCGTCTTGGGCGATCTCGGTCGTGATGACGTACGTCGGCGCCACGCCGTGCCGCTCGCAGAGGTCCTGAAAAGGAGCCCAGAAGCCGACATTTCGGGTGGTCAGGGGCGCACCGTGGTCCCACTGGCCATCGGCCTCGGTGTCGATCGTGACGGCCAGCTTCAAGGCTTACTCCGTACCGGTCGCCCGCGAGCGCCGGCGCCAGCCCTGAAACCGCCTGACCTCCGCGGCCGAGCGCACGATGATCGGCGAGAAGACGCGATCGTGGCTCGCCACGGTCTTGAACGGCTGCTGTTTTGGGGCGAACCCGCGCTTGAACTGGTTCACGCCCCAAAGTGGATCGCCGGGTGCGGCGGTGACGTTGTAGCCGTCGAGATCGAACGCCGTGCAACCCTGCGTCTTCGCCCAACGCATGGCGTCCCACACGAGAAGGTGAGTCGCGGGGAGCTCTCTCTGGCGGCGCGACGACGGCAGGGTGCGCAGATGGGCCGTGCCACGGTAGACGATCACCAGGGCCGCGGCCAGCGGTTCCCCCGCGTGGCGCGCCACGAGCACCGTTCCCCCGGGTCCGCCCCGAAACCACCTCTGACTGATCGCCGCCACGAATCGCTCGTCGATCGGCCGCACCGGTGTCCTGCCGGCCATTTCCGCGTCGAGCGCGGCCAGCGCCGCCCACCCCCGCGGGTCGTCCTCGGCGGCCACCTCGACGCCAAGGCCGCTCGACTGCTTGATCTTCTGCCGGGTCTGCCGGCGAAACGACCCCAGGACCTCGTCGGCGGGCCGGTCGAGGTCGACGATCAGCGTGGTCCAGATGCCGGCCGTCCTGCGCCGCCGAAACCCACCGGCGTCGAGGATGGTCTCGACCTCGTCGCCGACCTCGTCGAGCGCCAGAGCGGGCTGGAGGCTCAGGCGCGCGATCCCCCGACCCATGGTTTCCCGTAGCCAGGCCAGCCACTCGGAAAGGGCCGCGGGCTGGACGAAGGTCGGTCCGTTGTCGAACTCCCAGTACACACGGCCCGGTACGGGCAGGCGGCGCTGCACTCCAAGGGCGGTCAGGCAGAGGACGCCGTCGCGTTCGCACCAGAAGAACCGCGGCGTGCGCTCCCCAGCGCGAGCCGCGGCGCACTCGACGTCGGCCCACGCGGGGTCTTGAGAGTAGGAGGCGGCCGGCGACTGAGCGGCCAGCTCACGCCAGCGCTCGGCCTGGGCGTCGGTCAGACGTGATGCGGCGAAACAGACGAAGCTCACGACTTGTCGCCCGCCGGCGCGCCGGTCCCTCGTCGCGCCGCGAGCCTTGCGGCCGCGTCGAGCCATCGTCTCGCGCGCCGCACGCCGCGGAGCGCGCCGCTCGGAAAGAAGCTCAGGATCCACAGGACGCAGGCGTGCGCCTGGGCGCTCCTGTCGATCAGCGGCCCGGAGGCGAAGGCGGCGACCCAGAGGTGGCGCCTCGCCGCCCGACGGTCTTCGAAGAACTCCTCGCGCCCCAACCACCCGTAGTTGACGGCCAGACGCTCGCGCACCATGCGCTTGGGGATCAGGCCGGCGGCATCGTCGCCGGCCAGCGCCTTGTGCACGGCCGCCAGGCTGGCACGCGCGGAGGGGGCGAGGCGACCCGGCGCGCTCATCTGGTCGTCGGCGCCCATGCGATACAGCGCCAGAGGGGCATCGACGAACACGACGTCGCCCCGACCGCACGCGCGCAGAAAGAACTCGTAGCCGGGGTCGAAAGCGACGTCGAACTCCCCGATCGCCTGCTGGCGTTCACGAGTGATCAGGACGGTGGAGTCGTGGGCGAGATTTCCCATGAACATGCCGGCGTACATGTCGCCGGCGTAGCAGCTCGCCTCGGCCAGATGAGCGGGACAGCCGGGCCAGATCCTGCCGAGCAAGCGTTTCTCGGCAAAGTCGCGCTCACGGTCGACATAGACGTACGCGGTGTACATGGTGGTGAGATGTCGCTCGTCGAGCAGGTTCCCCGCGTCGTCGACGGTGGAGAAGTCGGTCCAGACCATGCCGCTCCCGGGAAACGCGAGCAGTGCGGAAAGCTGGGCCTCGATCTTCGCCGGCAGCCAGGCGTCGTCGCTGTCGAGGAAGGCGAAGAACTCGCCACGCGCCTCGGCCATGCCCCGATTGCGGGCGGCCGGCAGGCCGGAGTTCTCCTGCCACACGTAGCGCACGCGCTCGTCGCCGACTCCGGCGACGGCTTCGCGGGTACCGTCGGTCGACCCGTCGTCGACAACGATCACCTCGAGATCGGCGTACGTCTGGTCGAGCGCAGACCGGATAGCTCGCAAGGTCAGCCGCGCGCGGTTGTAGGCGGGGACGATCACACTGACGAGACCCTCCGGCGGCCTGCTCGCCGCAGGACCTGACACGCGTTGCGGCGATGGAACTCTGAGATCATCAGTCACGAGTGCGTCCCTATTCTCAGTGATGCCCGTAGGGCCCAGATCGCGCAGCAGGCGACGCCAAACGGCGCCTCTCCTGCCTCTGTCGTCGGTATTATGCTGTATAGTGCCGCAACGGCGGACCGTTGACCCGCGCCTCCTTCGTTGGGCGACCCGATCGGCGGCGACCGTTCGTTCGTGCGCGGACAAGTGGGCGGCATGGCCAAGTGGTAAGGCGGAGGTGCGCAACACCTCGATCCCAGGTTCGACTCCTGGTGCCGCCTCCAAGCCAAGCCAAGCCCCCGCCGCACTGTCGACCGGCACTCGTGCTTGTGTCACACGAGCGAGGCGACTCGAGAGGCGCCCGTCAGCGGCTCGTCGACCACACCAGCCTACAGCATCCCCGGATCGATCGTAGCCGACCATCCCCTCACGGCGCCACCGCCTGACGCCGATGCGCTTAGGGTACATTGGCGGCAGCAACCGAGGAGGAGCAGTGTCACAGGACCGGGTACTCGTCACCGGCGGAGCCGGCTTCATCGGGTCGAACATCGTCGACGCCTTGCTGTCCGATGGCTCGTACACGGTGCGGGTGCTCGACAGCTTCGCCACCGGGCATCGCGGCAACCTCGCGCACTGCCTGAGCGACATCGAGCTGGTCGAGGGCGACATCCGCGACGTCGAGACGGTCGAAGAGGCGGTCGACGGCGTGCAGCTCATCCTGCACGAGGCGGCGCTGCCGTCGGTGAGCCGCTCGGTCAAGGCCCCGGTCACCACCAACGCCGTCAACGTCGAAGGCACGCTCAAGCTCCTGAGCGCCGCACGGCGGGCGGGCGTCAAGCGGGTCGTGCTGGCGTCGTCGTCGTCGGTCTACGGCGACGGCCACGAGCTGCCCAAGTCCGAGGAGATGCCGCCGCGGCCCATGTCGCCCTACGCGGTCACCAAACTGGCTGCCGAGAACTTCTGTCGCGTGTTCTCAGAGATCTACGGCTTAGAGACGCTGGCGCTGCGCTACTTCAACGTCTTCGGCCCGCGCCAGGACCCCACGTCGCAGTACTCGGGCGTGATCGCGCGCTTTGCCACCTGCGCCCTGAAGAACATCCCGTACCGCGTCTTCGGCGACGGCCTGCAGTCGCGCGACTTCTCGTTCATCGACAACATCGTGCACGCCAACCTGCTCGCCCTACGCGCCCCGCGCGTCACCGGCCAGGTGGTCAACGTGGCCTGCGGCGAGCGCATCACGCTGCTCGACATGATCGCCATCCTGAACTCGCTCGTCGGCCGTGAGATCGCGGTCGAGTTCGTGCCGCCGCGCCCCGGCGAGGTGCGCCACTCCCAGGCGGCCATCGGCCGGGCCGCCGAGCTGCTCGACTACCACCCCGTCGTCGACTTCCGCGAGGGCTTGGCGCGTACCTTCGCCTGGTACCGCGAGCAGGACACGGTGCCGGTGGTCTGAAGACGACAAAGGCCGGGGGCGGCGCCCTGCGCCGCCCCCGGCCTTTGTCGCTGAGGGCCGGAGCGCCGCGAGCGCGTCCGGTCCCAACGTCGCTCGCGGTCGGACCTACTTGCGGACCGGCAGCTTGTTGTCGCGGCTGGCCGCGTCGGGCGACCACATGCTGCGGCCCGTCGGGCACTTGCCGGTGAGGATGCTCTTCGACAGGTCGTTGTTGGAGCTGTTGGTCAAGTAGCCGGCGTTCCAAGCTTGGCCGAGGACGAGCCTGCAGCCGGTAAAGACGGCGCCGTTGACGCTCTGCATCTCGGTCAGGCGTGCGGTCGAGGAGTCGGTCGGGTAGCTTTCGTAGCGCTTACCGTAGTCGATCGTGACGTTCCGGAACACGAGGTGGCCGTTGCCGCTGGGACCCTCAAGGTTCAGAGCGTTCTTGCGGCAGGCGTAGATCTTCGTGTTCTGCACGGTGAAATGCGTAGGGCCGTTGATCTCGATCGCGCCCGACCAGGCCGGATCAGCCTGGTTGTCGGAGCCCATGATGGTCACGCCCGAGATCAGGTCGGACGACGCGAAGTAGCCGCCGTCGTACGACATGGCCTCTTCGCCGGAGGGCTCGATCACCGTGTCGATCACCTTGATGCGCTTGGGGCCGGTGCTGTTCGAAGCCGGCCGCTGCGTGACCTCGATCCCCATACGCCCCGCCGAGAGGATGCGGGAGTGGGTGATGGTGATGTCGTGGATGTTGCCGTTGGTGGCGTTGATCGTGACGCCGTTGTAGGGCCCGCTCTCGATGGTGCAGTGCGTAAAGATGATGTTGTGGGCGGCACGGTTGATGGTGAGCACGGCGGTACTGCTGTTGCCGCCCTTGAACGTGACGTGGTCGTACACCCGGTTGTGAGCGCCTGCCGGCACGTTGTAGGTCGTGAAGGTCCTGTTCCTGATGGTGGTCGCCTGCGCGGTAGCCGGACTGAGTGCGACGGCCAGCAGGGCGCTCACGAGAAGCGCGAGGACCGCTATGGCCAAGGCGTTGCGTTTCATCCAGAACTCCGTTTCCTTGCCACTCGAAGGTCGGCGGCGGCCCTGGGGGCCGCGATAGAGGCCGTCCTTCCTTGCCGTGTCGCGCCTTTCTGTTCGCGATCTCGGCGCCTCCCGGGCGACAGGAGCTGCGCACCCCTCGCCCGGCTCATCAGATGGAGCGACAGCTCGCCGCCTGCGCAGCAAGCGAGCGTCGGGTCCGGCGGTCTCGAGATGCGTCGAGACCACGCCGAAGCGGCCGCGAGCGGCCGTCGGCGATACCGTCTGAGATCAGCGAACGAAGGGGGTCACCGCCCGATCATCTCGCAAGAGGAGTGAGATGGGGCGGCAGGGGGAAGAGACGTACTGCAAGTGGGCCGGGGCCAATCGTCTACGGTGCATGACCTGCCTCCTATCAGAAGTCTGGCGGACTTCCTTGGGTGGGCGCCGTCACAAGCGCGCCGTTCGTTTTTGGTCGGTTCTTCGCGTTGCCTAGCCAGTAAACGCCGGGAACCTTACCGGCCCTTTGCCTTGCGGTCAACCCTCCCATCCGGTAGTACCAAAAGCGTCAGCTTGCAGGTCATTTCGTCGTTTGTGCTGCAACTCACGAATAGCCGGAGCGGCCCCGCGGCGCCCCTCGAGCGCCTGCGATCGTTCGTGCTTACTCCATCATCGGCACGTTCCGCACAGCCGATGAACGGCCCGTCGCGCGGGCCGCCAACGGCTCAGCCTGAGGGGTCGCGGTAGACTCTCCCGGCGACCGCCGGTCGTTTGAGTGTCGGCCGCCGGCCGGCCCGAGCGACGCCCGGGCCGATGCGACTCGGGGACACACCAGACGAACGTGAGGCCGGTGAGCGAGACGCGATCCACAAAGGTCGACAGCGCCGGCGCCGGGCGCGGGCGCGGAACGTCGTCGCCGCCCGCGCGCCGAGCACCGGATCGGTCGTCGCGGGCGCGTCGCAAGCGCCGGCTGGCCGTGCTCGCCGCCCTGGCCGCCGTGCTCGTGGGCGCGGCGCTCGTGGCCGTCGTGCTCACCCACCGCGGCGGGGTGCCCGCCGGAGCCCTCTCAGTGACCGCCTACGGCGCTCGGGGCGACGGCACGACAGACGACACCAAAGCGGTCACGAGGGCGCTCAGCGCCGCCACAGCAGCCCACAAGGCACTGTACTTCCCGGCCGGCACCTACAAGGTCGACTCCCTCGCCCTGCCAAGCGGGGCCACGCTCGTGGGCGCCGGCGCCGCTCGCAGCTGGCTGGCCGGCCGTCTCGAGATCGCCGGCGGCAGCAGCCTGCGCGACCTCAGGCTGGGCGTCAAAGGCGCCGCCCTGCACTTCGCCGACGGCGCCGCCCACACGACCTTCGACCGGGTCACCTTCACCGGCGGCGGCGCCATGAGCGGTGACGGCTGCGTCGTGTCGCTCCAGTCGGGGCGCGCCGCGTCGTACCTCACGTTTCGCGACTGCACCATCGGCGCCGACCCCTTCGATGGCAACGGCGTGAGCCTGAACAGCCTGGGGTGGAGCGGCGCCACCTATCACGACATCGTCTGGCAGCGCTGCCACTTCATGGGCTCGCCGCGCATGGACCTGGAGTGCACGCAGCGCTTCGACGGCAAGCACGCGATCACCGCCGGCTACCACGCCATCACGATCAGCGACTGTCTCTTTGAGCCCTCGGGCTCCGAGGCCATCTCGTTCGACGCCGCCGGACGGGGCGGTCTCTCGACGATCTCGGGCTGCACCATCAAGGGGGCCGGCTGGAACAGCGCCTACCCCTGGCCGGAGGGCGTCGAGTTCAACCACGCCGTCGGCATGCGGTTCGTCGACAACACCGTGTACCGCTGCCGAGGGGCGATGATCAACTACAGCTCCGACCAGGGCACCACGGTCGACAACGTGCTCTCTGGCAACCGTTTCGACGCCACAAAGACGTTCATCACGGAGGTGCCGCCGTCGACCTCGGCGATCATCTACTTCGCGGGCGTCAACGGGGCGCAGTTCACCGACAACCTGGTGAAGAGCAACGTCGGGGGCCAACTGATGTACCTGAGCTCCTCGCCGAACAACCACTTCACCAACGACCGCTTCATCGACACGCGCACCGGCTACAACGCCCACCAGTGCGCCTGGCTCACGAGCGGCTCGTCGGGCAACACCTTCAGCGCCGATCTGTTTCAGTCGCCGCTGCCCACCGGCCTGCTGCACGTCGAGGCGGGAGCGACGGGCACCACCGTGCGCGACAGCACCTTCGTGACCTTCGGCGCACCGGTGCTCGACGTGCCTCCCGGCGTGACGGTCACCCTCGTGCACGACACGCAGCGCTAAGCCGACCGAGCGCGCTGCGCGGTCGGCGGCCTTTAGTAGGCGCCGCGCTTGCCCAGCACGGCCGGCAGCGTCTCGAGCAGCAGCTTGATGTCCCAGCTCAGCGTCCAGCCCGTGACGTACATGTAGTCGAGCTTGACCATCTCGTCGAAGGGCACGTCGTTGCGCCCGGTGACCTGCCACAGGCCGGTGATGCCGGGGGTGATGTCGAGGCGCTTCTTGGTCCAGCCACGGCAGCGGCTGGCTTCGTCGACCCACAACGGACGCGGTCCGACCAGGCTCATCTCGCCGCGCATGACGTTGAAGAGCTGCGGCACCTCGTCGAGGCTCCACTTGCGGATCACGGCGCCCACGCGCGTGATGCGGGGGTCGCCCTTGATCTTGAACATGGGGCCCGAGTACTCGTTCAGCTCGGCCAGGTCATAGCGCAGCTCCTCGGCGTTGGCGTGCATGGAGCGCAGCTTGAAGATGCGGAACGGCACGCCGCCGCGCCCCATGCGCTCCTGCCTGAAGAACACCGGTCCACGCGAGTCGAGCTTGATGGCGACCGCCAGCAGGCCGATCAGCGGCAGGGCGATGATCGTGAGCGCGCCGCCGAACAGAAGGTCGAAGACGCGCTTGACGATGGTGTTGAAGCGCGACATCTCGACGTGGGCCACGTCGAGCAGGGGAATGCCCTCGACGTCGTCCATGGCGGTCTGCGAGCTCAGGATCTCGAACAGGCGGGGCACGATGTTGACGCGCACGCCGCGGTCGGCGCAAGTGCGCACCACGTCGAGGATCTGCTGGTGGCGCGCGCGCGAGAAGGCGATGATGACCCGCGTGACGTCGTAGCCGTCGAGCACGTCGTTCAAGTCCTCGAGGCGCCCCACCACCGGCACCGGCGGCTGGCTGGCCCCGAAGGGCTCGCCGTCGTCTAAGTAGCCGACAAGTTTGAGGTTGTACTCGGGGTGCTTGCCGATCTTCTCGCCCAGCAGGTGGCCCACGGCCCCCGCTCCCACGATCAGCGTGCGCTCGGACAGCCGCGGAGACTGCCAGATGGCGGCGCGCGCGGCGGCGCGGCAGGCGGGCACCGCCACCACCTCGCAGGCCCAGAAGACGGCGATGAAGCCCAAGGAGTCCGTAGAGCCCGCGATCGCGAGCGTGAGGATGAGCATGCTCCAGGCGGCCACCGAGAGCGCCGTCAGGCCGCGCAGGCCTTCGGAGACGACCCAGCCGTTGATGCTGCGCGCCGAGCTGCGGTAGAGCCCGTAGCCGTACATCACGAAGATCGCCCATGGGATCATGAGGCTCACCACGGCGAGCGGCGGACGGACCTCGGCGTGCTCGGCGAGCGAACGCCCGACGATCGGCAGGTGCGACACGACGGGCAGGAGCAGCAGGGCGATCAGCGTGACGATGGAGAGCGCGACCAGGTCGCCGACCAGCGTGACCAGCACGCGCCGGCTGCCGATGCCGCGCGCGCGGCTGGCTCCGGCCTCGTCGAGGCTGAGTCCCGCCACCGCCGCCGCCGAGGGCGGCGGCTGCGTCACGTACGTCTTCTTCTTGACGATACCGTCGCTCACGTGGTCGGTGCTCTCTCCCTGGATCTGCTTAAGGGCCACGACACGTTGGCCCGCACTACCCTTCCCCACCGCGCCCGCCTCGCGGCCGTTTCGCGCTGCCCGACGCGCCGCTTTCGCCGCACACGCGTCGTTCTGATCATCGGTGTACCGGGCGCTCCACTTGAGAGGGGGCACCCCGGCCGCGGCGCGGCGGAGCGGCGCCGACCCGGCGCCGGTAAGGCGCGACTGGTGGTCAGCAGCGCCGTTCGAGGCGCTCGATGGCGGTCGCCCGACCGCCCTCGGCGGTCACGACCACGGCGTCCAAGCGCACGTCGCCGTCGGCCACCTCGAACTGCGCGGGCAGCTCGGTCAGGAAGCGCCGCAGGATAATCTCGCTGCGCACGCCGATCACCGAGTCGCGAGGCCCGCACATGCCGACATCGGTGATGGCGGCCGTGCCTTTGGCGCTCACCCGCTCGTCGGCGGTCGGCACGTGCGTGTGCGTGCCGATCACGGCCGTCACGCGGCCGTCCAGGTACTGCGCCATGGCGATCTTCTCGCTGGTCGCCTCGGCGTGCAGATCGACGACGATGGTCTCGGCCAGCGTCTGGGCTTCGTCGACCAGGGCGTCGACTATGCGAAACGGCGAGATGCCGGTGCCCATGAAGACCTGACCCATGAGGTTGATGACCGCGACCTCGTCGCCGCCGGCGGCGACGCGCACGGTCAGGCCGCGCCCTGGGCTCGACGGCGGAAAGTTGGCCGGCCGCACGATGCGCGCGCTGGAATCGAGGAACGGATAGACCTCGCGCTGGCGCCACACGTGGTTGCCGGTGGTGATGATGTCGACCCCGGCGGTGAGCAGCTTCTGGGCAAGCTTCGAGGTGATCCCCGCGCCGTTGGCGATGTTCTCGCCGTTGGCGATGACGAAGTCGGCTGCGGTTTCGTCGATCAGTCCGGGCAGTTCGTGTATGACGGCGTCGCGCCCGGGCTGACCGAACACGTCGCCCAAAAACAGGATATTCACGCTCCGCCCTCCACTTCGCGCCCGCCGAGCTCTTGGTACTAAGTGTACCCCGCCGTCAACGACTTCGGCGGCGGCGTGGACGCAGTGGCGGCCACGCCTCACGCGCCGACGCGACGACCGCACCTCGCGCCGGTGTGACGACCACACCCCGACTCGCGCGCCGCGCGCACGACGCGAGGGCAGGCCAGCGGGAGAGAGTCAGGCCCCCAGGAACAGACGCACGGCTCCCTGAGCGGCGGCGATGACGGGCGCAGGATAGATGCCGACGGCCAGCACGCCCAGCACGGCGACCGCAGTGGTGGCCGTGATGCCGGCGCGCACGCCGAGCAGTTCGGGCGGCTCGGGCGCCGCGGCGACCGGCTCTTCGGCCTCGCGGAAGTAGAGGTACCACACGACCCGCAGGTAGTAGAAGGCCGACACCGCGCTCATGATCACGGCGACGACGGCCAGCCAGGTCATGTGCGCGGCGACCACCGCCGTGAAGATGAAGAACTTGCCCCAGAAGCCGGCGAGCGGCGGGATGCCGGTGAGCGAGAGCATGAAGACCAGCATGGCCAGCGCGGTGAGCGGCATGGTGCGCCCCAGGCCGGCGAGCTCGTCGAGGGTGTAGGCGAAAGGCCGGCGGTTGCGGATGAGCACGAGCACGCCGAAGGCGCCCAGGTTCATGAAGG
>CAZFJE010000059.1:0-16058 GCA_964519555.1 uncultured Thermoleophilia bacterium
CTCGCGGCGCATCTCCTCGATCAGGATGGCGAGGTGCAGCTCGCCGCGCCCCGAGACCTTGACGCCGTCGGGGCGCCCCAGGTCTTCGACGCGCAGCGCGACGTTGACGCGCAGCTCGCGCTGCAGGCGGTCCTTGATCTGGCGCAGAGTCGCGGCGCGGCCGTCTTCGCCGGCGAAGGGACCGTTGTTGACCAGGAAGAACATGCTGACGGTCGGCTCTTCGATCTCGAGCGGCGGCAGGGCGACCGCGGCCGCGTCGAGCTCGGGCGCGGCCAGCGTGTCGCCGATGGCGATCTCGTCGGGGCCGGCCAGCCAGACGATGTCGCCGGCGTTGATGTCCTGGATCTCGCGGTTCTCGAGGCCGTGGGTGACCCACAGGTGGGTGACGCGCGCGGTCTGGTCACCGACGATCTCCCAAGCCTCTTCTTCGAGCGGCGCGCCGGGCGCCGCCAGCGACGACGCGGCGCGAGCCGCCGGCGTGGCGGTCGCGGTCGCATCGGGGTCGGCCGGGTCGGCCGTGTGGCGTGTCTCTATGCGGCGCAGCTCGTCGCCGACGGCCAGGCGGCCCTGCAGCACGCGCCCGCAGCCGATACGCCCGATGTAGTCGCTCCAGGCCAAGGTGCTGACCTGCATGAGAAACGGCGCGTCGAGGTCGACCTTGGGGGCAGGCACTGAGGCCACGATGGTCTCGAACAGGTCGCGCATGCCGCGCGCTGCCAGCGCGACGCGCATGGCCGGCGAGAGCGTGCCGCCGTCGGCCAGGTGCTCCTCGCGGTCGCGCTCTTCGCGCCGGTACTCCTCGATGTCGTTGACGATCCAGCCCTCGAGGCCAGAGCCGTACAGCACGGGAAAGTCGAGCTGCTCGTTGGCGGCGCCCAGCTCGACGAACAGGTCGAAGGTCGCGTCGAGCGCGCCCGACGGGTCGGCGTTGGGCCGGTCGGCCTTGTTGACGATCACGATAGGTCGCAACCCCAGGCGCAACGCGCGCATGAGAACGTAGCGCGTCTGGGGCATGGGGCCTTCGTTGGCGTCGACCAGCAGCAGCACGGAGTCGACCATGCTGAGCACGCGTTCGACCTCGCCGCTGAAGTCGGCGTGACCGGGGGTGTCGATGATGTTGATGAGGTAGTCCTGCCACTCCACGGTGCAGTGCTTGCTGCGGATCGTGATGCCGCGTTCGCGCTCGAGGTCGTTGCTGTCCATGACGCGTTCCTCGACGTGGGCGTTCTCACGGAACACGCGGGCGGCGCGGAAGATGGCGTCGATCAGGGTGGTCTTGCCGTGGTCGATGTGGGCGATGATGGCGAGGTTGCGGATGTTGCTTGGGGCATGCATGGCAAAAGGCTCTCTGTCGGCGTTTCGGGTGGACTTGCAGGAGAAGCGAGCCGCGGCGGCGCGGCGGCGCCGCCGCGGCTCGCTTCTCAGTGTACACGGTCCGCGCCGTCGCTGGGCCGGTGCGCCGCGGGTCAGGCTCGCCGCCCGGATTCCCAGCCGACTCACAGCTCCGTGAACATCTCTTAATGCGCGGGAGCGATGGGAGTGGGCGTGCCGCGGGAAGAAGGCGGGGAGCACCGTAAGCAAGGAGGGACTGATGTCCAAGAGGGTCCTCACCGTCATGCTCGCCGTCGTGGTCCTGGCTCTGGCCGTCTGGCTTGTGCCGACCGCGTTCGGTAGCAGCGGCGTCAAGACGTCGGCATCTACGACCACCTCGGTCTCGACGACGGCGGCCACGCGCACGCCGGCGCCGCACACCGGCTGCACGCACGCCCCGACGACCGCTCCGCAGTGAGCGTGATGAGCTAGACGAAAACGAGGCGAGCGGGCAGACGGCCGGTCGACCTGCGGGCGGGGGCGGCTCCCCAAAAAGGGAGCCGCCCCCGCTTTGCCCGTCGTGAGGACTGTCGCGGCGGGCGCACCCGTCGCGCGGCCAGGCGGTGCCGCGCGGCCTCGGGCCGGCCTGCGCTCGGCCATCCGCGGATCTACTTCACGGTCAATGTGGCGTGCCCGATCGATGACTGCGCGTTGCCCCAGCGATCGGTGGCGTAGATGGAGAAGCGGTAGCTGCCGCGGGGCAGCAGGCAGCGATACCTGGCGGTCAGCGCGACGTTCGCGGGCACCGTGCCGAGCGCCAGCGTCTTCACGACGTGTCCGGTGCGGTTGTTGATCTTGACGGTGACCTTTTCGCGGTCGTTTTGAGGCTTGTCGATCACGCGATAGTGGAGGGTGGCGTACTTGCCGCGCTTCACCGTCGCCGAGAGCGCCCTGGTGACCGGCCTGACGGGGTCGGGGGTCGCGGCGCCGGCGAAGAGCCTGAGGCAGACGTCGGCCCCTGCCGCGCCGATGTCGTTCCAGGTACCGGCTGACCCATCAGCGCTGACGAAGCTTTCGCCCGCAGCGGAGGTGGCCTTGCCCATCGGGTAGGTCGTCGCGTCTTCGAGGGGGATGGGATAGTAGGTGTCCGGGGTCGTCAGACCGACGATCACGAAGAAGCGCTCGCCCGCCTTTTCGATCGGCTGCGACTGTGTCGGGAACGCGATTGTGCGGTACCCGGGCACGGCGATGGTGCCCGAGGCAGTCTCGGACCAGGTGGACTTGTCGTTGAGGTCGGATGCCACGTAGATGTCGTAGTCGGTATCGGGGCTTTGCGCGTAGAACGAAGCTGCCTCGAGCGGGCTGTCACCCTTCAACGTGAAGGCGGCAGCCATCCAGCCCGTGTCGCTCGGGTTCCCCTGCTGGTCCGTGAACCCGTAATCGTCGGTGAAGCCGAGTCTGTCGTAGCCGAGGTTCTGAGCGTAGTCGGTGGTAGGCTCGCCGGTGAACACGGCCATACCTTTGCCGATCTGCACATCGTCGTAGGACACGTAGAAGTAGCCGCCTTCGCTGCACGACCAGTCGCCATTTGCCGACGACCCCCAGCTGTTGCGCACGATGAAGGCGCCCTTGTCGGCCGGTCGCGCGTCGGGACTGAAGTTCGCCGGATCGTAGTCGTCGTCCCAGCCGACGATGTCGACGGCGTGGTCGGCGTCTTTAGTGCCGTTGTAGTAGTAGGCGTCCGTCGTTTTGTTGTAGTAGGAGGGCGTCGCAGTTGCGTACATGCTGGAGTCCGCGTACATGCCGGTGTAGACGGCGCCGTAGGTCTCGACCGCCCACTTGATTGTGTCATTGGCGTCACCGGTGTAACCCGTACGGTCCGGCAGGAAGAGCACGTTCTGCACGTGCGTAAGCGGCGGCCGGCCCGACACGAAAAGATCCTTGCCGTAGGGTTCGACTGACTGGTCGACCGGGCCGTTCCAGCGAGCGAGCTCGGCGGTCGTCATGTAGAAGTTGCCGGGCTGATAGACGCCGGTGCCGAAGTCGGTGGCGGCCGCGATCGCCAGGTTGTCCGCGCTGAAGTCCTCGGGGTCGGAGGGCAGCAGTGACGACTCGAGTGACCCCAGGCTGGCGAACACCCAGCAGATGTTGAGCGGATTCTGGTCTCGGATGGGCGTCACCCTGCCGAGGGTCCGCAGGTCGTACGTGGGGTCGTAGGAAGACCCCAGGGCCAGCGGCCCCAGCGGCAAAGCGGCCTTGGTCCAGGGCTGCGGGTCGACCGATGCCGGCACGAGGCCCCTGAAGGTGGCGTTCGGACTCATCGTGCGGAGCCGATGCTGGTAGGCCACGAAGGCCGGGTTGAGCGGGCCGAGGTGGCCGGCGGCGGTCGCGGCGTGGGCCGCCGGGGCGGCCCACGCCGCCACGCCGGCCACGGCGACGACGGCGAACAGACCGAGGCAGCGAAGGACGCGAGGGGCACGAAGCGCGTGTGGTGAGCGTCTCAAGTGAGCCCTCCGGTGCGTGTGACTGCGACAGACTCCGTATCTGATTGTCGGTCGCTCCACGGCGAAACTCAAATCGCGCCGCTCACGTCCGCTGGTTTTAGGGGCTCGCCGCGCTGGGACAATCCTGAAGGGTCGACGATCATGGTCCGGCGCGCGCCGCGGCCGGCCGGCGGACAAGGAGGCTCGCCATGCCGTATTCGTTGCGCCAGCGCAAGGTCGCGCGCGTCCTGTTCGATGAGTCCCACGGCGAGGCCTGGAGCGTGCGGCCCGACGTCGCCGCGGCGATCCAGCCCGAACACCCCGCCGGGTCGTCGTACGCGCTCGCCGCCGTGGCCCTTACCGAGCGCGACTTCGAGGTCGCGACGCTGGCCGCGGGGCCCTTGTCGGCCGACGCCTTGAGCGGCATCGACGTGCTGGTCATCGCCCACCCCTCCGACGCGCGCTGGGAGCGCACCGTGGGCGGCTCCCCCGTCCTCTCGGGTGCCGAGATCGAGGCGCTCGTCGCCTTCGTCGCGGACGGCGGCGGTCTGGTCGTGCTGGGCGAGACCGAAGAGGACAAGTACGGCGCCAACCTGAGCGAGCTCCTGGGGCGCTTTGGCCTGGCCCTCGACAACCGCACTGTCGAGGACTACGTGCGCAACAACGGCGCCCCCACCTGGGTGTTCGGCGAGCGCGACGAGAACGCCGCCGAGACGAGCCTGCTGCACCTCGTGCGCACCGTCTGCTTCTACCGCGCCGGCGCGCTGCGCGCCGAGCGCGAGGGCGCCATCGTGCTGCGCGCCGGCGACGAGGCGTACCCGCCGCGCGCCGGCCTGCTCGCCGCGGTGCGCTACGGCGAGGGCCGCGTGGTCGTGACCGCCGACTCCGAGCTGTTCGGCGACGACGCCCTCGGCGTGCTCGACCATCAGCGTCTGTGGCTCAACTGCCTGTACTGGGTCGCCCTGTCGGCGTTTCGCGCCGAGCCCGAGGCGATGGTGTCGGCTGCGGCCGGCGAACCGGCCTGGGAGCGCCTGCGCGACGAGACCGACGCGCTGCGCGCGCTGCAGGAGCCCAAGGGCGAGATCGACTTGGCGCGTCACGACGGCGCCGAGGCAGGGGCGCGCGTCGCCGCCATGATCGCGGCGATCGGCGAGCTCGGCCACCACTTCCCCCATCAGCAGGAGTACCTCGCCCAGGTCGTGCTCGACCTGCGCCGCTGGGCCGACGAGGGCTATGGCAAGCCCGACTTCGGCCCTTCACTGGCCCTCTTTCGCCCCGAGCTCTCGAGAGCCGACGGTATCGAGCACCTGGTCGTGTTCCCCATGTACACGCCGAACGGCTCGCCCGACACGCGCTTCGAAGCTCTCATCGTGCGCACCCCGTGGCCCGAGTTCATCGACCGGCTCGAGCGCGGCGGCTACGACAACGCCAAGTTCGTGCCGGTGCAGCTCGTCGACCACACGGCGGGTTACGACGGCGAGGGCGCCGTGCTCTTCCCCGAGACGGTCAGCGTGGCGGAGCGGCCGACCAACCACTTCGGCGGCATCTTCTGC
Organism: uncultured Thermoleophilia bacterium; assembly: GCA_964519555.1. GTDB lineage: Bacteria > Actinomycetota > Thermoleophilia > UBA2241 > UBA2241 > Bog-752. Next base: position 5,348 of record CAZFJE010000059.1, read on the forward strand.
GATCGCGAGTCGGCGCGGTTTCAGCGCTCGACGCGGCGCGCCGCCGAGGCCCTGCGCATCGATCTGCCGCCCGACGCCGCCGCCCTGGTGGAAAGCGGTGACCTCGCGCGCGACGTCTACATCCTCTGGGACATGATCCACGACCGCTGGCACAGCCACGGCGACCTGCCCTTCGACCCGTTCATGATCCGCCAGCGCCTGCCCTACTGGATGTACTCGCTCGAGGAGCTGCGCGTCGACCTGGCCACCTACGAGACGGTCGGCGAGCTCGCCCGCGAGGGTTTCCCATTCGCGCGCTACGTGCGCTACGGGGTGCTCTTCGACCGCATCCTGCGCTTTCCGATCACCGGCGACCGGGTGCGCAACTACGACGGCTTGGGCGGCCAGCTGCTCTTTGCCTACCTGCACCGCGGCGGCGTGGTGCGCTGGACCGACAACCGGCTGCTGGTCGATTGGGAGCGCGTCGACGACGCCGTGGCCGAGCTCAAGGCGCTGCTCGACGAGCTCTACCGCGACGGCATCGACCTGAGCAAGGTCTCCTACTGGATCGCGGCCCACGACCTGGTCGCGCGGTTCGTGCGGCCCAATGTCGGCTCGCAGTGGCAGCGCGAGCGCCGGGTCTACTCGGACGAGGCCGACGCCCGCGCCTGGATCGACCGGGTGCTCGACGACGAGTTTCCGCTCAGCATGTTCTACGAGACGCTCAAGAAGAAGCTCGCCGAGCTCGCCGAAGAACCGGTCGCCGAACGCGCCTAGGCCGTCGATCGACTGCGTCGTCGCCGCTCAGGCGTGCGTGACTTCGTCGCGCGCCTAGTCCTCGATGCGGTAGGTGGTGGCGATCGGCGTGGCCGGGCGGATCATCGCCCAGACGGGGCAGAGCTTCTCGTCGGCCAGCGTGATGCAGTGCTCGACGAGCTCGGGGTCGAGGCCGTCGCCGCGCAGCACGAACTTGACGTCGATGCTCGTGAACACGGTCGGGTGCTCGTCGCGGCGGTGGCCCGTGACCGTGACGTGGAAGTCGCGCACCGGCTGGCCGCGTTTGGCGAGCAGCATGGGGACCGTGTTGCCGATGCAGCCGGCCAGGCTGGCCAGCAGCAGCTTGAGCGGCGTCAATCCGGCGACCGTCTGACCGGCCTCGAGCGGATAGTCCATGGTGACCGTATGGTCGCCGTCGCCGGCGGCCACTTTCATGCCGCCCTGGTAGTCGGCGTTGATGACGAGTTCGGTCGGCATGTGGGCTCCTTTTGCCGTGGCGGTGAGCGGACGCCGGACGGTCGCACGGGCCGCCGGCTCACGGCGAAGTACATCACGCCCGGGCCCGCGTGTCGCCTGCGGGCACCGCGTCGGCGGATCGTGCCGGGTCTCAAACGGCCCGCGGTCCGGGGGGCTGGTATAGGCTGCGCCGCGACGACGGACCGGAGGTAGACCATGCGACTCGACAGCGGCTGGCGCGACTTCTCGAGCGGCGCGCAATCGTGTCCCGCCTTTGGCGCGCGCCCGGCGGCGGCAACAGGCCCCCTGCCCGGCGTTCTGCTCATCCAGGAGATATGGGGCGTCGACGAGCACATCGAGGACCTCGTGACCCGTGTCGCCACGGCGGGCTACAGTGCCCTGGCGCCCGATCTCTACGCGCTCGGCGGTCGGCCGGCGGTGCTCCAGCCCGAGCGCGTGGCGGCCACCAAGGCGTTCCTGAATTCACTGCCGGTGGGCACCTGGTGGGACGAGGCGGCGCGCCGCGAGGGGCTCGCCGGCCTGCCGCCGGACGAAGGCGCCGCCGTCGGCGAGACCCTGGGCGCGCTGTTCGCGCCACGCGACCGCGACGCGCTCGTCGCGCTGCTGCACGACGCCTGCGTCGCGCTGCGCGCCGACCCCGGCTGCGACGGCCGCGTGGCCGCCGTCGGCTGGTGCATGGGCGGCGCCCTCGCTGCTCGCCTGGCGGCCGACGAGCCGGCGCTGGCCGGCGCGGCCATCTTCTACGGCGAAGCCACGCCGGCCGCCCTGATCGGCCGGGTGGCCTGCCCGGTGATCGGCTTCTACGGCGGCCAAGACCCGCGTATCACCGACGCGGTGCCGGCCTTTGCCGAGGCCATGCGCGCCGCCGGCAAGCGCTACGAGCCCCACGTCTACGACGGCGCACCGCACGCCTTCTTCAACGACACGCGGCCCTCGTACCACAGCGACGCGGCGCGCGACGCCTGGGCGCGCCTGCTCGGGTTCTTCGCGGGCCTCGCGGCGGACTGATCAGCCGCAGGCCTCTCGCGGCCCCGATCGGGCCCGGCTCACGCCGTCCGGCTCACGCGGCGAGCCGGTCAGGCGTCGATCGTCTTCATGTCGGCGTAGCGATCGCCGGCCGTGGCGCCGGGCGGCAGGGCTTCGTCTAAGCGGCCGAGCTCTTCGTCGTTCAGTGAGATCTCGGCGGCGGCCACGTTCTCTTCGACGTAGCGGCGCTTCTTGGTGCCCGGGATGGGCACCACGTCGGGACCGCGGTGCAGCACCCAGGCGAGCGCGAGCTGGGCCGGCGTCACGCCCTTCTCCTGGGCGATCTCTTCGAGGTAGCGCAGCAGCTTCAGGTTCTGTTCGAGGTTCTCGTCTTTGAAGCGCGGCTGGTTCGCGCGAAAGTCGCCCTCGTTGCGCAGGTCGTCGGGCCCGCGGAAACGGCCGGCCAGAAAGCCGCGGCCCAGCGGGCTATAGGCGACGAAACCTATGGAGAGCTCGCGCACGGTCGGCAGGACGGCCTGTTCGGGGTCACGCGTCCACAGCGAGTACTCGGTCTGCAGCGCGCTCACCGGGTGGACGGCGTGCGCCCGCCTGATGGTCTCGGGCGAGGCCTCGGAGAGGCCGAGGTAGCGCACCTTGCCGGCGGAGACGAGCTCCGCCATGGCGCCGATAGTCTCCTCGATCGGCACGGTCTTGTCGACGCGGTGCTGGTAGTAGAGGTCGATGTGGTCGACCCCAAGCCGCGCGAGCGAGGCCTCGCAGGCCGCGCGCACGTACTCGGGCCGTCCGTTGATGCCGATCCAGCTGCCGTCGTCGCGCCGCTCGTTGCCGAACTTGGTGGCGAGCACGACCTGGTCGCGACGGTCGGCGATGGCGCGGCCCACCAGACGCTCGTTGGTGAAGGGACCGTACATGTCGGCGGTGTCGAGCAGGTCGACGCCCAGGTCGATGGCGCGATGGATGGTGGCGATGGCTTCGATCTCGTCGGTCGGCCCGTAGAACTCGGACATGCCCATGCAGCCCAGCCCTTCGGCCGAGACCTCGAGGCCTTGGCCGCCCAGCTTGCGTTTCTCCATGAGGCTCCTTCGGTGGCGCGCCGCGGACGCGGTCGGGCGGACGGCGCTTGGGGATGGGTCACGGCCTCGTATTCCCGCCCCGACGGGGCCGGTAACGGCGCCGCGGGCGACCGTCAGACCGTGGGTGACGGTGCCGGGCTGGGCGAGGCGCCCGCGCTCGGCGTGGCGCTCGGCGTGGGGGAGGGGTTCGAGGTGTCGCTGGCGCTCGGCGACGGCGTGGGCGTGGGCGTGGGCGTCGCGCTCGGCGACGGCGTGGGGGGTGCGTCGCCCAGGCGGGTATCGGTGGGCGACGGTGAGGGAGTGACCGACGCCGAGGCGCCGTCGGTGGGCGACGGCGACGGCGACGCCGTAGCACCGAGGCCGGCGGCGGCGACAGTGGCGCGCGGCGAGGGGTGCGTGGTGCGGCTGGCGATGCCGGGCAGCGATGCCGTGCCGGCGTGCCGGGCCGGCGCGGTCGTGGCGCGCGCGGCGGCGACGCGGGCGGGGTTCACCGGCAGATGGGTGCGATGCGCCACGTCGCTCACGCCGGCGGTCATGGTGGCGGCCGCGGCGAGCACGGCGGCGAGCTTGACGGCCGCCGAGTTGGCGATCGCCGAGCCCACGCCGGTGCCGGCGACCCCGACCGGCGCGGCGTAGCCGGCACCGAGGCCGGCGTGGCTCAAGAGGTCGGGCAGGGGATGCAGGGCGAGCACCGGCGGCGCTGGGGGGGCGAGCAGCGCCTTGGGCAGCGCCACCAGCGGCAGCACGAGGCTCGCTCCGATCCAGGCCGGCATGGATCGGGCTTCGACGCCGGCGATGTCGGCAAAGCGTGCGCGGAACGAGTTGCGGGCGCGGGCCAGCAGCACCTCGGCCGAGCCCGGCGTGACGTTGAGCGTGGCGGCGAGCTCGGCGGTGGAGAAGCCGTGCACGTCTTTGAGCAGCAGGGCCGTCTGCTGGCGAGCCGTCATGGTCTCGAGCGTGCGCTCGAAGAGGGCGCTGAGCTCGGCTTGCTCGAACGGGTCGCCGACGGCGGGCAGCTCGGGGGTCTGGCCGGACTGGCCGGCCTGGTCGGCCGGCCTCCGGCGAGCGGCCGTGCGCAGGTGGTCGTAGCAGCGGTTCAGCGTGATGCGGTAGAGCCACGGGCGCAGCCGCACTTCGCAGTCGCGCGGCAGGCGCTCGTAGGCGCGGATGAGCACGTCGTGGGTGATGTCCTCGGCGTCCTGGCGATGGTGGACCATGCGCAGCGCGAGGTTGTAGATGCCGACCGCGTAGAGACGGTGCAGGCGGGCCAGCGAGTCGGGAGCGTGGCGGCGCAGGTCGGCCACTAGCCGTTCGTCGCTCGGTTCGAGACCGGGCGACCTCTGGTCGCCGGTGACCTTGCTCTCACCCGCCGACATGCCACTGCCCCCCCCGTCGTTCCTGGTTGCCCATCCCTGTAACGCCCAGGCTGGCAGAACCCTAGCACCAGTCCGCCGCTTTGTCGCAGAGCGGCCGGCGGCCGTTAGGGTTCGCCGCGACGCCGACGTTCCATGGTGCAGAGGCTGTCCCCGTAGCGAGATTTTTGACCTTGAGGAGGAGAACATGAAGAAAGCACTGCTCGTGCTGGCCGTCATGGTCGTAGCGCTTGCCTGCTTCGTGCCGGCCGCCTTCGCGACGACCGGCGTGGTGGCCGAGAACCACATCTCGTGGTGGACCCCGGCCAAGTCGTTCACCGCGGCCGGCAAGGTCGATGCCGTCGACGCCACCAACGGCCGCTTGGTCGTGCGAGTGACGCTCGCCTCGATCGGCGTGGCGCCCTACCTGGGCGACGACCTGACCGTCGTGGTCACGCCCAAGACGCAGCTCCTGAAGCCCCACGGCCGCCTCTTCCGGGCGATCACCATGAGCGACATCCGGCTCGGCGACCACGTGCGCGTGACCGGCGCGATCGACTTGACCGTGCCCGCTCAGCCCGTCTTCACGGCCAAGCGCGTCGTGGCCAGTCACGTGCTCAACCCCAACCAGATCAAGTGGTTCGCCTTCCGCGGCCCCGTCAAGGCGATCGACCTGACCGGCGCCACGATCGTCGCCCGGCCGCTGCTCGTGACCCGCGGCCTGTTCGACGTCGTCGGCGTTAAGACGACCTTCGTGGTCGCCCCGACCGCCCGCATCTTCACCTGGCTCGCGGGCAAGCCCGTCGTGCTCACACTGGCCGACCTGACCGTCGGTGAGCGCGTGCTCGCTCAGGGCTCGATCGACCGCAGTGTGCCGGCCTCGCCCAAGTTCACCATCAAGTGGATGCGCGTCTGGGAGCCCGTTCCGGCTTCTTGACCTGCCTGCGTTGACGAAGACGGCGGGCGTGGCGGCTGTAAGCCGCCACGCCCGCCGTCGTTGTCTTGCGGCGGCGGCTTGCCGCCGCCGCAAGACGTTCGCATGCCGCAGACTTCCGCATGCCCCGCAGACGTCTACATCTTGGGCGGCACGTGCAGCCCTATGCGGTTGCCCTCGGTGTCTTTGAGAAAGGCGATCGTGCCGACCATCTCGCCCATGTCGCTCGGCGGCATGATGACCTCGCCGCCGGCCGCCACCGCGCGCGCGATCGCGCCCTCGATGTCGCCTTTGCAGTCGATATAGACGGTGGCGCCGTCGGTGCTCGGCTTGACGTTGCCGCCGACGGCCAGATCGGCGCTGACCTCGCCCATCTCGCCGGGCAGCAGGGCGATGCCCTCCATGCCCGGGGCGAGCTTGACCTCTTCCTGCAGGATCGCGCCGTAGAACTTGCGGGCCCGGTCCAGGTCGAGCACCGGGATGTCGGCCCATACGATCGAGTTGGCCATCGCCGTCTCCTTGTCTGTCGGTCGAGCTGTCGGTGGCGGTCGCCGCGGCGACCACTTTGCCGGTTCTGCCCAGCGAAGGACGCGCGAAAAACGATTGCGCCCGGGAGCGCCGGCCGCGCGTCGCTTCAAGCCGCGGCGGCCGGCGGTCGATATACTGGGCCCCATGGATCGCCTGCCCGCAGCTTCGCCCGGCACGACCGGCGCCTGGCCGTCTCGACGCACGATCGCCCTGCTGCTCGTGCTGCTGGCCGCGGCGATCGCTACGAGCTACTGGGTCGCGATCGTCTCGAACGCCTTCAACGACGTCGATCCCGTCGTGCACGTGCCCAACTACGACTTCTTCCAGTACTACGCCGGGGGCCACAACTGGAACCTGGGGCTCGACCCCTACACCAACCACCCCGGCGTCGCCGGCGCCATCGTCTACCCGCGCTTCGATACGCCGCAGATCTCGGGCTACATCTACCCGCCGACCTTCCTGCCGGTCTACGGCGCGCTTGCCCACTACAGCTACGACGACGCGCGCCGCGCCTGGCTGGCCATCACGCTCGGCGCCTTCGCGCTGCTGATCGCAGTCGCGATGTGGGTCACGCCGGGCCGGCGGTTCGAGGTGCTGGGCGTCACCGCGCTGCTCACGATGGCCTCATATCCGTTCATCTACCACGTGCACAACGGACAGGCCGACCTGGTGGCCGCCGCCTTCGCCATCTCGGGCTTTCTGCTCTATCCGCGCTGGCGGGGATGGCCGTCGGCGGCACTGCTCGCACTGGCCGTCGCCACCAAGGTGACGCCGGTGCTGCTGCTGGCCGTGATGGTCGTCTATTTCCGCGACTGGCGGCTGGCGCTCAAGGCGCTGCTCTGCGGCGTGGTCCTGGGGGCGGTGTCGCTTGCCTGGGTGCACATCGGCCTGTACCGCGAGTTCCTGTTCACGACGTTGCCCTCGATCGCGGTCTCCGACCCGTCGCGCTTCAACCAGACGGTGCTGCGCTTCTGGTGGCAGTACCCGCTGCTGCTCAAGGTGGCCTCGACGCTGGGCTACTGCGCGCTCCTGTTCCTGGTGTACGTGGCGAGCCGCAACCGGCGGCGCGCGCCGCTGGCCCCCGACGCCCGCGACGAGCAGCGGCGCGAGCGCTACGCGGTGCTGCTGCTGGCCGTGCTGTTCATGCTGTTCTTCTCGCCGCTCGCCTGGCAGATGGCCTACGTGTGGCCGCTCGTTCCGCTGGCGCTGGTGCTCACATCGCGTCCGCCCGCCGGGCGTCCGGCGGCGGTGGTGACCATGGGGGTGGCCGCGGCGCTGCTCTGCAGCCGTATCTTCGACGTGCGCGTGCTCGACCTGCTGAACGTGCTGGGCGCGGTCGTTGCCATCTTCGCGCTCATGCACTGGTATCTGCCGCTCGAACAGCCGCCGGCGCTCGATGCGGCAGCGTCGCCCGGCGACGCCGAAGAGTCGGCCGGGGCCGCGGCGACGCCTGCCGCCGCCGCAGCGCCTGCCGCCGACGGCGCCTTGCGAGCGCCTAGTTCTTGACTGGCAGGATCGTGAACGAGGCCATCGCCGGAGTCAGCTTCGACCACGACTGCGCCCAGGTGTCGGCGCTCGCCTGACCGGTGATCCAGTAGGCGTAGCGGCCCTTGGGCAGCAAGAGGTACGACATGGCGCCGGCCTCGGTGTTCTGAGCGTCGTAGGTGTAGGTGATCTGAAAGCCTTTGGTGCCGTTCACGGTGATCGGCCTGAAGGCATCGGTGATCCTCAGCTTGGGCAGGCCCTTGATGAGGCTGTGGACGATGAGGTCGAAGTCGCCGGCGTGGCTCTTGAGGTCTGCTGCCTTGACCGGCTTGGCCATGGCGTAGACAGCCACCTGCAGGGTATCGAAGGCGTGGCCGCCGACGACCTTGCCCTTGGGGTCGGCCCACAGCGTGCTGGTCAGGGCGTCGCCGCTCGCCGCCGCCTTGGTCGAAGCGCTGAGCCAGCCCAGCGGATAGTCGATCGAGAAGCGATACTGCTTGTTGGTGCCGACGCCGAAGGCCGACGGCGGTGCGGGGCTCATCGACCTGGCCGCGGGCGGCACCTGGTCGGGCAGGGTGGCGCTGCCGCTCGACGCGCAGGCGCCGAGGCCGGCGGCGAGCGCGAGCAGGGCCGCGCTGACGGTCATGGTGAGTGCGAGGTGTCTGACGCGCACGTTGTCTCCTTCGCTGTAACGAACGTCGGCGGCCGTGGTCGCGCCCTGGTGTCGGGCGAGCCGCACGATTTCCCTCTTCTTTGACTCGGTGTCGGCGCGAAGGCGACCGGGCTTGAGCGCCTCGACGGCCTTGCCGGCCGCCGGCGCGGATACGATAGCATCGCAGGCGGCGGCCGGACGCCGGCGGGCGAGACCGGACGTGTTCGTGAGACCGGGGAGGCACGCGTGGATTTCGACGCCGTAGTCGAGCGCCGCGGGACGGCGAGCTACAAGTGGGACCGCTACGGTCCCGACGTGCTGCCCTTCTGGGTGGCCGACATGGACCTGCCCTCGCCACCGGCGGTGGTCGCGGCGCTCAAGGCCCGGGCGGCCCACGGCGTCTACGGCTACACCCACCTGCCCGATTCGCTCGTCGCCGCGCTGCTTGCGCACCTGCGCGACGGCTACGGCTGGACGGTGGCTCCCGAGGCGCTCGTCTTTCTGCCCGGCGTCGTGCCGGCCCTCAATCTCGCTTGCCGCGCGTACGCCGCGCCCCGCGAGACGGTGCTCACCGTGGTGCCCGCTTATCCGCCGTTCCTCGAAGCGCCCGGCCTGCAGGGACGGGAGTTGGCCACAGTCGCTGCGCGCCGCGCAGGCGAGCGTTGGGAGCTGCCGCTCGCCGAGCTCGAGGCGGCCGTGACCCCGGCCACGAAGGTGCTGCTCTTCTGTCACCCGCACAACCCTCTGGGGCGCATCTGGAGCGCCGCCGAGGTCGCCGCGGTGGTCGACCTCTGCCGCCGCCGCGGTCTGGTGCTCGTCTCCGACGAGATCCACTGCGACCTGCTCCTTGAGCCCGCGACCCATGTGCCCTCGGTGGTCGCCGCGCCGGCCGCCGACGAGGTGACGGTCACGCTCATGGCGCCCAGCAAGACCTACAACCTGCCGGGTCTGAACTTCGCCTTCGCCGTGATCCCCGACAAAGGCTTGCGCCGACGCTTCGTCGAGGCCGGCGCCGGCGTTCTGCCGTTCCCGGGCTGTTTTGCCATCGCCGCCGCCGAAGCCGCCTACCGCGACGGCGGCGAGTGGCTCGCCGAGCTGCGCGCCTACCTGCGCGGCAACGCCGAGCTGGTGGCGTCGTTCGTCGCGGCCGAGCTGCCTGGAGTGACCACGACGCGCGTCGAGGCCACCTACCTCGCCTGGCTCGACGCGCGCGGCTGGCTTGCGGCTCACGACGCCCACGGCGCGGAAGCGGCCCAGGCCTGCCTGCGCGCCGGCGTGGCGCTGTCCGACGGCGGCGCCTTTGGCGCCGCCCCCGGGTTTTTGCGCCTCAACTTCGGCTGTCCGCGTGCCACCCTCGAAGAGGGTCTGCGGCGCCTCAAGCGCGCGCTCGGCTAGCGCGCGGGGCCGCGGTGATCCTCGCACTCGACCAGGGCACCACGAGCTCGCGGACGCTGCTCGTCGACCACGACGGCCGCATCGTGGCCAGCGCGCAGCAGGCCGTCGGCCAGACCTACCCGGCTCCGGGCTGGGTCGAGCAAGACCCGCTCGCCCTCTGGCGGGCCCAGCTCGATACGGCGCGCGCGGTGCTGGCCGCCCGCCCGGCCGCGGCGGCGGCCGTCGCGGCCGTCGGCCTTGCCAACCAGCGCGAGACCGCCGTGGTCTGGGAACGCGCGACGGGCGCCCCCGTGGCGCCGGCGATCGTCTGGCAGGACCGCCGCACCGCCGCCACGTGTCGGGCGCTCGCCGACGCGGGCCACGAGGCGCTGGTGCGGCGCAAGACCGGCCTTGTCCTCGACCCCTATTTCACGGCGACCAAGCTGCGCTGGATCTTGGAGCACATCCCCGACGGGCCGCGGCGCGCGCGGCGCGGCGAGCTGGCCGGCGGCACCGTCGACTCGTGGCTCGCGTGGAACCTGACCGGCGGGCGTCTGCACGTGACCGACGCGACCAACGCATCGCGCACGCTGCTGTACGACTTGAACACAGGCGCCTGGGACGACGAGCTCCTCGAGCTGTTCGGCGTGCCGCGCGAGCTGCTGCCGGCCGTGGTCGACACGAGCGCCGTGGTGGGCGAGACCGACCCCCGCCTGTTCGGCGTCGCGCTGCCCATCGCCGCGCTGTGCGGCGACCAGCAGGCGGCGCTCTTCGGTCACGGCTGCTACGGCGCCGGCCAGGCGAAGCTCACCTACGGCACCGGCTGCTTCCTGCTGACCCACACCGGCGCCGCCCCCGTCGCCTCGCGCAACCGCCTGCTCACCACCGTGGCCGTGCAGCGCGGCGGCAGGCCGACCTTCGCCCTCGAGGGCAGCGCCTTCGTGGGCGGCGCGGCCGTCGGCTGGCTACGCGACGGCCTGGGCGTGGTCTCGTCGTCCGAACAGGCCAGCGAGCTCGCCGCGCAGGTGGCGGCCGGCGAGGGCGGGGTCTTCGTGCCCGCCCTCGCCGGCCTCGGCGCGCCGCACTGGGACCC
>CAZFJE010000060.1:0-15855 GCA_964519555.1 uncultured Thermoleophilia bacterium
CAGGGCGAGCGTCCAGCGCTTGAACAGGCCGCGCCGCCGGTAGAGGTCCATCGAATGCAGGAGGGCGGTCCCGGTGAGCCAGGGCATGAGCGAGGCGTTCTCGACCGGGTCCCAGCCCCAGTAGCCGCCCCACGACAGCACGACGTAGGCCCACCAGGCGCCCAGGCCTATGCCGAGCGACAGAAACACCCAGCCGGCGACCGCCCAGCGCTGGGCGCCCAGCACCCAGTCGCGACCGCCGTCGCCGAGCAGCAGCGCGGCGGTGGCGTAGGCAAAAGGCACCGTGAGCGCGGCGTAGGCGGCAAACAGCGCGGGCGGGTGCAGCACCATGGCCGGGTGCAGCAGGAGCGGGTTCAGACCCTGGCCGGCCGACGCCGGGGCAGCCGACACGAACGGGTTCGAGCCCGGGTCGGCCACCAGGAGCACGGCGAAGACCGCGACCACGGCGGCCAGCACGCCGACGGCGGTCGCCGTCAGGCGGTCGAGCGTCTCGATGTCGCGCAAGGCGACGACCACCGTGATGGCGGCAAGCAGCAGGAGCCAGAGCAGGAACGAGCCCTGCTGGCCGGCCCAGAAGCCGGCCACACGGTAGACGAACGAGAGGCTCGTGTCGGAGTTCTGGGCGACGTAGGCAAACGAGAAGTCGCGCGCCACGAACGCCTCGAGCAGCACCGCGGCGGCCACGACGACCGCGAAGAAGAGCCCGTACACGGCCAGGTAGCCGAAGCGCACGAGCTCGCCGCTGCGCCGGCGCACGCCGAGCGCGATGAGAGCCACCGCGGCGAGCGAGAAGGCAAGGCAGCAGAACAGGGCAAAGCGGCCGACGACGATCACGGCGCCCTATCCGCCGATGCTCGGTTGCGGCAGCGGGCTCGCCTTGCCGGCGTACTTCGAGGGGCACTTGGTCTCGAGCTGGGCGGCGCTGATCAGGTCGCTGCCCGACGCGAACCTGCCGGTCACGACCACCTGCACGCCGGCGGCGAAGGTGGCGGGCATCTGACCGTCGTAGTCGACCTTGACCGTGCTCGACCGGCCGGTCAGGTCTTCGATCGTGAAGTGCACCCCACCCGCGCCGCGCACGATGGTGCCGTGCACGACCGCGCCGCCGACTTTGACGTTGCGGCCGTTGTCGGCGCTCGACAGCGCCGACACCTGGCGGTAGTAGGCGCCCTGCGAGGCGACGACGTAGACGATCGCCGCGGCAAAGGCGACCACGAGGATGACGGTCGCCACGATGAGGCGCCGCTGCGCCTTCTTGCTCATCTGCTCGCCTCCTCTCCGGTCGCCGGGCCGGTCGGCCGCTCCAAATGTAGACGGTCAGGGCGCGGGCGTCACTCGTTCGACGGCGCCGGCGGCGGTCCGGCGACGGTCCGGCGGCGCCGGCGACGCGCGTCCGCGCACCCGACGCCGGACGGCCAGACTACAGGACTCGAGCGTCGCGCGGCGTACTGTAGGTCGACGACCGCCCAGAGACCAAGGAGACGACCCCCATGCGCGCTGCGATCCACGCCGACGTCATCGGCTCACGGCAGCTCGACGACCCGCAGACCCTGCAGCACACGCTCGACGAGGGCGTGCGCCGCCTGAACGAGCTCTTCGCGCCGGGGCTCGCCGCGCCCTTTGCCGTAGTCGAAGTCGACGCCGTCGAGGGGACGCTCGCCGACGCCGCCCAGGCGCCGCTTTGCGTGAGCGTGCTGCGCGAGCTCGTCGCGCCGCTGCAGGTACGCGTGGGCGTGGCCCTCGACGGCGCCGCCGAAGAGGCCTTCGTGGCCGCCTGGCAGGCGGACCGTCTCGTGCACTATCGCGGCACCGGCATGGCCGGCGACCTGCTGCTGAACGCCTACTGCGCCCTGCTTGAGCCGCTCGTGCGCACCCGCACCGACGCCCAGTGGCGCGCGCTGCGCGCGGTGCGCGGCCACGAAGGCCGGGCCGCGGCCGCGGCCGAGCTCGGCATAGGTCCCGACGATCTCGACGAGCTTCTGGCGGCGGCACAGTGGCGCGCCGTCGAAGACGCCGACGCGTCGATCGCCGCCTACCTCGCCATCGCCCTCGGCGAAGGCGCATAGCCGGCGCCCGACGCTGCATCGTCTCGGGGGGGCACTCCGGCCGGGGCAAGGGCTACAGGTCGGGGCTGTCTCGGGAGGGCGCTCCGGCCGGGGCAAGGGCTACAGGTCGGGGCTGTCTCGGTCCCGGTCCGCAACCGCACTTTGAGAGCGTTGGCACCTCGCAGGCCGACCTTTCGCCCTTACCCCGGCCTTCGCTATCGGCCACACGGCGGCGGCACGAGCGGCATCCTCACCCCGGCCTTCGCTATCGGCCATACGGTGGCGGCACGAAGCGCCGGCGTCAGTCGGGCCTCCGCTTTTAGCCAGACGCCGCAGCCGAGCGGGTCACGTGGTGACGCGGGCGCAGTCGCCGCCCATGTCGGCGAGCTTCTCGAGGGCGTGCGGCAGGGCCTCGCGGATCACCTCGAACTGCTCGCGGCACGCAGCCGGGCTGCCCGGGAAGTTGATGATCAGGGTGGCGCCGCGCAAGCCGCTCACGGCGCGCGAGAGCATGGCGTGGGGCGTCTTCGCGAGCGAAGCGGCGCGCATGGCCTCGGCGAAGCCCGGCGCCTCGCGGTCGAAGGCCATCTTCGAGGCTTCAGGGGTCACGTCGCGCGATGTGAAACCCGTGCCGCCCGTGGTGAGGATGAGGTTGGCCGGCGTGCGGTCGGCGTAGTGCATGAGCTTCTCGGAGAGCAGAGGCTTCTCATCGGGCAGCAGCACGCGCTCGACGTACTCGGCGCCGAGCTCGTTCAGCAGACCCTCGAGCACGGCGCCGCTCTCGTCGTCGCGGCGGCCGGCGTAGCCCGAATCGGACAACGTGATGACAACGGCCCGAATGCCGACCGTCTCGCTCATGGTCGTTCCTCGCTTTCGTGTACTTCGTCGGACGCCTCTTGCGCGCCCGCACCCCTGGCTCCGGTGCCCATCACGGTCACGACGACCTCGTCGCCGGCGCGCAGCGGCCCGCCCTGCAGCACGCGCCCGAAGATGCCTTCGCGCGGCATGACACAGTCGCCCGCGGCGCGGTAGATCGCGCAGCGGTCGTGGCAGACCTTGCCGATCTGGGTGAGCTCGATCAGGCAGTCGCCCAGCCGGAAGCGAGTGCCCAGCGGCAGCTCGGCCACGGCGAGCCCCTGCGTGGTCACGTTCTCGGCGAAGTCGCCGGGGCCTACGTCGAGCCCCTTGGCGCGCATGGTGTCGATGCTCTCGATCGCCAGCAGGCTCACCTGGCGGTGCCAGGGGCCGGCGTGACCGTCGCCCGCGACGCCGTGGCCGGTGACCAGCTCGATCGCCGCACAGGGCGTCTTGCGCACGCCCTTGGTGGCGGCCACGTTGACCGACACGACGCTGCCCCGCGGCAGCTCGAGGGCCGTCATGGCCGTGCGCCTTCGCGGCGCCAATGGCCGCTCGCGCCGCCCGACTTTTCGAGCAGCCGCACGCCGGTGACCTCGATGCCGCGGTCGATGGCCTTGCACATGTCGTAGACCGTAAGGGCGGCGACCGACGCGGCCACGAGCGCCTCCATCTCGACCCCGGTGCGCCCGACCAGGCGCGCCTCGGTCGTCACGTGCAGCCCGGGCAGCGCCTCGTCGGCCTCGATCTCGACGCCGACGAAGGTCAGCGCGAGCGGGTGGCAGAGCGGGATCAGCTCATGCGTCCGCTTGGCGGCCATGATGCCGGCGAGGCGCGCGGTGGCCACGACGTCGCCCTTGGACACGCGCGCGTCGCGGATGGCGTCGAGCGTCGCCCGCGCCATGAGCACGCGGGCTTCGGCGCGCGCGACGCGCTCGGTCTCGGGCTTGCCGGCGACGTCGACCATGCGGGCCCGGCCGTGTTCGTCTACATGAGAGAGTCCATTCACGGGTGCGATCCTACCCTCCGATCTGAGACATGCCGCGACCGGCGTCGGGAGCTTCGACCAGACGATCGAACCGCTTGCCGTCGATGGCGTCGGCGATGGCGGCGGCCAGCTTGCGCGGGTCGCCGATGAGCGGACGCACGTCGAGCTCGCGCTCGGGCGGCGAGAACAGGCAGGTCTTCAGGCGCCCGTCCGCCATGAGGCGCAGGCGGTTGCAGCGCGCGCAGAAGTGGTCGGACACCCCGGAGATGAAGCCGATCGTGCCCAGCGCGCCCGGCACGCGATAGTAGCGCGCCGGCCCGAGGCCGAACGGACCGTCGACGTCTTCGACGCGATGGTCGGCGCGCAGGCGTTCGAGCACGGTCCAGGCGGGCACGAAGTCGCGCTGCCCCGCCAGGCGGCGGTCGAGCGGCATGTACTCGATGAAGCGCACGTGCACCTCACGCCGCCGGGTGAGCTCGACGAAGCCGTCGACCTCGTCGGTGGCGCCGGCCAGCAGCACGGCGTTGACCTTGACCGGCGCGAAGCCCGCGGCGAAGGCCGCGTCGAGCCCCGCCAGGGCGTCGGCCAGGCGTCCGCCGCGCGTGAGCTGCGCGTAGCGGCCCGCGTCTAAGCTGTCGATGCTCACGTTGACGCGCTTGAGGCCGGCCGCGCGCAGCTCGGCGGCGCACCCGGGCAGCAGGACACCGTTGGTCGTGAGCGAGAGGTCGGTGAGGCCGTCGAGCGCCGCCAGGCGCTCGATGAAGCCGACGAAGCCCTTGCGCACCAACGGCTCGCCGCCGGTCACGCGGACCCGCGTGATGCCGGCCGCCAGGGCCGCCGCGGCGAAGTCCAGCAGCTCTTCGTAGGACAGGATGTCGGTGTGCGAAAGCGGCGGCACGCCCTCGGCCGGCATGCAGTAGACACACCGCAGGTTGCACCGGTCGGTGACCGACAGACGCAGGTAGTCGACGCGACGTGGAGGAGAGGCGCTCATTGCCCACAAGTGTAACGCGACGGCCCGGTGCGCGTCACACGGCCCGACGGCACGCGAGGCCGTCCGCGGCGACCTCTCGCCGCGCTCGCGCGACGGTGCGTGTCGCGCGACAGCGGCGGCGCGCGCATCCGCGCGCGCCGCCGCGTTCGTCCCTACTTCTGCACCATCACCTCGGTGGCCTTGATGACGGCCTTCACCTTGTCGCCCTCGGTGAGCCCCAGCGACTCGGCGGAGTGACGCGTGATGGCAGCGACGACCTCGGTGCCGCTCACGTCCATCACGATCTCCGCCATGACGGCGCCGAGGGTGACGGACTTGACGATGCCTGGCAGCTGGTTGCGGGCGCTGATCATGGCGACCTCTCGTGGCTCGTTCGTGCGTTCGGGCTGACTGCCCCCGGCCTCTACATCCCCTCGCGCTTGCAGGCCCCGAGCGGCGAGCCCGGGCTGCCCCAGTCCATCTCGCGGATCATGACCATCTTGAGCTCGGTCATCTCGGCGATCGCGAACTTGACGCCCTCGCGCCCCATGCCTGAGCTCTTGATGCCGCCGTAGGGCATGTGGTCGACCCGGAAGGTCGGCACCTCGTTGATCATGACGCCGCCCACCTCGAGGTGACGGGCCGCGTAGAGGGCCTTGTTCAAATCGCGTGTGAAGATGCCGGCCTGCAGGCCGTAGTCGCTGTCGTTGGAGATCGCGATGGCCTCGCAGATATCGCTTGCCTTGCGCACGGCGAGGACCGGCCCGAAGACCTCGTTGGCGCAGACTTTCATGTCGCGTGTCACGTCGGTGAGCACGGTCGGACGCAGGTCGCCGGCCGCGTCGATGCCGCCCACGGCGACGGTCGCGCCCTGCTCGACGGCTTCGGCGACCCAGGCCTTGACGCGCGCCGTCTCTGAGTCGTCGATCAGGGCGGCCACGTCGGTCGTCTCGTCGAGCGGGTCGCCGACCTTGAGCGCCGCGACCGAGGCCACCAGCGCCGCCAGGAACTCGTCGTAGACCTTCTCGTGCACGACCACGCGCTGCACCGATATGCAGACCTGTCCCGAGTTCGTGAAGCCGCCGGCGACCACGCGCTGCAGCGCGAGGTCGAGGTCGGCGTCGTCCTCGACGATGGTCGCCGAGTTGTTGCCCAGCTCGAGGGTGACCATCTTCATGCCGGCGTCGCTGGCGATCTGGCGACCGACCGGCGGACTGCCGGTGAAGGACACCATGTTCACCCGTTCGTCTTTGACCAGCTTGGTGCCCAGGGTGGAGCCGGGGCCCACCACGACCTGCAGGACGTCGTCGGGCAGGCCAGCCTCGCTTAAGAACTCGGCCAGACGCAGCGCGGTGAGCGGGGTCGACGATGCGGGCTTGAGCACCACGACGTTGGCCGCCGCCAGCGCCGGGGCCACCTTGTGGCTGACCAGATTGAGCGGGAAGTTGAAGGGCGAGATGGCGACGATCAGGCCGCGCGGCTCGCGGATCGTCCAGCCGAAGCGGTTCTCGCCGCCCTGGTCGGCGTCCATCTCGATGATCTCGCCGGCCGTGCGCTTGGCCTCTTCGCTCGCCCAGCGAAACGTCGAGGCGCCGCGCCGCGCTTCGACGCGGGCGTCTTTGAGCGGCTTGCCGCCCTCGAGGGCGATCAGGCGGGCGACCTCTTCGGCGTGGTCTTCGAGCAGGTGCGACGTGCGCTCGAGGATCTGGGCGCGCTTCCAGGCCGGCGTCCAGCGCCACTCGGCGAAGGCCGCGACGGCCCGGTCGAGGACGGCGTCGACCTCGTCGAGGCGCGTCGTGTTGATGGTGGCGATCTCGCTGCCGTCCCACGGGCTGCGCACGGCGAGCGGATCGCCGGTCCCCTGGGGACCGGCGATCCGCAACCCTTTCGCTACTTTGTCGGTGACCTGTACGACCACGGGCGCTCCTTCCAGACCGTCAAGCAACTTCGTCGTTGCCGCTCAGGCTGGCGTGACTTCGGCGCGCGCCTAACGGCAGTTACGGCAGTACCCGACCCACTCGTCGGACCGGTGTTCCTCGTTGAACGGCCGGCGGTCGCTCAGCGACACGACCTTACCCACTTCGGGCTCTTCTTTGCCGTGCTGATAGACGCCGAGCGGCCTGTCGGTCAGGTCGATGTTGATCTGCTTGACCTCCTGGTACTCGTCGAGCCCGAAGGTGCCGAGCTCGCGGCCGATGCCGCTCTGCTTGTAGCCGCCCCAGGGAGCTTCGCTGTAGGTGGGGTGGTAGGTGTTGACCCAGGTGATGCCGGCGCGCAGCGCCTTGATAACCCGCATGGCGCGCGTGACGTCTTTGGTCCACACGCCGGCGGCCAAGCCGTAGATCGTGTCGTTGGCCAGACGGATGGCGTCGGTTTCTGAGTCGAACGGGATGACCACGAGCACCGGCCCGAAGATCTCTTCCTGGGCGATCCTCATGGAGTTGTCGACATCGACGAAGATGGTGGGCTCGTAGTAATAGCCGTTGCCCTCGAGCCGCTGGCCACCGGTGGCCAGCACGGCGCCTTCGTCGCGGCCGATCCTGACGTAGCGCTCGACCGTGTCGAGCTGCTGTTGCGAGACCAGCGGACCCATCTCGCTCGCCTCTTCGGCGGGCGCGCCGACCTTGATCGCCATGGCCCGCGAGACGAGCTCGCCGACGAAGCGGTCGTAAATCGAGCGCTGCACGAGCAGGCGCGAGCCCGCCGAGCAGACCTCGCCGCTGCCGGCGAAGATGCCGATCAGGGCGCCGTCGATGGCGGCCTCGAAGTCGGCGTCTTCGAAGACCACGTTGGGGCTCTTGCCGCCGAGCTCCAGGCCGACCTTCTTCACGTTCTCTGCGCCGGCCCGCATGATGCTCTTGCCGACCTCGACGCTGCCCGTGAAGGCCACCATGTCGATGCCGGACGACGACGCGAGGTAGTCGCCGACCTGCCCGCCCGGCCCGGTCAGCACCTGAAAGACGCCCTCGGGCAGCCCCACCTCGGTGAAGATCCGGGCGAGCTCGAGCGAGGTCAGCGGCGACACGGATGCCGGCTTCAAGATCATGACGTTGCCGGCGGCGAGGCTGGGCGCGACCTTCCAGGCGGCCATCAGGATGGGGAAGTTCCACGGCGTGATGCCCGCGGTGACGCCGATCGGCTCGCGCACGACCATGCTCATGCTCTCGCCCGGCACCTCGAGAGTCTGGCCGTGCTGCTCGACGGCCAGGCCGGCGTAGTAGTCGAAGGTGTGAGCGGCGTCGCTTACGTCGACGAGCGAGTCGCCGAGCAGCTTGCCCATCTGACGGGTCTCGAGCATCGCAAGCTCGTCGGCGCGCTCGCGGATGCGGGCGGCGACGGCGTGGAGCAGCTCGGCCCGCTCTGTGGCCAGCGTATGCGGCCAAGGGCCTTCGTCGAAGGCCTTGCGGGCCGCGGCTACGGCGCGCCTGGCGTCGGCCACGCCGCCCTTGGGTACGACGGCGAACGGCCGCTCGGTCGAGGGGTCGACGACCTCGTAGGTCTCGCCGCTCTCGGCGCCGGTCCACTGCCCGGCGATGTACATCTGGTACGACTTGAGGTCCTGCTGGACGGTTGACACCACAATCCTCCCTATACGGCGCGCGGCGAGTGCCCGCGCGGTGCATCCCTTCTGACCGCGCGCTCCTGGTCGCACCACGGCGACCGCGCCTGCGGCTGCACGAAAGGTACCCGCGCCCGCGAGGCCGATAACATCGTAGGGGTGGTGGAAAGGTGTGTGGCCGGGCAAGGCGACGACTCGGCCTCATCCCCGGCCCCCAGACGGCCGATAGGCCCTACGTGGGGCAGCGCTTGCGCTGCGAGGGCCAAAGGGGCGCCACGTGACCGACACCGACATCATCCAGTCTCGCGAGAGCGCCGACGACCGCGAGGAACGCCGGGCGCGCAACAACGTCATGGCCCGCATACAGCGCGACGTGGTCATGCGGCTCGACGCGATGATCGACGAGCTCGCCGCGCAGCCCCTCGGCGAAGAACCGCGCGAGTACCTGGACGCCCTGCGCGTGTTGCTGCGCTCGCAGGCCACGGCATACCTGTCGTACGTCACGAGCCGCCGCGACGCCCTCTCGTCGACCACTTCGAGCATGTACGCCGGCGAGCTCAGCCCCGACGGTCCCGTGCCGACCACCCTGCGCGACCTCATCCGGGGCGGCACCATCACGACCGCGCAGGCGGCCCGCCTGGCGAGCTACGTCTCCGAACGGCGCACGCTGCTCATCTTCGGCGACCGCGCGACCGGCAAGTCCACCCTGCTGAACGCCTTGCTCGAGCTCGTGTCCGTCGACGAGCGCCTCGTCTCGATCGAACATTCCGACCACCTGCCGGCCCTCGAGGACCGCTCGTTCTGCGTGCGCCTCTCGGTCGACGACGACGCCGACGTGGCCGGCATCTTCGGGAAAGCTATGAAGATGCAGCCCAGTCGCATCATCGTCGGCGAGATCCACGCCGACGAGATCCTCTACTTCCTCACCGAGCTGCGCCGACGGCCCGAGACCGGCGGCTTCTGCACGATCCGCGCCGACTCCGTGCAGCAGGCGGTTGCCAAGCTCCTGCGCCAGATGGAGCTGCGCATCCCGGCACCCGAGGCCCGGCAGCTCGTGGGCGACACGCGGCCGGCGCTGGCCCACATGCGCAGCGACGAGCGCGGTCAACCGCGCCTCGGAGCGATCTGGGGGGTCGACGGACTCGACGCCGACGGCGAGATCCGGTTGCGCGAAGAAGCGGACGACCAGGCCTTGCCGGCCTGAGCCGTCGATCGCCATCGTCGTCGCCGCCCAGGCATGCGGGCCTTCGTCGCGCCTGGTCCTCGCCCGTGTCGTCGTCTGTCGTCGCCCGTGTCGTCGTCTGTCGTCACCCGTGTCGCCGTCTGTCGTCACCCGTGTCGCCGTCTGTCGTCGCCCGCATCGCCGTCTGTCGTCGCCCGCATCGCCGGCGATGCGTCACCCGGCCGACGCGCCGACGCCCTTTCCCCGACCGCCGGCGGACCTCATTGTTGAGGCGGACGCCGCGCACTGGTATCATGCCGAGGTTGCGCCGCCGAAGGGGCGGCGTTTTTCACCCCTGCTCCAGCAGCAAGGCTGGGGCCGCCAGACCACAGGAGGTGAGTTCCACGAACAAGTACGAATTGATGCTCATGCTCAATCCCGGCATCGAAGACGGCCGGCAGTCCGAGATCCTCGATCGCTTAACGGCGACCGTCGAGAAGGGCGAGGGCAAGGTCGCGTCGGTCGACGACTGGGGTAAGCGCAAGCTGGCCTACGAGATCGCCGGCCAGGGCGAAGGCCTCTACAGCGTCGTCACATTCAGCTCCGTGCCAGACACTCTGGCCGAAGTCGAGCGTGTGCTGCGCATCACCGACGACGTCATGCGCTTCCAGACGGTGCGCCTCAAAGACTAGCGCCAACCGCAAAGGAGCGAACGACATGGCCGGATCCATCAATCGCGTCATCCTCATCGGGAACCTGACTCGCGACCCCGAGACCCGCCAGGCGGGCTCGACCACCGTGTGCACCTTGCGGCTCGCGGTCAACGACCGGGTCAAAGACCAGAGCAGTGGCGAATGGGGCGACCGCCCCAACTACTTCGACGTCGACGTGTTCGGCTCCCAGGGTGAGCTTTGCGGCAAGTACCTGGCAAAAGGCCGCCAGGTCGCCGTCGAAGGCAAGCTGCGCTGGCGTGAGTGGGAGGCCCAGGACGGCCAGAAGCGCTCGGCCGTCTCGGTGGTCGCCGACAACGTGCAGTTCATCGGGCCGCGCGAAGGCGGAGCGTCCCAGGGCGGCGCGCCGCGTGAGTCCGGCGGCGCCAGGTTCGCCAAGTCGACCGACGTCGCCGAAGCCGACTTCGCCGGCGACGACGACATCCCGTTCTGAGCTAGACCCGGCCGGCGGGGCGCCGCCCCGCACAGGCGCACCCGCCGGCCGCAAGCAACAGAAAAGAACCAGAGAGGCCGACATGCCAGCACCACAGGGCACGCGGCGCGAGAAGCGGCTCGGGGCCGGGGCCCCGAACACGGTGCGCCGCCGCTACTGCTATTACTGTCAACAGAAGATCGAGGACGTCGACTACAAGGCCAACACGGTCCTCAAGCGCTTCGTCTCCGAGAAAGGCAAGATCCGCCCGCGCCGCGTCACCGGCGCCTGCCGCTGTCACCAGCGCCAGGTCACCGTGGCCGTCAAGCGCGCTCGCGAGATGGCGCTCTTGCCGTACGCAGACCGCTAGGAGGCGATCGTGGACATCATTCTGCTCCAGGACATCGAAGGCGTGGGCGAAAAGGGCGACCTCGCCAACGTGTCGCGCGGCTACGCCCGCAACTACCTGCTGCCCAAGCGCCTGGCCGAAGTCGCCAACCCGGGCCGGCTCGACGAAGTCCGCCGACTCATGGAAGAGCGCAAGGCGCGCGAGATCCGCACCGCCGAGCACGCACTCGAGGTCGCAGCCACATTGAACAAGACCGTCGTCACCATCGGCGCCCACGCCGGCGAAGGCGACCGGCTCTACGGTTCGGTCACCAACGCCGACGTAGCCGACGCCATCTGGAGCGCCCGCAAGGTCAAAGTCGACAAGCACAAGGTGCGCCTCGAAGAGCCCATCAAGAGCGTCGGCGACCACATGGTCGAGATCGACGTCTTCGAAGGCGTCGTGGCCACGGTCAAGGTCATCGTCGTTCCCGAGTGACAAGGCGCCCACGGGCGCCGCAGAGAGGGGCAGCAGCGTGACAACCGGCATCGTCCAAAGCGACGGTCGTCACATGCAGCCGCACGACCTGGACGCCGAGGAGTCGCTCCTCGGCGCCATGGTCGTGAGCCCCAACGCGCTGCCCATCGCCACCGAGCTCGTCGTCGAAGACGACTTCTACCGCGACACGCACCGCATCGTCTTTCGCACCATCCGCGACATGTACGGCCTCGGCAAAGAGATCGACGCCGTCACGCTCTCCGCCGCCCTCGAGGCGCAGGGCGTGCTCGACCGGGTGGGCGGCAAAGCCTTCGTACACACACTGGTCGAGATCGTGCCGGCCGCCGGCAACGTGCGCCAGTACGCCGAGATCGTGCGCGAGACCAGCGTGCTGCGCCAGCTCATCAAGGTCGGCAACGAGATCGCCGAGCTCGGCTACGACCACCCCGACGAAGCGCGCACGCTGCTCGACACCTGCGAGCAAAAGGTCTTCGCCATCTCGCAGCACCGCAGCTCGGCCGACTTCGAGGCCATGAGCGACCTCGTCAAGTCGACCTTCGAGCGCATCGACATGATCCGCGACGGCCACCAGCTCTCGGGCGTGCCTACCGGGTTTGCCGACATCGACAAGACCACCGGCGGCTTCCAGCCGTCGAACCTCATCGTGCTGGCCGCACGCCCCGGCGTGGGCAAGACCTCGCTCGCGCTGAACATCGCCCACAACATCGGCATGACCGGTCAGCAGTCGGTGGCCATCTTCAGCCTCGAGATGAGCAAGCAGGAGATCAGCGAGCGCATGCTGTGCTCGGCCGCCCGGGTCGCCTCGCACCGGCTGCGCTCCGGCCAGACACTCCCCAACGACGACTACTACAAGCTCATCACGGTGGCCGGCGAGCTCGAAAAGGCGCCCATCTACGTCGACGACACGGCCGGCCTCAACGTCTTCGAGCTGCGCGCCAAGGCGCGCCGCCTGGCCAGCCGGGTCGAACCCAAGCTGGGCCTCGTCATCATCGACTACCTGCAGCTCATGATGGGCGACGGGCGCGCCGACAACCGCCAGCAAGAGGTCGCCGGCATCTCGCGCTCGCTCAAGCAGCTCGCCCGCGAGCTGGACGTGCCCGTGCTGGCCGTCTCGCAGCTGAACCGCGAGGTCGAGTCGCGCGCCGAGAAGAAGCCGCTGCTGTCCGACCTGCGCGAATCAGGCGCGATCGAGCAAGACGCCGACCTCGTCATCTTCATCTACGAGCCGCGCGACGAAAACGCCAAGGGCGTCGTGGTGGTCGACATCGCCAAGCACCGCAACGGCCCCACCAACATCGCCCGTCTCGGCTTCGTGCGCGACTACACCAAGTTCCGCACGCTCAAAGCCGAAGAGGCCAGCCGCTATGACTTCTAGCGGTCCGGCTGGCGTGCCCCTGGTCAGCTTGAACGGCGTCCTGCTGCCCGAACGCGAGGCCGTCGTGCCGGCGCTCGACCGCGCCGTCACGCACGGCATCGGTCTGTACGAGACGTTCAAGCTCGCCGCCGGCGTGCCGGTGTTCTTCGACGAGCACATGGACCGTCTGCAGTCCGGGCTCGAAGTCCTCGAGATCGCCGTGCCGTGGGACCGCGCGACGATCGCCCGCTCCATCGTCGAGCTCTCGGACGCGAGCGGCATCGGAAGCGGCGGCTGCCGCGTGCTGGTCACCGGCGGCGCCGCCTGGGGCGGGCCCTCGGTCCTCATTCGCAACGACGTGCGCGAGCAGCCGACGCGGCCGCTACGCGTCATCTCGCACCGCGGCATCCGCGTGAGCGGCGCGCTCAAGGCGATGACCTTCATGCAGTCGTACCTGGCGCAGCGCGCGGCGCTGGCCGCCGGTGCCGACGACGCCATCTTCGTCGACGACGAGGGCCGCATGTTCGAGGGCGCCACCTCGAACATCTTCCTGGCGCGCGGCGGGGCGCTGGTCACCACCCCGGCCGAAGGCGCCATTCTGCCGGGCGTCATGCGCGCCGCGCTCGAACGCGTCGCCGAAGCCGACGACATCGCCGTCGTCGAAGCCTACGGGCGCGTGGCCGACCTGCGCGCCGACGACGCCATGTTCCTCACAAGCAGCGTGCGCGGCATCGTAGCGGTCGCCGCGGTCGACGAGCGCGCCCTGCGCGTCGACGACGCCATGCTCCAGCGCCTGCGGCTGCTCATCGCCACCGCCGAACGGGCCGCCGCGGCCACGTTCCGCGAGCGCTACCTGTAACGTTCTCCACAGCGCCTCCGTACACCCGGCCTCTCACTCCCGCAACAGCGTCTGCGCCCGCCCGCCCGCGCTTACACCGGGCGCATCGCGGGCACCTTGCGAGCATCCCCGAAGCCGACCCCGAGGTGAAGCATGAGAGCGCGCAGATTGCTCGTATGGGCCGCGGTCGCAGTCGTGACTGCCGGCGCCCTTACCACCGCCGCGCTGGTGGCCACCGGCAGCAGCGACCGTGCCGCGGCGCAGACGCCGAACCTGCTGGCCGTCAAGGTGCCCACGGTGCGCCTGCGCCTCGTGGTCTCGGGTCTGTCGCAGCCGCTGGGCGTGACGGCGTCGCCCGGCGACTCGAGGCGGCTGTTCATCGTCGAGAAGACCGGCTACATCCGCGTCCTGCTGAACGGCAAGCTGCTCGCCAAGCCGTTCCTCAACGTGCACGGCCGCGTGTCGGCCGGCGGCGAGCAGGGCCTGCTCTCGGTCGCCTTCGATCCGGCGTACCCCACCAACGGCCGTTTCTATGTCTGCTACACGGCCGTGAACGGCGACATCAAGGTGGTGCGCTACACGGTCAGCGCGAACGCCGATGTGGCCAACGCGGGCTCGGCCAGGGTCTTGTGGACCGTGGCTCACCACGCCCACCCCAACCACAACGGCGGTCAGCTCGCGTTTGGCCCCGACGGCCGGCTCTACATCGGCATCGGCGACGGCGGCAGCGAAGGCGATCCCAACCTCTACGGCCAGAACGTGCACGTTCCCTACGCCAAGATCTGGACCATGGACGTCTCGAGCGCCTCGCCCACGCCGGTGCTCTACGCCTACGGCCTGCGCAATCCCTGGCGCTTCTCGTTCGACGCCAAGACCGGCAACCTGTGGATCGGCGACGTCGGCCAGGACAAATGGGAAGAGATCGACTTTTTGAAGGCCGGCACCACGGCCGGCACCAATTTCGGCTGGAGCTACTACGAAGGCAGGCATGTCTACAAACCACAGGCGATCGTGCGCACCCGTCTCGTGGGTCCGGTGAGCGAGTACTCGCACGCCGTCGGCAACGCGGTGATCGGCGGCTACGTCTACCGGGGCAGCGCCATACCGGCGCTGAAGGGCGACTACCTGTTCGCCGACTACGGCACCGCCCGCGTCTGGTTCAAGACCGGCCCGGGCGCCACCGCGCATATCCTGACCGGCATCTCGCAGAAGCTGCCCAACGTGAGCTCGTTCGGGCAGAACGCCAGGGACGAGCTCTTCCTGTCGAGCCTGAACGGCAAGATCTACAAGCTCGTGCCCTGAAACCAAGCGGGGGCGGCGGCTCGGGCGCGCGAGGCGCTCGGGCCGCCGCCCCAGGTCTACCCGGAGAGCCTCAGCCGCGGGTCGGCGAGTCTCAACCGCAGGTCGGCGAGTCTCAGCCGCCGGCGGCGGGGGCGAGCTCGGAGGTGCAGTGGGGGCAACGCCGCGCCCCGATGGCGATCTCGCTCAGGCACTGCGGGCATTCCTTGGTCGTGGGGTCCTGCGGTCCCTGACCGCGTGCGCGCCTGGCGGCGATCGCGTTCATGGGCGCGACGATGACGAAGTAGATGGCCGCGGCGACGAGCACGAAGGCGATCACGGCGTTGATGAACAAGCCGTACTTGAACGTGCTGTGGTTGATGGTGAAGGTCAGCCCCGCGAAGTCGGGCTTGCCGAAGATGGCTGCGATGAGCGGTGTGACGATGTCGGCGACGAAGGCCGCGACGACCGCGCCGAAGGCGGCGCCGATGACCACCGCGACGGCCAGGTCGACCACATTTCCCCGCAAGATGAACTCCTTGAAGCCCTTCAGCACGGTCCCCTCCCTTTCTTTGGCGTCGGCAGATCGTGCCCGGCGGAACGCCGGCAGGGCACGGCCGGCCGGTGGCGCCCGCGAGCAAGGCCTCTTGTACCCAGCCGGCGCGCCCCCCAAGCGCGCCTCGTACTCTGGGCACCGCAGGCTCACACGAACGCCGGTCCGGGCGCGTACCGACGCGCTCGCCCGAGGCGGCGCGCCCGCCTAGATGATTGATTCCACGAGATTCGCCTCAGGCAAGGAAAGCGAAGCAGAGA
>CAZFJE010000061.1:0-15752 GCA_964519555.1 uncultured Thermoleophilia bacterium
TGCTGGCGCTCGAGGGCGGCCAGTCGCTCGGCCCCATCACGGTGGCCTACGAGACCTACGGCACCCTGAACGAACGCCGCGATAACGCCGTGCTGGTCTCACATGCGCTCTCCGGCGACGCCCACGTCGCCGGCCGTCACCAGCCCGACGACAAGCGCCTGGGCTGGTGGGACATGCTGGTCGGCCCCGGCAAGGCGCTCGACACCGACCGCTACTTCGTGATCTGCACCAACGTGCTGGGCGGCTGCAACGGCAGCACCGGGCCGGCGAGCAACGACCCGGCCACCGGCGCCCCCTTCGGCACCGACTTTCCCATCATCACCATCGCCGACATGGTCGACGTGCAGGCGCTGCTGCTCGACGAGCTCGGCATTCCCAAGCTGCTAGCCACGATCGGCGGCTCGATGGGCGGCATGCAGGCGCTGCAGCTCGCCGTCGCCTACCCCGAGCGCACACACAGCGTGATCGCCATCGCCACCGCCGCCCAGCAGTCGCCCCAGGCGATCGCCTTCAACGAGGTCGGCCGGCAGGCGATCATGGCCGACCCCAACTGGCGCGGCGGACACTACTACGGCCACAAGCTGCCGCGCCGTGGCCTGTCGGTGGCTCGCATGATCGGCCACATCACCTACCTGTCCGACCTCGCCATGCGCGAGAAGTTCGGCCGCCGGCTGCAGGAGCTGCCCGACTACTCGTTCACCTTCTCAGCCGACTTCGAGGTCGAAAGCTACCTGCACTACCAGGGCA
Organism: uncultured Thermoleophilia bacterium; assembly: GCA_964519555.1. GTDB lineage: Bacteria > Actinomycetota > Thermoleophilia > UBA2241 > UBA2241 > Bog-752. The sequence continues at coordinate 748 of CAZFJE010000061.1, forward strand.
TGGCCTTCACCGACCGCTTCGACGCCAACAGCTACCTGTACATCACGCGGGCGATCGACTACTTCGATCTCACGCGCGGCAAGGCGAGCCTGGCCGAAGCCCTGCGCCACACCCAGGCGCGTTACCTCGTCATGTCGTTCTCGAGCGATGGGCTGCATCCGCCCTATCAGCTCAAGCAGATCGTGAGCGCGCTGCGCGCCACCCACAAGCACGTGAGCTACTATGAGGCGCAGTCCGACTTCGGCCACGACTCGTTCCTGCTGGAGCGCTTCAAGATGGAGGGCGTCATCTCGAACTTCCTGGCAAGCGGCGCGGCCACCTTCACGGCGCCTGCCGCGCCGCCGGTCGCGCCGGCGCGACCGGCCTGACGGCGGCGGGAGTCAAGGGCAGATGGATCGTTTCGACTACCGGCTGATCGAGGAGATGGTCCCCGAGGGGGCTACCGTGCTCGACCTGGGCTGCGGCGACGGCGAGCTGCTGGCTGCGCTGGTGCGCGACAAGCATGTGCGCGGCAGCGGCGTCGACCTCGACCCGGCGGCCGTCGAGGCCTGCGTGGGCAAGGGCTTGTCGGTCTTTCACGGCGACCTCGATGAGGGCCTGGCAGACTACCTCGACGGCTCCATCGACGTCGTCATCCTGAGCTTCAGTCTGCAGCAGCTGCGCCGGCCGCGCATGCTGGTTCGCGAGATGGCGCGCGTCGGCCGCCTGGCCATCGTCAGCTTCCCGAACTTCGCCCACTGGTCGGTGCGCGCCCAGCTGCTGCTGCAGGGGCGCATGCCCGTCTCGGGCGAGCTGCCCTTCCAGTGGTACGAGACGCCCAACATCCACCTCTGCACGGTGACCGACTTTCGCGACCTGTGCCGCCGCGAGGGCCTGCGCGTCGAGCGCGAGGCCTATCTCAACAGGTTCGACCGGCCCGCTCGCAGCCTGCGCCGCCCCAACCTGACGGCGCGCGTGGCCGTGCTGGCCGTGTCGCGTCCGGGGTCGGCGCCGGCCGCCTGAGAGCGGCTCGCAGTCACCCTCGAAGGGCCGTCGATGTCAACGGAGGGGCCGGGTTTCAATCGGCGGAGTCTCTGCGTACACTAACCCATGGCGCACTTCAGCGTTAAACAACAATGGCCGGACGCACAGCAGCGCCACAACTCCGGCCGAGCGCAACCGTAGCCCACGCACATGTCGGCATGCGGGCACGCTCCAGAACTGAGGAGGAACAGGTGCCTCAAGGTACAGTCAAGTGGTTTTCAACGCAGAAGGGCTACGGGTTCATCACACAAGACGAAGGTGGCGACATCTTCGTGCACGTGACCGGTCTCGCGCCGGGCACGACGGCACTCGACGAAAACCAGCGCGTCGAGTTCGAGCTGAGCGAAGGCCGCAAGGGTCCGCAGGCCACCGACGTCAAGCCTGCCCCCGCCGCCGAGGCCTGACGGCCCGGTAGCCGCGTAGCGTCATAAACACGCCCCTGCGGGCGGGGGCGGTCGCCTGCGACCGCCCCCGCCCGCAGTCGCTTTTCGGGGCGCGCCCGCGGGGCACACTCGGGGCACACTAAGAACCATCGAGCGTCGGCGTCGCCGTCGCACCGACCAAAGGAGGAGCGCATGGTCGACAACGTCAGCTGGCTCGGGCACGACTCGTTTCGCCTCAGCGGCTCACAGATCATCTACATCGACCCGTGGCACATCGCCGCCGGGGCGCCGCCGGCCGACATCATCCTCGTCACCCACGAGCACGCCGACCACTTCGACAAAGACGACATCGCCCGCATCTCGCAGCCCGCGACCGTGATCGTCGGGCCTGCCGAGGTCACCGCCCAGGTCGACGGCGACACACGCACCGTGGCGCCGGGCGACACGGTCGCCATAGCCGGCGTGACCGTGCGCGCCGTGCCGGCCTACAACACCGACAAGTTCCGCGAGCCGGGGGTCGTGTTCCACCCGCGCGCCGACGCCAAGGTCGGGTACGTGGTCGAGCTCGACGGCACCACCTACTACCACGCCGGCGACACCGACGTGATCGACGAGATGTCCGAGATCGACGTCGACGTCGCCATGATCCCGGTGAGCGGTACCTATGTGATGACCGCCGACGAAGCGGCTCGCGCCTGCGGCAAGCTGCACGCAGGGGTCGTCGTACCCATGCACTACGACACGATCGTAGGCTCGTTGGCCGACGCCCAGCACTTTGCCGAACTGTGCCCGCTGCCGGTCGAGATCCTGCCAAAGAGCGCCTGAACCGTCTGTCGCAAAGCGCCTGATCCGCGCGCCGGCGGCGCCCAGAGCGCCGCGCGTCGCCGCGCGTCGCCGCGCGCCGCTAATCTTCGTCGATCAGGATGGCTTCTTCGGGGCAGGCCTCTTCGGCGCGCCGCACGCACTCCCAGAGGGTGGGGTGCGGCTCGGGCTCGAGCACGTCGGCGAGACCGTCGGATTCGCGGATGACGAACACCTCGGGGCACACCGCCTCGCAGGCGGCGACGCCGGTGCATTTGTCGTAGTCGATCCTCACACGCATGCCCATGGCAGAGAGTCTACGTCATGACAAACGCTCGCGGAACGACACGGCGCTTGTCGCACGAGAGCGCTCTGCCCCGGTCACACCGCCGTCCGTGAACGCTCCTCCCGCCCGCCACGCCGCGTCACGGGTTGGCAATCGACCAGCCGGGTACGAAGGGGATGAAGAGGCAGGCCGCGGCGGCGGCGACCATACGAACGAGGAGGGCTGGGCGATGCTCAAAGAGGGCGACAGGGCGCCTGCCGTGACGGGCACGTCCTACGACGGACGCACGTTCGACATGGGCGCGCCGGGCGTGCCGACGGTGCTCTACTTCTACGGGCAGGCCAATACCTCGGGCTGAACTGTCGAAGCCGTTGAGTTCAACGGCCTCCTCGACCGGTTCGCGCAGCTCGGCGTGCAGGTGATCGGCGCCAGCGTCGACCCGGTGGCCGCCAACCGCAGCTTCGCCGAGCGCTACGACCTGGCGTTCCCGTTGCTGTGCGACACCGACTATGCGGTCTCGACCGCCTTTGGCGTGGCCCGCCCCATGGTCGGCGTGGCCAAGCGCACGACCTTTCTGATCGACCCCGACGGCACGCTGCGCAAGGTCTACCCCAAGGTCCAGGCCAAAGGCCACGCCGCCGAGGTGCTGGCGGCGGCCCACGAGATCTGGGGCACGGCCGCTCCTCGCGCGGCGACCGGTTAGACGACAGGAGCGGCAGCGGGCGCGCGCTCTTGCAAGGAGGCAGGCCATGCGCCGTGAGCACGATTCGCTGGGCGACAAAGAGGTGCCGCAAGACGCCCTGTACGGCATCCAGACCCAGCGCGCCATAGAGAACTTCCCCATCTCGGGGCTGCCGCCGCGGCCCGAGCTGGTCGACGGCATCGTGCTCGTCAAGAAGGCCGCCGCGCAGGTCAATCGCGAGCTCGGGCTGCTCGCGGCCGACAAAGCCGAGGCCATCGTGAGCGCCGCCGACGAAGTCCTGGGCGGCGCACACCGCGACCAGTTCCGGGTCGACCCCTTCCAGGCCGGCGCCGGCACTTCGCACAACATGAACGCCAACGAGGTCCTTGCCAACCGCGCCAACGAGCTGCTCGGCGGCGGTCCACGGGGCGTCTACCGGCCCGTCCATCCCAACGACGACGTCAACAGGGGACAGTCGTCGAACGACGACATCCCCACCGCCATACGCCTGGCCCTGCAGCGACCGGCGGCCGCGCTCGACGCTGCGCTGCTCGAGCTGCAGTGCGCCCTTCGAGCCAAGGCCGCCGAGTTCGACCACGTGCTGAAGAGCGCTCGCACTCACCTGCAGGACGCCGTGCCCATCCGCCTGGGCCAGGAGTTCGCCGCCTATGCGGTCACGGTAGCCAAGGCCCGCGCCCGTGTGGTCGAGGCGCTGGGGCAGACGCGCGCCCTGCACATCGGGGGCACCGCCGCCGGCACCGGTCTGAACACCGACCCGCGCTACGCCGGCCTGATGGTCGCCCGCCTGTCGGAGCTCGCCGGCGCGCCGCTGCGCGCCGCCGACGACCTGGTGCAGGCCACGCAGAGCCTCGACGACTTCGTCGCCTTCTCGGGCGCGCTGCGTGGGGCGGCGCTGAGCCTGATCCAGGTGGCCAACGACTTGCGCCTGCTGTCGAGCGGACCGCGCACCGGCCTTGCCGAGATCACGCTGCCGCCGGTGCAGCCGGGTTCGTCGATCATGCCGGGCAAGGTCAACCCGGTGATGGCCGAGATGCTCGACATGGTCTGCTTTCACGTGATCGGCGCCGACGCCGCGGTGGCGCTCGCCGGCCAGGCGGGGCAGCTCGAGATCAACGTCATGACACCGCTGGTCGCCTTTGAGCTGCTGTTCGCGCTCCAGGTGCTGGGCGCGGCGGTGGCCGCGTTCACGGAGCGCTGCGTGCGCGGCATCACCGCCAACGAAGGCAACTGCCGGCGCTGGAGTGAGCGCAGCCTGGGCTTGGCGACGGCGCTCAACCCGGTCATCGGCTACGAGGCCGCCGCCGAAGTCGCCAACGAGGCGCACCGCACCGACAGGTCGGTGCCCGAGGTGGTGCTGGAGCGCGGCATTTTGAGCGCCGACGAGCTCGCGCGAAGGCTCGACCCGGCCTCGCTCACCCAGCCGCGCCCGCTGGCGCCCTCAGGCGAGAGCGACAGCTAGCCGCGGCGGGGGGCGCCGGCTTTGCTTGGCGCCGGCGCGGCGGGCAGGCATGCAGGCGGCAGGCAGGCGGCAGGCCGACAATCGCCGGCACACTTGCGCCTGCGCCGGCGGTTTACGTTTGCCCCGGCCCGCCGACTGCGGGCTATCGGCGCCGCGTGCGCGAGTACGACAGCCAGAGCCGCAGGGCCAGCGCGCCGGCGAGCACCGCGAGGACGATCCTGCCGATGAGCACGGCCTAGAAGAGCGCCGCGCCTGTGTGGTGGTCGTCGCTCGATGCGTCGTGGGTGGCGGGTTCGACGGCCTCGGTGAGCGGCTCGTCGGCATCGATGGCGGCCAGTTCGTCGGCTGAGCCGTTGACGGCGGCGGCAAGGGCGGCCAGGGCGTCTGCCATGTCGTCGACTTCGACTTCGACTTCGGCGTCGGCGCTCGAGGGCTCGTCGGCCGCGGGGGTGTCGAGCGCGAGCTCGGGCGTGGCGCCGGGCGTGGTCGTCGCGGTCGGGGCGTCGTCGGGAGCCGCGGCCAGGTAGGTGTAGCCGTCGAGCATGTTGCACCAGGCCGACCAGCGCGCGCCGTCGGGCGTGCGGCCGGCGATCTCGTCGACGGCGGCGAGGCGGGCGGTCATGTCGTCGCAGTAGTGCACGATGACGGCTTCGCGGGTGGCGGGCACGACCGGGCTGCCCTTTTCGCGCTCGCCGTGATGCGACACGATGATGTGGCGCAGCTGGGCGGCCGTTTCGTCGGGGAAGTCGGCGATCTCGTCGATCAGGCTGCGCACGATGTCGTGGCCGATCACGATCTCGCCGTGCAGGCGGCCGGCGTCGGTGAAGCCCGGCGCCATGGGGTCGGCCGAATACGAGCGCACCTTGCCGATGTCGTGCAGCAGGGCGCCGGCGACCGTGAGGTCGCGATTGACGGTGGCGAAGTTCGCGGCGACCGCGCCGGCGACCTCGGCGACGATGAGTGAGTGCTCGAGCAGGCCGTGACGGTAGGCGTGGTGGTTGCGCACAGCCGCCGGCACGATGGCGTAGGTGGCGCCGGGCTCGCGGGCGGGGTCGAGAGCGCGCGTGAGCAGGGCGTGCAGCGCGGGGCTGTGGACCGACGCGACGAGCTCGCGCAGGCGATCTTCGAGCTCGGCGAGGGGTACCGGCGAGACAGGCACCAGCGTGCCGATGTCGTACTCGCCCGGCGCCATGATGCGCAGGGTCCGCACCTGGAACTGCTGGCCGTACTTCTCGTGGACCGAGTACGTGCCCCGCACCTCGACGACATCGCCGTTGGCGAGGTTTTCGAGGACGCTCTCGTCGGCGTCGAAATGGATGGCCTTGACCTCGCCGGAGGCGTCGCGCAGCTTGAGGCGCAGGAACGACTTGCCGTTGCGGTCGGTAGCCGGCTCTTTGTCGATCGCCACGAAGTAGGTCGTCACGTCGCGGCCTTCGGTAAGTGCGCTGACGAGGACCTTCTGGGGGGGTTGGGTGCCGGGGGTGGCATTGGTCATGCTGTCTCCTTGGTCCCCTGTAGCGTAGCAGACCGTGACGACGGCAGGGTCGCGCGTGCCGTGCCGCTCGGCTTGCGCCGGCCGGCCAGGGCAAGGATGAGCAGCATGGTGGTCCCCAGACCGATCACGACGACGAAGGGCAGCCCAAACGATATGCGGTAGAGCCCCCCGCCGAGCAGCGAGCCGCAGGCGGCCGGCACGCCCATGCTGGCGTCGAAAACGGCGTAGCCCCACACCGGCGGCACCGTTCCGAACGAGCGGCTGACGATGCCGGCCGTGACGAAGCGGAACGAGTCGAAGGCGCCGTAGAAGAACACGGCCAGCGCCCAGCCGGGCGGTCCCCAGCCGGCCAGCATGAGGATCGCGCCGAGCAGCAGGCAGCCGATCGTCAGGCCGATGCCCTGGCGGTGGCCGCGCAGGTCTGTGGCGCGGCCGGCCACGAAGGTGATGACGCTGCCCCCGACGGCGCCGATGCCGGCCAGGATGCCGAGCGAGGTGTAGCTCAGGTGGTGGACCTGCGCGAAGTAGGGCTGCACGAAGGGCGCCGCCAGGTAGACCGTCAGAAAGGCGCCGAAGAAGAAGATGAGGTTGCGCCGAAAGACGCGGTTGCCGAGCAGGTCGGCGAGCTTCCAGGGGCGCCCGGCGGCGTGGTAGGGCGTGTCCTTGATCAGGCACATCACGATCGACGAGACCACGTAGAAAGCCATCGCGATCACGAACACCAGGCGCATGCCGTAGCGACTGGCGATCCAGCCGCCGGCCAGCGGGCCGATCGCCATGCCCAGCGGAAAGCTCGCGAACACATACGAGATGTTGCGCGCCGTGCGAGCCGGTTCGGACTTGAGCATGATGTAGACCTTGAACGCCGGGTTGTTGGCCATGTAGAGCCCCGTCAGCAGATAGCCGGGGATCAGCCAGGGCCAGCTCGGCGCAAGCGCGAAGCAGAGCGCGGTCGGCACCGTGAGCCACCAGACCCAGACGATGATCGGCTTGAGGCGGACGTGGTCCGACGCCCAGGCGCCCGGCAGGTAACCCAGCGCCGTCATGACGAGCTGGATGGCCACGAGCGCGCCGATCATGAAGCGCGGCGCCCCCAGGTTCTTGATCGCGTAGACGTTCAGAAGCTGGTAGTAGAGCCCCAGGCCCAGCGCGAACAGCAGGCTCGACCAGAAGGCGAGCCACAGATCGCGACCGAAGCCGGCGGGCGGCGCCTCGGTGCCGGCGGTCGCGCGGCCTTCAGGCACGGAGGGGGCCGGGCGCGGCGCGCAGCGGGTGTTGGCGGCGTGGGGACATCGCGGCCCTCAGTCTAGCAGCGCGGGCGTTACCGCGGCCGCGCTGCGGCCGGGAGTGGGTGGCCCGAGACAAAACGAGAGGCGGGGAGTGGTGGCCCCTGAGACAAAACGAGGGGCGAGGAGCCGGTTGGCGCCCCGCCCCTCGGGCGGCTCGACGAAAGACAGCCGCTTTTCAGGTGAGCTTGTTGCTCAGAAGACGACTGCCTTCCGTCGTGCTACCTCGGAATATGCCATCAGCCACCTCCTGTCGTCGACTACAGGGCCACGCCCCGGTCGATGTTCAACAGCGCCGACCAGAGCGTGCCGGCAGTATAAGCCTTTTTGCCGGTGAAAACACCCGATTGGACCGCTGCGTCGGCAGGTCGGGCCGCCCCGGGCGGGGCCACCGCCGCCCCCCGCTTTGCGGATAGGATGGGGGTCGCACCGGGAACATCCCCGGCGACGGCCGACGCGCGAGACGCGCCAGGCGCCGGCGGCGGGCCGCAGGCCCGCCGCAGCTTGAGACGAAAGGATCACAGTGGCCGATCTGCGTATCGGGGGCATGGCCCTGAGAGATGGAGTGCTCCTGCAAAGTCAGGACAACTGGGCGGCCGCCATACGGCTGCCCGACGGCAGCGTCGAGGTGCGCTCGGGCGCCCGGAGTCGCCTGCCGGGCCGCGCCGTGCTCGAGCGCGTGCCGGTGGCGCGCGGCTTGGGGCGCCTGCTCGAGACGGTGACCGCCCTGCCCGCCATGCGGCGCGGCTTGGGGCGCAGCGTGCTGCCCCAGGAAGAGCCCGCCGTGGTCGCCGCTGCCGTGGCAAGCGCGGTGGCCACGGTCGCGTTGCGCAAGACCATGAAGTCGGCGCCGCTTGCGCGGGAGGCGGCCATCTCGCTGCTGTCGATCGCGCCGGCGCTGCTCGCCGTGCGCATGACCGAGCTGTCGCGGTTCCACGGCGCCGAGCACAAGAGCGTGGCGGCCTTCGAGACCGGCGGCGACCCCAGGACGGCTGCCAAAGAGCACGACCGCTGCGGCACGAACCTGCTGGGCCCCATCATGCTCACCAATCTGGCTGGTGGCCTTGTGCTGCGCGCCACGGGGCGCGACGACGAGCCGTTGTCGACCCTGCTCGTGGGGCTCGTCTCGCTGGGTTCGGCGTTCGAGATCTTCTCGTGGATGACGCGCCATCGGGGGCACCCGCTGGCCGATGCGCTGCGCGCGCCCGGCCTTGCGCTGCAGCGCCTGCTCACCACCCGCGAGCCAACGGGCGAACAGTTGGACGTGGCTCAGGCGGCGCTTGGTGAGCTGCTGCGGCGCGAAGGTGCTGAGCCGGCGGCGGCGGTGTAGGGCCGGCCAGTCCGCCGATGGACTGCGTCGTCGGCCCTCAAGCTGGCGTGACTACGTCGCGCGCTTAGTCTGCCGATAGACTGCGTCGTCGCCGCTCAAGCGGGCGTGACTTTCGTCGCGCGCTTAGTCGCGGGGCTGGTTCGCGAGCTCGCTCAGGCGCATGCGGCGGCGCTGTTCGGCGGCCGCCCAGCGGCGCCGCTCGACCTCGCCTTCGACCACGAGCTCCGGCACCTGCGTGGGCCGGCCGTCGTCGCCCAGGGCGACGTACACGAGGTAGGCGGAGTTGGTGTGCACGGACACGCCCGTGTTCAGGTCTTCGGCTTCGACGCGCACACCGATCTCCATGGAGGTGTGTCCGGCCCAGTTGACCGAAGCCTTGAAGACGACCAGGTTGCCGATCTGCACGGGAAATCGGAACGAGGTGCGGTCGATCGCGGCGGTGACCACGCGGGTGCGTGCGAACCGGTAGGCGCAGCAGCCGGCAGCCTCGTCGATGAGCTTGAGGATGATGCCGCCGTGGATGTTGCCCATGAAGTTGGCGTAGGCCGGCAGCATGACCGACGAGAGCTCGACCGCCGTGGCGGAGCCGCGCACGGCGCTGCCGCCCGGGTCGGGCGCGGGTGCGGACGACTCAGACGTCGAACGATCCCGGGAGTCGGCGCCGCCGGCGATCGCGGATCTCGCGCCCGCCGCCACCGGAACGGTCGCTGCGGCGGTCGCCTTTGCGACGATCCATGATGACCGTGATGTTGGGATTGTCTTTGTAGCGCTCGACCAGGCGGGCGTACACCTCTTCGCCGAGCTCGGGCGGCACGACTGAGTAGATCACCTGAGCCTCCTCACAGCAGGGCCAATCTACCAGAACCACCGGGCCCCGTCACCGCCAGTGGCGCGAGCCCCGGGAAAGGGTACGGGCCCGGGCTCTGCGCGCCGTCCCTGCGGCGAGGCGGCTTGCGGAACCCGGGCCCGTTTTGAAGGGGGTGTCCGCAGTATCGGCAGGCAGTGAACACGACTTTAGTGCTGCCTCTATCGTGGCGCCCGCCGCCTGCCGACAACGAATGCGGAGCAACGAGAGCGATAGCTTGCCGGCCGGCAGCGGGGGCGCAATGACCATCGGACACGACCTGAGCAACGAGGCAGCGGCGCTGCGCGACGACGGCCCGGCGGCGCCGAGCGACGACGCTGCGCGAGAGGATCACCCGGTTACGCTGCGCGACGACGCTGTTCCTCTCGAGCGTCGCCACGTCGCCCCCGACGCCACGGCCGATGCGGACGAGGCTCTGGTGGCCGCGCTGGCGTCGCCCGGCGGCCTGACCGCTTTCGTGACCGAGGTCGGGCGGGTGCTCGACGTCTGGCTCGTCGACATCTGGGCGTTCGACCGCGAACGCGACGCCGTGGTGTACGAAGCCGTCTGGCGGCGCGACGGCGCGAGCGCGACCGAGCTCGCCGCGGTGGGCACGCGCGTGGCCTTGAGCGCGCGTCCCGACCTGGGGCTCGTTCTCGAAAGCCGCGCCCCTGTGGCTCGCCACGTCGACGATCCCGACCTTTCGCCCGAAGCCCGCGCACTCATGAAGCGCCGCGGCTACCGGAGCTGCTACGACGTGCCGCTGTTCGACGGGCGCGCGGTGATGGGCGTGCTCGGCCTGGTCGAGCGCCGGGCAGTACGCCGCTTGAACGACGCCGAGCTCGCGCTGCTCGAGCGCGTCTGCCGCCTGGCGGCGCTCGGCGCGCAGGCCGCCTGGGAGCGGCGCGTGAGCGACGAGCGCGCCGACCATCTCATGGCGCTGGTCGAATCGGCCCGGGCGCTGGCCGCCACCTTTGGGCAGGGCGAGACTCTGGGCTCGTTTCGCGCGGAGCTCGCGCAGCTGCTGCCTGGGGTCGAGCACGAGATCCAGGTGTGGCTGCGCCGCGAGGCCGAGTGGTTCGTGCCCATGAGCTCCGACGCCGAGGGGCTGCCGCGCGGCGACGTAGGCGGACCTCCCCCGGCGCTGGCGGTCAAGGCCATGGCGCGGCACCGTCCGGCGCAGTCGCGCCTGAACGGCGAGCCCACCAGGCTGATCGTGCCGCTGGTCGTCTCGGGCGAGGGGGCGGGCTACATCGACATCCAGGGCCGGCCCTTGCGGCGCTTCTCGCCCGAAGAGCTCGCCGTGGTACAGGTGCTCGCCGACCACGTGGCCGTCGCGCTCGAGCTCAAACGCTTCGGGCGCAGCCTCGACCGCCAGGCGGCGGTCGACACCGTCACCGGTTTCTTCAACCGCTGGTACTTCTACGAGCGTCTCTACTCCGAGACGGCCCGGGCGAACCGCTACAAGCAGCCGTTGTCGGTCGTACTGGTGGGCATCGACGGCTTTGAGAAGTTCATGATCGGCCGCGGCAAGCTCGCCGGCGACGCCGTGCTGCGGGCCATCGCCCGCCTGCTCACGGCGAGCCTGCGCCGCAAGGTCGACGTGGCCTGCGTGCACGGGGTCGGCGAGTTTGCGCTGCTGCTGCCCAGCACCCCGCCGGCCAAGCCCGGCGCCGCGCTCGTCGCGCTGCGGCTGCGCGCCGCGATCGCGGGCATGGAGCTGCGCGACGAAGACCACGAGCTGCTCGGCTGCTTCACGCTCAGCGTGGGCGTCGCGGGGTTCCCGCGTCACGCCGAAGACGCCGACGAGCTCGGCGGCTACGCGGCCGAGGCGCTCGCTCAGGCCAGGGCGCTCGGCGGCGACCGCGTGCAGGTCTGGGGCGCGCCGCCCGACGCCTTCCTGGCCGAGGGCTCCGACGAGGGCGAAGTGGCGACGTCAGGCGCGTCGCGCGACGATTCGATCGACGCCCTGATCCTGCCGCCGGACTGGGACGACTAGCACGCTTCTCGCTGATCCGCTACGGCCGCCTGGCCGGCACGGCGAGCTACCGCCAGAGGCACGCCGCAGCGCTTCTTGGCGCCCGCCCCCTAACACGCTGATCTCGTCCGCATGTTCGCGCGAGCCACAGTCGATAGAATGTCCACGATGACACTCAGGGGGGAGGTCGGATGGCGCTCACGCAGACGGGGCTCAGCGAGTCAGACACGCGCGCCAAACTGATCGACCCGGCCATCCACGCGAGAGGCTGGACCGAAGACCTGATCCGGCGCGAGGAGACGGCCGGCGCCATCGAGATCATCGACGGCCGGCCGTTCAAGCAGGCCCAGGGCCGCATCGACTACACACTACGCATCAAACCCGCACCCAACGACCAGCCTGTTGCCGTGGCGCTGATCGAGGCAAAGCCAGAGAGCAAGCCGCCCGGCCACGGGCTCGAACAGGCCAAGCTCTACGCCGCCTCCAAGCGGCTCAACGTGCAGTTCGTCTTTGCCAGCAACGGCCACCAGTTCGTCGAGTACGATCGCTTCACCGGACTGACGCACGCGCCGCGCAAGCTCACCGAGTTCCCCACGCCGCAGAACCTGCAGGCGCGCTACGAGCAGGGGATGGGCTTTGCGCTGGCCGACCCCGCGGCCGCGCCGCTCCTGCAGCCCTACCACAACGGCGAGGGCAATCGCCGCTACTACCAGGACGCCGCCATCCGCGCGGTGCTCGAGAAGGTCGCGCGCTGCGAGCGAGAAGGCCGACCCAAAAGGGCTCTGCTCTCGCTCGCCACCGGCTCGGGCAAGACCTTCATCGCCGTCAACCTGCTCAAGCGCATCGCCGACGCCGGCCAGCTCAAACGCGCCCTCTTTGTGTGCGACCGCGACGAGCTGCGCATCCAGGGCACCGGCGCGCTGCAGAACGTCTTCGGCGCCGACGCCGCCGCCGTGAGTGGCGGCGATCCGCAGAAGAACGCCCGTATCCTCGTGGCCACCTACCAGACCCTCGACGTCGCCACCGACGACGCCGAGGCGAACTTCCTGCTGGCCAACTACCCCGAGGACTGCTTCAGCCACATCGTCATCGACGAGTGCCACCGCTCGGCTTGGGGCAAGTGGTCGCAGGTCCTCACCCGCAACCCGAACGCGGTGCAGGTCGGTCTTACGGCCACGCCGCGCACCTTCATAGCTGCCGAGAAGACCGCGGAGGCGCTCGCCGACCAGAAGATCAACGCCGACAACCTCGCCTACTTCGGCGAGCCGGTCTACGAGTACGACATCAGCCAGGGCATCGAAGACGGCTACCTGGCGGCCTGCGAGGTGGTCAGGCAGGCGGTGTTCCTCGATCGCGAGCACGAGTGCGAGGAGGTCACCGGCATCGACCGAGAAGACCTGGCCGGCAAGTCGCTGCTCGATGCCATCACCGGCGAGCCCGTCGATCTGGCCGAGGCTCGCGAGCACTACGGCGCCGAGAGCTTCGAGGCGCTGCTCCTCATGCCCGAGCGCGTGACCGCGATGTGCGCCGATCTGTTCGCCCATCTGATCGAGACCGGCGGTCCCGAACAGAAGACGATCGTCTTCTGCGCCCGCGACCACCACGCCGACCGCGTCGCCAACGAGATGAACAACCTCTACGCCGCGTGGTGTCAGGCCCACGCCTGCAAGCGCGCCGAGCCCTACGCCTTCAAGTGTACCGCCAGCGTGGGCGGCGCGCAGTACATCGCCGACTTGAAGGCGGCTTCGCGCTCGCACTTCATCGCCACCACCGTCGACCTGCTGAGCACCGGCGTCGATGTGCCACCCGTGCGCAACATCGTCTTCTTCAAGTACGTGCGCTCGCCGATCAGCTTCTACCAGATGGTCGGCCGCGGCACCCGCCTGGACCCGGCCACCGGCAAGCTCATGTTCCGCATCTACGACTACACCAACTCCACGCGCCTCTTCGGCGAGGATTTCGCGAAGAAGTACCGCAAGCCGCGCACGAAGCGCCCAGACGACGGCCCCGAGCCACCCGGGCCGGCGCCCGAGCCCGAACCGATCTACCTCGTCGAGGGCTTTCAGGTGCGCCTGGTCCACAACGGCACCGCGATCCTCACCGTGGACCACGACGGCCGCACGATGCCGGTCCCGGTCGAGGAGTACAAGGAGCGTCTCGCCGAGCGCCTCGTGACCGAGGCGTTGACGCTCGACGCCTTCCGTCAGCGCTGGATCGTGCCGCCGCAGCGCGAGTCGCTGCTCGCCCACCTGCCCGACGCCGGCCGCTCGCCGATCATCGTGCAGGCCGTCGAGCACATGGCCGAATACGACCTCTACGACGTGCTCGCCGAGCTCGGCTACGGCCTCGCCCCGCGCACCCGCGCTGAGCGCGCCGAGGCGTTCACCTACAAGCATGCGGCCTGGCTCGCCGGCCTGCCCACCAAGACCGCCGCCACGCTACGCGCCCTGGCCCTGCAGTTTGCCCATGACGGCACAAAGGGACTGGAGAGCCCCCAGATCTTCCGCGTGCCCGCCGTGGTGCGTGCCGGCGGGCTCGAGGCGCTTTCAGCGCTCGGCGACCCCGCCGCTGTGCTGCTCGACACCAAGGCACGGATGTTCGCGGCGTGAGCGGTGCTTCTGCGGCAACCGACGAAGGCCGCCGTGCGAACCCTGCGAGTTGGCCTCACGTTGCCCTGACCGAGGCGTGCGAGATCATCACCGGATCGACGCCCCCGAGGGGTCGAGCCGAGTATTACAGCGGCGACCTGCCGTGGGTGAAGCCGGACGATCTAGACCGCGGCATGTACGTGCAGGACTCCTACGAGCATCTGTCCTCGCAGGGAGCGTCGGTTGCGAGGGTCGTCCCTGCGGGCTCAGTCCTCGTTTCGTGCATCGGCAAGGTCGGCAAATCGGCCATTGCTGCTCGGCCTTTGGCAACGAATCAACAGATCAACGCCCTGATTGCGCGGCCTGAGGTTGACCCCGAGTTCCTCTACTTCGCCGTCCAGGTAAAGCGTGATGAACTGCGAAAGCTAGCGTGTTCGACAATCGTTCCCATCGTAAACAAGTCGACATTGGCCTCGCTGCGCATTCCACTCCCGCCGCTCCCCGAGCAGAAGCGCACCGCCGCATCGTTGCGTGAGCAGTTGGATGCGGCGGCGCGCATGCGCGCCGCCGCCGCAACTCAACTCGAACTCGCTCAGCTGCTCGTGCGGCGTGCGCACGACGGCCTGTTCACCAGCCGGGATCTCGAGAGTTGGCCGCACGTCGCTCTTCCCACGGTTGCTGAGATCGTTGCCGGAGTGACACTCGGTCGACGTCTCGCAGTCGATGAGGCGCGCATGGTTCCCTACTTGCGGGTGGCCAACGTCAAGGACGGATGTCTAGCAGATGGGATGAGAAGGCCAGCCTCCCACGGGGTACCGTGAGGTCCCCA
>CAZFJE010000062.1:0-15687 GCA_964519555.1 uncultured Thermoleophilia bacterium
GCGAGAAGGGCACGAAGAACGGCGCCGTGAAGGGCGCCTCGCAGAGGTCGGTGAAGGGCGGCAGCATCTGCCAGGGCTCAGCCGCGCCGAACATGCGCGGCACGTAGTAGCGCTGCCAGTAGTTGGAGGGGTCGTTGATGAGCAGGTCGTACTCGTCTTCTTTCATCCACTCGCGCTCGTTGTACTGGTAGCTGGCGTCGTTGCCGACGCCGTGACCGGGCCAGTCGTAGAGCTTGTAGTCGAGGATGTCGAGGACCTTGCCGGGCACCATGGCGATCGTCATGGCGAGGCCATCGGGGCGAAAGTCGGCGTGGAACTTGTCCCAGGCCTGGCCCAGCTTGGCGTAGTCGTAGTAGGCGTCGTGGCCGGTGAAGCCCGAGTAGCGCATCGGGAACAGGCCGATCCAGGGGGCGATGGGCACGCGGGCCGGCTTCTTCAGGGCGACGGCGTCGCGCCAGAGCTGCACGCGGTCACGATAGGCCGTGGCCACCTCGGGCGAGGCGAACTCGATCGGCAGGTTCTGCCACGCGTCGAGGCGTGTCTCGAGCCGCTGATCGGCGGTGAGCTCGTTCCAGTCTTCAGTGAACATCGTCAGGCACCTCCCACCCACGTCTTGGCAAGGTCGACGGCGCCCACGGCGTCTTTGGCCCAGCCGTCGGCGCCGGCAAACGCGCACACGTCTTCGTTGACGGGCGCTCCGCCGACCATGATCTTGAGGCCCTGGTGCAGGCCGGCTTTGTCGATGGCCGCCACCGTGGACTTCATGGTCTCGAAGGCGACCGTGAGAAGGCCGCTCAGGCCGACCACCGCGGGGTGCACCTCGCGGACCTTGTCGACCACCGTCGTCACGGGCACGTCGACGCCCAGGTCGACGACCTCGAAGCCGGCGATGTCGAGCATGCTCGCCACGATGTCTTTGCCGATGTCGTGGATGTCGCCCTGTACGGTGCACACGATCACGGTACCGAGCTTGTCAGAAGCCGCCTGCGCGGCGAGGTGCGGCTTTACCTTGGCGGTGATGCCCTTCATGATCTCGCCGGCCATGATGAGCTCGGGAATGAAGGCCTCGCCGCAGGCGAAGCGCTGCCCGATCACCTCCATGGCGTCTTTGCACGACGAGACGATGGTGAGCGGGTCGGTCCCGCCGGCCAGCAACCGGTCGGTGATCTGCAGCGCGTCCTGTTCGCGCAGCTCGATCACGGCCTCCGTGAGTTCCTTCGACATCAGTCCTCCCCTGATTTGACACGAGTGGGGCAGCTTGGCGTTCTGGTGACGCGAACGCCATAGACACAAGATATAGGCAAGCAGGCCAAGTCACGATACTCAGGCCGTTGCGCGGCGCCGGGTCAGGACGCGGCGCCAGGCTGTTGCGCGCCGCCGGGTCAGGACGCACCGCCGCATCGACGGCGCGCCGCCAGGTCAGGACGCGGCGCCGCCCGCCGCGGCGGGCGGCGGCTCGGGCGCCGCTTGCCGCGAGTCGTAGTGCCAGAAGCCGCGCAGCACGGTCGCGGCCACGGCGACGCCGGCGACGCACAGGATGCCGCCCGATGCGATCGAGGCGCGCACCCCGGCCAGCGAGGCCACCACGCCCGACTCGACGTCGCCCAGCAACGGGCCGGTCGAGTAGGAGATCTGCTCGATGCCGGCCAGGCGGCCGCGCAGGCGGTCGGGGATCGTCTGGTTCCAGATGACCATGCGGAAGATGCCGCTGATCATGTCGAAGAAGCCCGCGATCACGAGCGCGGCCACGGCCAGCGCCAGACCCGGCGCGAAGCCCAGCAGGGTGATGCCCACCCCCCAGCCCGCCGCCGCCAGGCAGACCGCCACGCCGTGGCGATGCACGCGGGCCGTCCAGCCGCTCGTGATGGTAGC
Source organism: uncultured Thermoleophilia bacterium (assembly GCA_964519555.1). Classification (GTDB taxonomy): domain Bacteria; phylum Actinomycetota; class Thermoleophilia; order UBA2241; family UBA2241; genus Bog-752. The sequence continues at coordinate 1,873 of CAZFJE010000062.1, forward strand.
CAGAAACGAGCCCACCTCGGGCGCCGCGAAGAGCAGCCCCAACGCGGAGGCGCCGCCGAGGTGCTGGGAGAGCGCCGGGAACAGCGCCTCGGGCATGCCGAAGAACATGGCGACGATGTCGACGCTGTAGGTGCCGATCAGTTCCTGGCGGCTCGCCGCGTAGCGCAGGCCGACCAGAATGCCGCGCAGGCTGGGGGGCTCGGCGTCGGCGGGCGGCGGCACGGCGTGCATGAGGGTGAGCACCACCACCGACACGACGAACGTGGCCACGTCGAAGGCGTAGGCGGCCCCCACGCCGGCGGCGGCGATCAGCAGGCCGCCGAGCGCCGGCCCGGCTATGGTGCCCACTGTGCCGCGCAGCGCCGACAGGGCGCCGGCGGCGGCGAGCTCGTCGCGGTCGACCAGGCGCGGCAGCAGGGCGTCGAGCGGCGGCCGCTGCAGGCCATCGAGCGCCGCCATGAGCGCAGCCACCACGAACAGGACCCACAGGTGCGGGCGCCACAGCGTGGCGTTGGCGACCAGCAGGGCCGAGGCGCCGGCGAAGGCCACCTCGGTGATCAGCACCAGCCGGCGGCGGTCGAGGGCGTCGGCAAAGGCGCCGCCGACCAGGGCCATCGTGAGCAGGGGCACCAGCGCGGCGGCGCTCACCAGCCCCACGATCAGCGACGAGTGGCTGATCTGGTAGGCCTGGTAGGGGATCGCCACGTAGGTGACCATCGAGCCCAGCAGCGAGACCGCGCGCCCGAACCACAGCAGGCGAAAGTCGCGGTGCCGGCGCAGCGGCCCGACGTCGACGACCACGTGGCGCAGGAGCCGCGCCGAGCGGCCGGGCTCGCGCGGGGCTATGGGCGGAGCCGGCCCCAGCCGCCCGGCCTCGTCGAAGGCGCCGAAGACGTCGTCACGGTCGGGGGGTGAGCTCGGACTTGGGGGCGGGTCGCCACCCGGGGGGCTGCCGTCGCGCGAGTCGCCGCCCGGTGGCGGGCCCTCGTCGTCGGGGCCGCCGCTCACGACGGCCGGCGCTCTGCTGCCGCGCGCGGGCCCGTCAGCGCAGGGCGGCGAGGCGCGGGAAGCGGCTCTGCACGGCAGCCACCTCGCGCATGGCCTCTTGCAGGGTGACCTTGGTGAGCGGACGCAGCGTGCTCACGTCGATGACGTTGTCGAGCGGCAGGCCGTTGCGGATGGCGTAGGCGTGGTGGCGCAGCTGCAGGTGGGCCATGCTCGTGTAGGCCTCGCGCAGCGAGCGTTCGGCCACCGTCTCTTCGCCGTCGGACTCGCGCACCGCGATCAGGCGCTCGACCGTGGAATGCGCGCTGATGCCGCGCCCAAAGGCGTAGTAGCGCGCCAGGTTCTGGATGGGCACGAGACCGTGCTTTTTGATGTCGAAGCTACCCTCGATGCGTTGCCGGAAGCCCAGGGGCAGGCGGGTACGCGTGCCGAGCTGGGCAAGGCCGCGCATGAAGCCCTTGTGCTCGGGCGCCTCGCGCATGGTCTCGGTGAGCACCAGGTCGATGTAGAGCTCGCCGGCCACCTGGCGAAAGTCGAAGGCCACGCTGGCGCGCGCCAGGCGTTCGATGTCGCCGCCCTCGAGACAGTCGGCGAACACGCGCTGCCACTGCGACAGCGTCATGCGCCACTGCCGATAGCGTGCCAGCACGCCGTGCGGGTCGAGGGCAAAGCCACAGCGCGCCAGGCCTTCGTTGACCTCTTCGGCCATCACCCGGAAGTACTCGTCGGCGGCGGGATCGTCGGTGTCGGCGTAGGCCAGGCCGTTGTCCTGGTCTGAGGTCAGGGTGAGCTCGCTGCGCGCGCAGCTGCCGAAGGCAAGCCAGGCGAAAGGCACCGGCGGGCGGCCGTGCGCGGCGACCGAGAGGTCGATCAGGCGGGCGGTCATGGCGTCGGAGAGCACGGTCAGCACACGCATGACCGCGGGCGCGTCGAGGTGTGCCTCGAGCAGGTCGACGAACAGGTGGGGCACGTCGGCGGCGGCCTTCACCAGGTCTTCCTGCGTGGCCGACGTCTGCAGCGAGCGGCGCAGCGCGAACGGGCTGCGCGAGTCGAGCGTCATCAGGTTGCTGGCCGACAGGATGCCGACCACCTCGCCCTCGGCGTCGAGCACCGGCAGGTGGTTGACCCCCGAGGTCATCATCGCGATGCTCGCCTCGGGCGCCAGCACCTCGGCGCCGATGGTGTGCACCGGCGCGGTCATGATCTTGGTGACCGGCTCGTCGCGCGACACGCCCAGGAACACGACCTTGTCGCGAAAGTCGACGTCGGTGACGATCCCCAGGCCGTCGCGCAGGCGCACCAGCATGGCGCTGCGCCGGGCTTCGGAGAGCATGCGGGCGGCCTCGCGGATGGGCGTGTCGGGCTCACAGAACAGGGGCGCGCTGCGCACCAGCGAGGTCACCGGCCGGTTGCGCACGTCGGGCAGCGAGCGCATGGCGCGCGTCGCCTGAATAAGGCGCTCGCGCTGGTTGCCCGCCAGCCACATGAGCCCTTCGGGGTGGCTGAGCAGGTCGAAGGCCGCGTCTTTGGAGATGCAGTAGAGCACCACCCTGCTGTTGGCCCGCGTCGTGAACTCGGGCGGCAGGCCGGTGAGAAGGGTGGGGTGGCCAAAGACCTCGCCACGCGTGATGAGGGCGACGACGGCCTCTTTGTGGACGAGCTCGAGCGTGCCTTCGTACACCACGTAGAGCTCGGTGCCGGGCACGCCGCTTTCGACGAGCACCGCCTCGCCGGGCTCGGCGACACGTTCGACGATGGAGCGCGCCACCCGCTCGAGCTCGAGCTTGCTGAGGCCGTTGAATGGTTCGATGTCCTCGAGGAAGCGCGTGCGCTTTCTGAGCTGTTCCGCTTCGGCGTTCGTGGTGGAGCTGGGAGTGTCTCGTGGGGCCATGTCGATCGTCAGTCTATCTGCTTGCGAGCGGCAACAGGTGGTCGTGGGCGCGCAGATAGGCGAGGCTCGCCACCACGTCGGCCTCGTTGGTGAGCTCGAGGGCGATCGTCGCGCCGGCGGCGCGGGCCGCGGCCAGCACGGGACCGACGTCGACCACGCCGCTGCCCACCGGCTGGTGGTGGTCGCCGTGGCCGCGGCCGCCGTTGTCGTGGAGATGCACGTGGCGCAGGCTGGCCTGCGGCTCGGAAAGCCACTCGGCCAGCGTGCCCGTCAGGGCGGCATGACCCGTGTCGAGCACGAGCCCCAGGCCCCGCAGATCGAGATCGCCCGGCCTTGTGAAGTGCGATTGGTGCGCGATCGGCATGTTCTCGACGGCCACCTCGAGGCCGTAGAGGTCCTGCAGGCCGCGCAGCTCGTCGAACGAGCGTTCCAGCGCGGCCGCCACCTTGGGGTTCCAGGGCCGCGGCCGGTGATACAGGTCGGGGTGCACGATGTAGAGAAAGGCGCCCAGCTCGGCGGCGACCGCCATGTGGCGACGGTGAAGGTCGAGCGCCGCGCGGTGCTTGGCGCCCGAGGTCGTGGCGAACTCGGCATGGGTGAACGGCCCGTGCACGCTGAAGGGCAGCCCAACGGCCGCGACGGCGAGCGCGTTGCCCTGTTCGAGCAGAGAGTGCCGGCCGTACGAAAAGACCTCGGCGGCGGGCGCCAGCGCAGCGATGCGCAGCAGAGCGTCGGCGAGCGAGAGCTCGGAGAACGCACCGGTGGAGACGCCGATGTCGGAGTGGTGCACCACGCTGGCCCAAGTATATGACAAGGGAGTATGCCCTCTGACGAACGATTCATCGTTTATGGGCGACGCGCGACCGCGGTCCGACCCGCCGCGCCGTACGACGGTTCGCGGCAACTGCCGGTGGCTGCACAGTGCACGCGATCGCACCTCGGTTATTGACGGGGGTTCACGGTGGACGGAAGTGTGGTAGTAACAGCCATCGTCGTTTCCCGATCGCGGAGGGTCGCATGGCAAAGAAGATGAATCCCGGTGACTATTTGAAGCCCAGAGACCCGGCGACACTGGTGCGGCGCCGTGGCCGTACGGCATCGACGTTCTACCCCGACCTGATCGCGGCCTTCATCGCCGCCGGCGAGCCGGCCATGGACGTTGACGTCGCCAAGATCGGGCGCAAGCCCGAAACAGTGCGTTCCGCCCTGAGAAAAGCCATCCGCACGATGAGCGTGCAAGACAAGGTGCGCGTCTCGATGCTGGGCGACGAGGTCATCCTTATCGCCCTCTGAGGTCGCCTTCGGTGTCGTCGCGATCCGGGTCGTCGCCGTCCGGCCGCTCATCCGCTCGCTGCCGGCTGTGGCGGCCCCGAGCGGCGAGACGCTCGTGATTCTCAGGCATCCCACAGCGTTTCTTCATGGCCTCTTCATGTTCACCGGCCATCTACCAGGAAGTCAGTGACCGGTACGGCAAGGCGCGCGGGTCGAGGCCCGCGCCAGGGAGGTCAACGGGACCGTGAGTGATGAGTGGGACTCAGGCGCTCTCGCCGATGAGCTCGGCAGGCGCCGCGTCCGCGAGCGCAGCGGCACTCACGCCCCTGCCCAGGCAGGGCCGCACATGATGTGGGGGCGCATCTTCCGCACCCTGACCTTGCTCGGCGCGATCATCACGATGGGGCTTGTGCTGCCCACCCTTTCGCCGCACGAGCTGGTGGCCCCCGGCGGCTTGGCCACGGCCATCGGCCGCCTGACCGGCATGCTGGGCACCTACCTGCTGCTGGTCACCGTGCTGCTCGTCGGGCGCATTCCGTCGGTCGAGCGGGCTCTTGGTCAGGACACGCTCGTGCGCTGGCACCGGCGTCTCGGCCCCTGGGTCATCATCTTGCTGGTCGCTCACGCCCTGTTCATCACCCTGGGCTACGCGCAGGGCATCAAGACGGGCATGGCGCATGAGTTCGCCACGCTCGTCACCCACTTCCCCGGCATGCTCGGCGCGGTCGTCGGCCTGGGACTGATCATCGTGGCCGGCGTGACCTCGTATCGCAACGTGCGCAAGCGCATGCGCTACGAGACCTGGTGGACGATCCACCTGTACACCTACCTGGCGGCGGCCATCGCCTTCAGCCACCAGCTTTCGAACGGCACCCCCTTCCTCGGTCACCCGCTGGCGCGGGTCTACTGGATCAGCCTCTGGCTGCTCACCGCCGGCGTCGTGCTCTGCTACCGCTTCGGCCTGCCGACCGTGCGCAGCCTGAGCCACCGGCTCAGGGTGGCGCGCGTCGAACAGGAGTCGCCCGGCGTGATCTCGCTCGTGGTGCGCGGCCACCACCTGGAGCGACTGCCGATCGTCGGTGGGCAGTTCATGAACTTCCGCTTTCTCACCCGCGGCCTGTGGTGGCGGGCCCACCCCTACTCGGTCTCGGCGCTACCCGGCGGCAACGAGATGCGCATCACCGTCAAAGCGGCGGGCGAGCACAGCTCGGCGCTCGCCCGGCTCGCGCCCGGCACGGCGGTGGCGATCGAGGGTCCCTACGGCGCCTTCACGCGCTACGCCCGCGACACCGACCGGGTGCTGCTGGTGGCCGCCGGCGTCGGCGCGACGCCGGTGCGGGCCATGCTTGAAGACCTGCCGCGTCACGTCGACGTGGTCGTGCTGCTGCGCGGCTCTTCGGCCCGCGACCTCGTGCTGCGCGACGAGATCACGGAGCTGGTCGGGGTGCGCGGCGGCCGCCTGCACGAGATCGTGGGCTCCCGTGCCGAACAGCCTCTCGACGCCGGCCACCTCAAGCGCCTCGTGCCCGACATCGCCGGCCGCGACCTGTACGTCTGCGGCCCCAGCGGCTTCATGAAGCAGCTCATCGCGCAGGCCCGCCTGCTCGGCGTGCACAACGAGCGCATCCATCACGAAGACTTCGAGTTCTAACGCGCAAGGAGCGTTGACCATGCCCAAGCCAACCTCACCACGACCATGAAGCGCTCGGCGATGGTGCCGGCGACGGTCCTGGTCGCCACGGCCATCGGGGTCGGCGCGGTGTTCGGCTACCGGCCCAACTCGGGCGGCAATGCGGCGCTGCCGGCCACCGTGAAGGTCGGCGCCACCGCCGGCGTGGGCGCCGGAGCGAGCGCGGTCGGCACCGATCAGTCGATCTCGGGCGGCCTGGGCGACATCCAGGTGCGCGTGAGCGCCAGGAACGGCAAGATCACCAGCGTCGGCCTTGCCAGGCTGAACATCAACGGCCCGCAGTCGGCCCAGATCACCGGGCAGGTCGTGCCGCAGCTCATCCAGGAGACCCTGGCCGCCAACGGTGGGCCCATCCAGGCCGTCTCGGGCGCCACCTACACAAGCCAGGCGTACGCCGCGTCGTTGCAGTCGGCGCTCGACAAGCTAGCCAAGACCGGAGGGACCAATGCAGCTCTCGGAAGCGGTAATGGGAACGGTGGTGTCGTTGGCAATCCGGGAGGCGGGGGCTACGACGGCGGAAGCGACTTCTGAGACCAGCGGCGAGGCGGCGTCTTCTGAGACCGCCGGCGAGGCGGAGACTGCCGCAACGGCGGCCGCCGCGCAGCGGGCGATCGCCCTACTGCACCATGTCGACCAGGTGTTCAGCACCTGGCAGCCCGACAGCCCCGTGAGCCGCCTGCGGCGCGGTGAGATCGCACTCGACGACGCGCCGCCCGAGGTCGCCCAGGTGCTCGAGCTCTGCCGGCGAGCGCGCGAGGCGTCGGGCGGCTGGTTCGATCCCTGGGCAATGCCGGGCGGTGTCGACCCCACCGGCCTGGTGAAGGGCTGGGCCGCCGAGCTCGCCCTGGCCGAGGTGCGCGCGTCCGGCGCCGCGGGCGGCATGATCAACGCCGGCGGCGACGTAGCCGTGTTCGGCGAGCCTGAAGAGGGCCAGCCGTGGCGCGTGGGCATACGTCACCCCCTGGCCGCCGACCGCCTGCTCACCGTGGTCACGCTGGGCGGCCACGACCGCGCGGTGGCCACCTCGGGAAACTACGAGCGCGGCCTGCACGTGTTCGACCCCACCTCGGGCGAGGCCGCCCAGGAGCTCCTGGCGGCGACCGTGGTAGGCCCCGACCTGGCTTTCGTCGACGCCCTGGCCACCGGCCTGCTGGCGTCGGGCGGCAAGGCACTGGCGCGCGTGGCGGGACAACGCGGCTACAGCGCGCTGATCGTCGAAGGCGACGGCACGGTGCGCACCACGCTCGGCTTTCCGGCCGGCGACCCCGCGTTCGACCGGGTGGCCTGACGACCTAAAGGTCTGGGGCGGGGAACGCCGATGAACCCCGCATGGACACGACCGGCGACAGCGGCAGCGATCCCCGCGCGCGGCCCGACCTCGACGCCTGGGGCGACGCCCTGCGCGCGGCCGAGCCGCGGCGCTACTTTTCGGGCCGGGCGCGCGGGCCCCGACCCGAGGGCCTGTGGAGCACCACGCTGCAGTGGCTGGTGGCCGCGGCGGCGATCGTCGCTCTCGCCACGCTGACCTTCACGCGCGACGGCTGGATCCCCATTCTCTCGGGGGCCGACCTGGGCGTGCACGAGTTCGGCCACCTCGTGTTCTTCTGGGCGCCGACGATCTGGGTGCAGTTCGCCGGCTCGTTCATGCAGGTCGCCCTGCCGCTGACAGCGTGCGCCTACTTCGCCCACCGCCGCGACTCGTTTGCCGCCATCGTGACCCTCGCCTGGGCGGCCGAGTCGCTGAACAACGTCTCGGTGTACGTCTACGACGCCACGCGCATGGTCCTGCCGCTGTTCAACGACGACGGCTCCGGGGCCGGGCACGACTGGCACAACATCCTCGGCGAGCTCGGTCTGCTGGGCTCGACCGACACCATCGCCTACCTCGTGCGCGGCCTGTCGCTGGCGCTGTTCACGGCCGCGCTTGTGCTCACGGTGCGCGGTCTGCTGCGCTCTGCCCCACTCCGAGCTCGCGCTCGGCCGCCGCGATGATGGCGGCCAGCTCGGCAGCCACCTCGGCCGGCAAGGGCTGCGGCTGGTGGGTCTCGAGCAGGCGGCAGGCCTCGGCGCGCGAACGCTCGTAGAGCGTCGTAGAGCCGGCGGCGACCCACTCCTCGCGGACCCGCCGGTCGATGAGCTTCGAGCGCGACTGGCCGCGCATGCCGCGGTAGGTGTCGTCGTGTGAGAGGAAGTCGCTGAACGGGCCGATCTCGGCGATGACGTCGACCGACAGTGTCTCGTCGTTGACGGCGATGCCCGGCACGCAGAACTTGATCATGCGCGCGAACTCGGCGTCCATGACGAGTTGCGCGTAATCGATGGTGACGCCCGATTCCAACATCCCCAGCCCATAGATCAGGTTGGCCCCTGCCAACGCCGGTAGCAGGCTGGTGAGTGTCTTCTCGTGGCCGGATTGGGCGTCGGCCACCTTGGAATCGCCCTACGCACCGGCGACCCAGCTGGGCAGCAGGTAGAAGCGCGCCAGGCAGGCCACCCCCGCGCCGATCATGCCGCACTCCGGGCTGCCCACCGACGCGCTCGCGTAGCGCAGGTCCATGGCGGTCGTCGACGAGCCGTAGATCACGGGCGCGCCGCGCACGGTGAGCTGGGCCAGCGTGATGCCGGCGAGCACCTCGGCGTTGTGGGTGACCAGCGTGCCGGCCAGGTTCACCGGCGACGAGCCGCCGGCCATAGCCATCGACAGGACGTTGACCGGCACCCCGGCGCGTGCCCCCTCGATGATGATGCGACAGGCATCGGCGACGAGTTTGAGGGGGCTCACCGGACAGGTGAGGAACGACAGGATGGGCCGCTTGCGCAGCTTGTCGCGGCCGCCCGAGATGGCGGCCGCCATGTCGATCATCTTCACCGCGCAGAAGCCCGAGAGCGGGCCGATGGTGGCGTGCTTGGTGGTGTTCGAGAAGATCGCTTCGGCGTTGTGCAGGGCGGCCGTGTCGGGCGGCACGTCGTGCGCCCCGAGAGGACGCTCGACCACGTCGATCTCGGGCAGGGCGTCGATCAGCCGGGTGCAGTCGGCCACGTCGGCCTTGCGCGATTCGCGCAGCTCACCCGAGTAGGGATCGACGACCTGGATGCCTTCCCCGAAGTTGGTAAAGCCGACGCGGCCGTCTTCGAGGACGACGTCGTTCGCCGGGTCGCGGCCGCAGAGCACGACCTTGGAGGGCGCGGCGTCGACGGCGTCTTCGACCAGGTGAGCCGGCAGGCAGACGACGCGGCGCTCGCGGTCGATGTCGGCGCCCGCCTGGGCGAAGAGCTCGAGCGCCTCGTCGTCTTCGACGAAGACGCCGGTGCGCGACAGCACCTCGAGCGTCGCCAGGTGGATCTCGCGCAGCTCGTCGTCGGTGAACACCTCAAGCCGAAAGCCGCCGCTCTTGCGCGCGCCGGCGCGCGGGTTGCGTATCATCGTCGCCCTCCCATCGGTCCCCCGCTAGCGCACGCCGCCGGCGACCGGCGTCGTACGTTCCTTGAAGCGCTTGACGCAGTTGATGGGCACGTCGAGCACGCGTGAGATGTTGAGCTTGGCCTCGATCTGGTTGGCCTGCGCGGGCTGGCTGATCGCATAGCTGTGGATGCGGCCAAAGCCGAACTCGTTGCGCACGTCGGTCATGACGACGGGGTCGGACAGGTCGAACGGCGTCACGCCGAGCTTGCCGGCCACGTACTCTTTCGCTTGCGCCAAACGCATACCGCGGGTCATCTGCAGGCGAGCAACCAGATCTCCGGCTGCTCGCATTCCGCCCATGCCCGCCGCCTGCGCATGCGCACTGTGCATGCCATGCGGGTCGCCGGAGCCTACCTATAAGCCGTCGAGGTGCAGGATGTCGACGCACGATTTGGCCGCGCGGCAGACGGCGTCGCCCGGCGGATGCACGAACATCGGCACGGCGCCCACGCCCATGCCGGCGTTCATGTGGACAGGGATGGTGGCCACGTCCATGCACGGCTTGACGAGGGCGATCGCCCGGGCGATGTTCCAGGCGCAGGTCTTGCCGGTGTTCACGTTGACGACCGGCCCGAACATGGTGGCGCCGGCCTTCTGGGCGAGCAGCAGCTGGTCTTTGGGCCACAGGCCCGCGAGACGCACGCCCTCGTACTCGAGCCGGCCGTGCATGCCGAGCACGAACTCGCCGGCCATGCCGAGCTGCACGCCGAAGTCGGGGTACTTCTCGCGAATGATGGCGGTGGCCCGCAGCGCCGCGAGGAACTCGGGGTCGCCCGAGGCGCCCGTGGTGTCCCAGTCGATGGCGTCGGCGCCGGCCTCGTGCTGCGTGTCGGCCAGGCGCACCATGTCGACCACGGCCATCTCGACGGCCTCTTCTTCGGACTCCCTGGCTTCGTCGATGCGGCCCAGCGGCAGGAGCTCGTTCCAGTTGTCGCAGGGCCCGTCGGGCTTGGAGTACAGGCCCAGATTGGGCATGACGCCGTACTGCAGCGGCGCCACCGTGCAGAGCTGGGCGTCGTGCATGTACTGCGCCTCGTAGGCGAGGATCGTGCGCACGACCTTGAGGGAGTAGTCGCCCACGCACAGCTCGAGCAGGTCGGCGCCCATCCACTGCTCGTAGGTCTGCAGGTCCTGGATGCGGGTGGCGTGGGTCTTCATGCCGGTGCCGTCGCAGGACAGGATCACCTCGTCGCCCACGTCGACGCCGGTGAAGCGCGCCGGCGAAGCGTAGATGTCGAGCAGGTGGTCGATTTCGTCGTCGGTCAGCGGCGCTACTTTGGCCCGCTTGGCCGCCGCCTCAGACCCGGCCACGAGATCGGCTTTGATCTCGCTGCGCGTCAGGCGCACGAAGGTGCCGTCGGCCATGCGGGTCGGCACCCGGTCTTCGATCGTCACGCTTACCCTCCCCAGATCACGCCATGGCGGTCGTGCTAATCGACCGGTCAATTAGTAGCCCATCAGACATCGCCCGCCGGGGCTTGTCAAGCCTCGGGCTCGCTCGCGTCGAGGTCGTCGACGACCTCGACCGGGGCGTGACCGACCATCTCGCCCTCCCACTCGATGTTGGTCTTGTCGGTGCGCAAGATGTGCCAGGTCTCGGTGTAGGCCACGCCCTCGATCTCTTCGAGGTCTTCGTTCAAGAACTTGTAGAGGCCCTCGTTGTCGGGCAGGTGCGCCTCGATCAAGATGTCGAACGAGCCGGTCGTGTAGCCCACGTAGGCGACGTTCTCCATGGCGGCGAGGCGAGCGCCGACGCCCTTGGAGTAGCCGCGGTTCACGCGGATGCCGACCATGGCGTCGACGGGAAGGCCGATGGCCGCCGCGTTGACGCTGGCCCGCTGAAACACGGCCCCCTTGGCGATGAGGCGGTCGACGCGGTTGCGCACCGTGGGTTCGGAGACCCCGAGGGCGCGCGCGATGCTGGCATACGAGCGCCGCGCGTTGGGACGCAGCAGCTTCATGATGCCGCGGTCGAGCTCGTCCATGGCGACCGTGCCGAAGGGGGCCTGCCCCGCTCTGATCATGACGATGCTCCTTCTGCCGATACTCAGCGCGAATGCACAATCCTTGCGCTTTCACAGCGCCAGTTTAAGTATGTGCGTTGCAAAGACAAGCGTTTCTGTAGTTTGTCGTTGGAACGAAACGTTTCGGGTTGACAGCGCCCAGGGCTGGTGACATCGTGCCCTGCGAACGGCCCCGCGGCACACCGCCCGGGGCCGCCGCAAGAGCCCGCGCACCAGCGCGCGGGCTGCGGCCCGAGGGAAGGTGTGTGAGGCTTGTGAAGGCACGGACCGCGTGGCTCTCAGAGCACGAGAAGAGCCGCATCGCAGACCAGGCCATCGATCTGCTGACGACGGTCGGCATACGCCTGGCCGGCTCGCGCGTGCTGCCCCTGCTGGCCGCGCGCGGCGCCCAGGTCGACGACGCCAGCGGCATCGTCCGCCTGCCCCGCGAGCTGGTCGAGTGGGCCATCGCCCAGTGCCCGCGCTCCTTCACGATGGCCGGCGCCACGCCGGCCGACGACGCCTTGATCGGCGCCGACCAGCAGTTCCGCTTTGCGCCGAGCGGCTGCGTCGCCAAGACGCTCGACTTTCGCACGGGCACGCGCCGGCCCAGCACGCTGCAGGACCTGCGCGAATGCACGGCGCTCATGGACGAGCTCCCCCAGCTCGACCTCATGTGGACCCAGGTCAGCGCCACCGACGTCGCGCTCGAGCGCCGCGAGCTCATCGAGTACTTCACCATGCTCACCGAGACCTCGCAGCACGTGACCTTCGTCGACTGCCCCAACGAGGTCGACGCCGTCGTGCGCATCTGCGAAACCCTCTCGGGCGATCTCGACGCGTTCCGCGAGCGGCCGCGCTTCTCGACGGTCTGCACGGCCGCCTCGCCGCTCCAGGTCGAAGGGCCGGTGCTCGACGTCCACGTCGCGCTGGCCGCCCTGGGCATCCCCATCGAGGTCTACTCCATGACGATCGCCGGCGCCACCTCGCCGGTCACGCTGGCCGGCTCGGTCGTGCAGGGGCTCGCCGAGTTCCTGGGCGTCGCCACCGCCCTGCAGGTCGCCGCGCCGGGGGCGCGGCTCATCTTCTGCTTCGGCTCCGGGGTGCTCGACATGCTGCGCACGACGTTCTCGCTGGGCTGCGTCGAGAGCGCCCTCATGGCCGCCATGGCGACCGAGGTCGGTCACTACGTGGGCGTGCCTACGCTGAGCCCGGGACTGTCGACCGACAGCAAGCATCCGGGGCTGCAGACAGGCTACGAGAAGGCTCTCAAAGTGGCCGGCGTGTGCAGCGCCAACCCCGACATCGTCACGGGCTGGGGCCTGATCGATTCGCACAACACCATGTACCTGCCGCAGTCGGTCGTCGACGACGAGATCGCCGCCATGGTGCGCCGCCTCTACGGCGACGTCGAGGTCTCCGACGCCACGCTGGCCGCCGAATCCATCGCCCGGGTCGGCCCGGGCGGCGGCTTCCTCGGCGAGAAAGACACGGCGCGCCGCGTACGCGCGGGCGAGCACCTGCAGCCGGGCGTGTCGAACCGCCTGTCCTACGACAAGTGGCTCGAAGAAGGCCGCACCGAGAACGACGTGGCCTGCGACGCGGTCGAGCGCCTGCTGGCCGCGCACGCCGCCAAGGAGCCCTGCCTGAGCGACGAGCAGATCGACGGCCTGGCCGCGATCTGCCAGGCGAGCCCGGCCGACATCCGTCGCGCGCGACACGAGTAGAGCGGCGAGCGCGCCGCGACCCGGTACCCACCAACAACGGAGGCGACGTCCATGAGGATCGGCTACATCGGTCTGGGCAGTCTGGGCCGCCACCTGGCGGGCAGCCTGCTGCGCGCCGGCTTTACGGTGACAGTCCACGACATCGACCCCAAGGCCGCCCACGAACTGCTCGAGGCGGGCGCCGCCTGGGCCGACTCGCCGGCCGCCGTGGCGCGCCTCTCCGACACGGTCATCACCTGCCTGCCCTCACCCGAAGCCGTGACCGTGGTGACGGCCGGCCCACAGGGCGTCTTCGAAGGCCTGGCCGCCGGCGGCGCCTGGGTCGACATGAGCACCAACGACCCCCATGAGCTGCAGCGCCTCGCGGCCCTGGCGGCCGAGCAGGGCGTCTCCGTGCTCGAGTCGCCGGTGACCGGCGGCGTGCACCGCGCGGCGGCCGGCATGATCACCGTGCTGGTCGGCGGCGACGAAGCCGTCTACCAGCGCCACCTGCCGGTCCTGCAGGCGATGGGCGACCGCGTCTTCTACATCGGCGAGCTGGGCCGCGCGTCGGCCATCAAGGTGATCACCAACATGCTCGCCTTCATCCACCTCGTGGCCGACGGCGAGGCGCTCATGCTGGCCAAGCGCAGCGGCGTCGACTTGAAGACCGCCTGGGACGTGATCAAGGCGAGCTCGGGCAACAGCTTCGTGCACGAGACCGAGGGCCAGCTCATCCTGAACGGCAGCTACAACATCAACTTCACCATGGACCTGGCGCGCAA
>CAZFJE010000063.1:0-15640 GCA_964519555.1 uncultured Thermoleophilia bacterium
GTCGCGAGCAGGCCATGGGTCGTTCCGACGACCTCAAGCGCAAGATCGAAGAGACGCGCTCCCGCCTGCGCAAGCAGATGGAGGACGAGCCGCACCAGCCTTGACGCCTGCGCGGCGCGCGGCGAGGGCGGCGGCGGCGCTTTGCGCCGCCGCCGCCCTCGCCCTTTGCTATCTGCTCTACGAATCGCAGTGGCTGCGCGTGGTCGAGCACGACCTGCCCGTCGCCGACCTGCCGCCCGACCTCGAGGGCTTCACCATCGTGCAGCTCACCGACCTGCACGCCGGCTCGCGCCCCAGCTTCAACCTGCGCGCCATCCGCAAGGCCGTCGACGCCGCGCGCCGCGTGGCTCCCGACCTCATCGTCATCACCGGCGACCTCGTGACCGGCGACTCGCGCACCGAAGAGCTCTACGCAGAGCTGCGCCGGCTGCCGGCGGCGCGCGGCGTCTTTGCCGTGCTGGGCAACCACGACCACGGCGAGATCAAGCTGCAGCGCGCCGCGGTGGCCGACCTCTCGCGCCTGGGCGAGTGCGGCGTGCGGCTGCTGGCCGACGAGTGCGTCTCGCTTGCGGTCGGCGAGGCCACGCTGCAGGTGTGCGGTGTCGACGACGTCAAGCACGGCTACGGCGACCCCGCCGCGGTGCGCGCCGCCTTCGACCGCCGGCCCGGCACGCTGCGCCTGCTGCTCAGCCACTACGGCGAGGTCGCCGAGCAGCTGAGCGCCGGCGACGTCGCCCTGGTGTTGTCGGGCGACACGCACGGCGGCCAGATCTGCCTGCCGGTCCCCGGCACGAAAGGCGGGCGCATCATGCTCAGTCAGCCGCGCGCCCGGTTTCGCGAGGGCTTCTACGACGAAGACGGCGCGCTGGTCTACGTGAGTCGCGGCGTGGGCACGAGCTTTCTGCCCTTCCGCCTGCTCTGTCGCCCCGAGATCGTGGTCTTTCGGCTGCGGCGGGGCTGAGCGGGCCCGACCAGCGCGGCGAGTCGGCGCCCGGCGACCCGACGGACGGGCCGCACCGCGTTCGCAGCCCCTTAGACAGCCTTTGACCGTCCCTTGCGCATACTGCATATGTACAGCTCGGACGCGTGACTTCTCTTACTTACGCACAAAGGCGTAGGCTGTTGCCGACCTTATCCAGTAGACAGAATCACTGTTAGGCGGAGGAATGGCGTGAGCGAGTCGCAGCTAGACAAGCCCGACGTGATCGACCTCGTCAGCCTGAACGCGGCCGGCGATGAGGTTACGGTGTCCATCGTCGCCACCCGCCCGTGGGACGCCCAGGGGTCCGAGGCGCTCAAGCTCCAGGCCAAGCTCAAGAACACCGTCGCCTTCGCCACGGACGGCCAGCTCACTCGCATGTATCCCGACACCGCCGGGACGCGTGTCCGCGTCAACATCGATTCGCAGTATCCGCTGGGCGAGACCGAGACACGCCTCGTCGATCTGGCTCGAACACACTGGTGTGAGCCGGAAGGCATCTCGTTGACCTGGTCCTGTCGTGACCCCGCCTAACAGGCGCGTCAACCTGATGCGCCCAAGCGCCGAGATAGGCTCCAGGCGCAGCCCGCACAGGTTACGCGCCAATCGTTAGCACCAGCACGCCCATTGTCATCTTGCGTCGCTTGAGGGCTGCGGCGGTACAATCGAAGTGCCCCTTTCATCCGCTGCGAGGTGTGACGCGATGACCGTTGACGAACTCAGACGCGAGGCGCTCCGGCTAGATCACGCGCAGCGCGCGAAGCTCGCCCGCGACCTGCTCGAGAGCCTCGATGATCTGTCCGAGAGCGAGATCGAGCAACTCTGGCTACAGGAGGCCGTGCGCCGCCAGGATGCCATCGCCGCCGGTGAGGTCGAGACCATCCCGGCCGACGAGGTGCTGGCCCAAGCTCGCGCTAGGCGCAGGTGACCCGACCGATACGCTTCGACCCTGCCGCACAGCGGGAGCTCAGCCAGGCGGCCGAGTTCTACGACGCGGAAGCCCCCGGACTAGTCGACGCCTTTCTGGGCGCGGTCGAGCGCGCCTTCAAACAGATCCAGGCCTTTCCCGAGTCCTCGCCGATCTCCCTCGACTCGCTTCGCGTGAAGATCCTTTCCGCGTTTCCGTTCTCGATCATCTACTGGGTCACCGACGACGCCATCATCGTTCTCGCCGTGGCACACCATCGCCGTCGGCCCGGCTACTGGCGCGGTCGTGAGTAGCCTCAGGTGTGGCGCTAACAAGGCGCTCGAGCAGACTCGCAGAAGCTCTGTGCAAGGCACGGCGCGTGAGCGCTCGCAGCTCAACGCCCAACTGTTAGCAGCGCAGCACTGGAATCGCCGCGAGGGTTGTATTGGGGGTTGATAAGGTATACTTTCCATACCGTTCCGGCAGCGGAGGCCGTGCGTGGCGTTTGAGTTCGATGAGCGCAAGAGCCAGGCCAACAAGGCCAAGCACGGCATCGACTTCGCCGATGCCCAGGCGTTGTGGCTCGACGAGGCGCTCGCGGAAGTGCCGGCTCGCAGCGACAGCGAAGCGCGGTTTCTCGTCGTGGGGCTGATGGGCGACAAACACTGGTCGGCATTCATCACCTATCGCGACGTGAACATCCGCTTGATCTCCGTACGTCGGTCGCGTCCCGAGGAGGTGGCGATCTATGAAGGCAAGTGAACTCGACAAGCGCTTCGACGATGGTGAAGACGTCACCTCGGAGCTCGACTTGGCCAAGGTCCGTCGGCCCAACCGCGAACAGCGACGCGTCAACGTCGACTTCCCCGTCTGGATGATCGAGTCTCTCGACCGCGAAGCCAGGCGGCTCGGCGTCACGCGCCAGTCGATCATCAAGGTCTGGATCGCCGACAGGCTCGAGAAGAAGGCCAGCTAACGGCTGACTGCTAACCAGCGCATCAATCTGACGCGCCCGATGTCAGCGACAGCAAACTCGGACGTTGGCGCGCGCAGGTTATGCGCACAGGTCCACGCGCCACGCCACACCCCTGTTGTCCATTCCAGTCGTCACCCCCTTTGACGTATAACGCGACGCGTTATACCATGACCCCATGATCAAGTCGTTCCGCGACGCCGAGACGGAGAAGGTCTTCCACCGCAGATTCTCTCGACGGCTGCCCAGCGACATCCAGACCGTGGCCTTGCGCAAGTTGCGCATGGTCGCCAACGCCGTCGACGTTGGCGACTTGCGTAGCCCGCCAGCCAATCGGCTGGAGAAGCTCTCCGGAGAGCGAGCCGGCCAGTACAGCGTGCGCGTCAACGACCAGTGGCGCATCTGCTTTGCATGGCGCGACGGCGACGCCTACGACGTGGAGGTCTGCGACTACCACTGAAGACGAGGTGTGACGATGACCGAAAAGAGACTGCCGCCGGTCCACCCCGGCGAAGTGCTGCTGGAGGAGTTCCTCAAGCCGTTGGGTCTTAGCCAGAATCGCCTGGGCCTCAACATTGGCGTCCATCCGCGGCGTATCAACGAGATCGTGCTCCATAAGCGCCGCGTCACGGCCGAGACCGCCCTGCGCCTGGCGCGCTACTTCGGGACCTCGCCGCAATTCTGGCTCGGGCTGCAGTCCGATTACGACCTCGATGTCGCTGCGGATGAGCTAGGCGAGAGACTCGAGCGCGAGGTCCAGGTGCGCGCCGAGGCCAGTTAGCGACAGGGGCAGCTAACCAGCGTTTCGAGCTGACTCGCGGTAGCGTTGTGCCAAGGCCTCGACCCGGACAACGCTGGGCCGCATCGCTTTAGCGGTCGGCCCTCAACAGGCGCAGCGTGAGCGGCCGTACGTCCTGGATGGCGGTGGTCGGGCAGATCTCGGTGCAGGCGTAGCAGCGCACGCACTTGTCGTTGTCGTAGACGGGCATGGGGGCCATGGTGATGGCGTTCGCCCCGCAGATCTGGGCGCAGTCGCCGCAGCGCGTGCAGACCGCCGGGTTCACCAGGCGCGGCCGCGAGGTCAGCGCGTGACGCGCCAGGCGGCGTAGCGCGGGCGGCACCCGCTCCTGGGCGTCGCGCGGGGCGTGCTCGAAGCCGTGGTCGGGCACGATGGGGTCGCCCTCTAAGCGGTAGGGATCGTTCAGGTCGATCAGGCCGCGGCGTTCGGCGGCGGCCAGCGTGTAGATGTCGCGGCGCTTGTGGACCGTCAGGTCGGCCAGGGCCGCGTCGAGGGCCGACGAGTCGACGGCGGCCAGCAGCGAGCCCATGGCGCGCGGCGTGCCGCTGCCCGGCCCCTTGCCCTGCATGGCGACGATGGCGTCGATCACGGTGAGCCGCGGCGCCAGTGCGAGGTGCAGGTCGAGCAGCATGTCGGCAAAGTCGGCGCGCTCGCTGGCGCGCACGTGCAGCTGACCCTTGCGCAGCCCGGTCACGCAGCCGAAGGTGAGCTTGACGGCGCCGGTCAGGCGCATGAGCCCGTGGGTCTTCAGGGGGCCAACCTGGATGATGCCGTCGGCCGTGGTCCAGCAGCGCCCCACGGGAAAGGTGCGAAAGAGGCGGCCGTCGGGCGCCGCGAGCTCGACCACGTCGGCGTCGGGCACGAGCAGCTCGACGTCTTCTTCGCGGCAGACCGCCGCCATGCCGCTCACCTCGTAACCGCGGCGCACCTGGCGCTCGCGGCCGGGGCCGCCCGGGCTGTCGCCCACAAAGGGGGTGGCGCCGGCGGCCTTGATGGCGCGAAGTACGGCGCGCAGGGTCTCGGGGTGGGTCGTCACGACCTTCTCGGGCGGCGCGGCGCGCAGCAGGTTGACCTTGACGCCGATGCGCTCGCCGGGCTTGACCAGCGCGCCGAAGCCGCCGAAGGGGGCGCAGGCGCGCTCGAGGGCCGCCGGCAGCTCGGCGTCGTACTGCGCCTTGACGTGACTCACGACTGCCGGTCGCGCGGGAGCGGCGCCTGGGCCGACCGCGTTGGTCTGCGACGACGGCCTCGCCGCCGGTGCGGCGTTGGGCGCCGGGGACGGTGTGGCGGAGGGCGTGGGATGTGGTGTGGCGGAGGGAGTCTCTGAAGTCATCAGGCGACCTTTCTGACGAGCGTGCCCGAAGGCATCAGGGCGAGCGGTGCGCCGCGCCGGTCGGCAGCTAAGCGAGGGGCCCGGAAGCGCGTGCGACGATGGCGTAGTAGTAGGCAAAGAGTGTACCGGCCGGCCGCACGACGGTGGCCGTCAGGCCCATCGATGCGACCACGGCGAGGGCCTGCTCGAGGGTGAGGATGCGAGCGGCCGGCGGACCGACGGGCCGCTCGACCGGCGCCCAGTCGATGATCGCCAGGGAGCCGCCGGGGGCGAGCAGGCGGCGCAGCTCATCGAGCGCGGACTGGTCGTCGTAGATCTCGTGCCACACGCTCACCGTGAGGATCGCGTCGGCGCCGGCGTCGGGCAGCGGCACGCGGTTTTCGGTGGTGTGTACGAGCTCGACCGGCGCCGTGGCAGCCGGCGCGCGGCCGGCGGCGCTCGCCGTCACCCGGCGGCACAGCTCGTCGAGCAGCTCGGCGCTGCGGTCGACCGCCACCACGCGGCCGCGTGGCAGCGCGGCCGCCAGCGGTACCGTGGTGTAGCCCACGCCGGCGCCGTAATCGACGACCGTCTCGTCGCCGCGCAGCTCGAGCAAGCCGAGCACGTCGGCGACCGGCTGGTAGTCGAGCCGGTCGGGGTCGTCGAGACGGGCGGCGTGACGCGGATCGAACGGCTCAGCCACGAGGCCCCTGCGCCTGGCCCTTCAGGGCTGGTCGGGGCCGGGCTGCACCTGCAGGTGCTGGGCGTAACGCTGAAAGGTCTCGAGGGCGCGCTGCACGGCGGTCTCAGACGAGGCGTCGCCTTCGTCTTGCAGGCACTCGCGCACCTTGTGGGTGATCAGGAAGATGCCGACGCGGTCGAGCGCCGCGCGCGTCGCCGACAGCTGGGTGAGCACGTCTTCGCAGGGCACGCCCTCGGCGACCATGCGCTGCAGGCCGCGCACCTGGCCCTCGACGCGGCGCAGACGGTTGACCATCTTGTCGACCTCGGCGGCGGCCTTGGCGGCGGCCGTGGCGGACTCAGCGTGGGACCGGGCGGCGGCCACGGAGGATTCGGCGGCGGCCTTGGCGGCGGCCGCGGCGGACTCGGCGGCGGAGGTGTCGGTGAGGTCGCTCATGGGGTCAGTATACCGTAGGGGGTACCGCGCAGGGGAATGGCGCTGGGCTGCGCGAGGCGGCGCGAGGCGGCGACGCGGCGGGGGGCGGGCCGAGAGGGCGGCGCGGGCCGGCGCGGCGTTAGCCGTCGTCGCCGCGATGGTATCCTTCGCAGGATGCACGCACTTTTCCTTACCCTCGCCGCGCACCTCTCCGTCGTCGCCAGCGTCTTTTCGTTCTTCAGCAACATCATGAACAACGTCGAGACTGCGTTTCGGCACTACGGCTACTTCATCATCTTCCTGCCGATCCTGGGCGAGAGTGCCGGCATACCGCTGCCCGGCGAGACCGTGCTCCTGGCCGGCGGCCTGGCGGCTTCAAAGGGCATCCTCTCGCTGCCCCTCGTCATTCTGGTGGGCGCGTCGGCGGCCATCGTGGGCGATAACCTGGGCTACCTCGTGGGCCGGGCCGGGGGGCGGCCGCTGCTGTTTCGCTACGGCCGCGTGCTGCACGTCAAAGACCGCCAGCTCGCCATTCTCGACAGCTTCTTCGAGCGCCACGGTCCCAAGACCGTGTTCTTCGGCCGCTGGGTGATCTTCCTGCGCGTCTGGGCGGCCCTGTTCGCCGGCGCCTCGCGCATGCATTGGAAACAGTTCGTCTTTTGGAACGCGCTCGGCGGCCTGGCCTGGGCGACCACCATGGGTTCACTCGCCTACGTGTTCGCCGCCAGTGTGGTGCGCATCAGCAAGGTCTTCGGGGTGCTCGCCTGGGCACTGGCGATCGCCGTGGGCATCGCCGTCGCCATCTTCATCAGCCGCATGCAGAAGCGCGCCGAGAACCGCCAGCAGGTCGACGCCGCCGAGGAGCGCATCCGCCACGAGCGCACCGCGTGGGAGGAGCGCCGGGCGGCGCGCAAGGCGCAGCAGCGGTCGTAGCCGACGCTGGGCGGCGCGCCCGTGCTGCCTGCGGCCGCCACTCTCGCGCGGCCGCGGCGACACCGACGCCTCAGCAGCTTGGTTCGGCCGCTCCCGCCGCACGCGCGTCGTGCTCTTGCAGCCAGCGCGCCTTGAGGCCGGCGAGCACCGCGTCGGGCACCGGGCGTCCGCCGTTTGCCCGTCCCAGGCGCACGTCGGGCTTGGTCTGGCCGTGAAAGTCGGAGCCGCCGGTGGGCACCAGGCCGTTCACGGCGGCGAGCTTCAGGCAGCGCGCCACCGTCTGCTCGCTGTGCTCGGGGTAGAAGCACTCGAGGCCGCCTATGCCGCAGCCGCTCGCCTCGGCGACCAGGGCGGCCAGACCGGCTTCGTCGGTGCGGATGATGCCGGGATGGGCGATCGCCGCCAGGCCGTCGGCGCGGCGCACCAGGCGCACGGCCTCTGACAGCGAAAGGCGTTGCCGGTCGACCCAGGCTGGCGCGCCGCGGTGCAGGAAACGCTCGAAGGCCTCGGTGATCGAGCCCACATAGCCGCGTCGCCGCATGGCTTCGCCGATGTGCGGCCGCCCGACCGCGCCGCTGCCGGCGATGTCGGCAAGCTCGGCGGGCTCGATCGGGTAGCCGAGCCCGCGCAGGCGCTCGAGGATCTGGGCGTTGCGCACGTCGCGGTAGCCGCGCAACTCACTGAGGGCGCTGCGCAGCTCGGCGCCCGGCGGTCCGCCGGGAAAGTAACCCAGCAGGTCGACCGTGCGGCCGCTGTGCTCAAGGTTGATCTCGACCCCCGGTACGACCTCAGTGCCGAGCTCGGCGCCGGCGGCGAGCGCCTCGGCTAAGCCGCCGATCGAGTCGTGGTCGGTGACCGCCACGGCGCTCAGGCCGATCTCGGTGGCGAGCTCAACGAGCTCGCGGGGCGAGAAGGTACCGTCGGAGTAGGTCGTGTGCGCGTGCAGGTCGATCACAGCCCAGACGATAGCACGCCCAACGCCGCTCGCCGGCGCCCGGCGTCGGCCGCACCATCGCGCCGCCGAGTGGCGCCGGCGCCGGCGGACCTCGGGGCCGTTCGCATTCCCGCCGACCCGCGGGTTTGTGCTGCTCGTTCGTACGGGAAGAGTGGCAGCAGCGCCGCGCCGCGCCGCGCCGCGACCGGGCTCGGCGCACCACCACGAGCGCGCGGCGGCTGACCACGCATCGTACCCCGGCCCGGAGGCACGCCACATGAGGATCGGCATGATCGCCCCACCCTGGTTTCCGCTGCCCCCCAAGGGCTACGGGGGCATCGAGCTGGTCGTCCACGTGCTCACCGAAGGCCTCGTGGCCCGCGGCCACGACGTCACGCTGTTTGCCAGCGGCGACTCCAAGACGCTGGCGCGGCTGTCGTTTGTGTACAGCCGCGCCCCCAGCGAGAAGATCGCTACGCACGGCCACGTCGAGATCATCCACGGCCTCGAAGCCTATTCGCAGTCGCGGCAGTTCGACGTGATGCACGACCACGACGGCCTCGCCTCGCGGGCCATGGGGGCGCTGGTGCATCGCCTGGTGGGCACGCCGGTGGTGGCCACGCTGCACGGCCCCGCCGACCCGCTCACCCAAGAGGTGCTGTCGACCATGCGCCACGACCTGCGCTTCATCGCGATCTCCGACTACCAGCGCGGCGGGCTGCCCGAGCTGCCCTTCGTGGCCACCATCCCCAACGCCATCGACATCGACAAGCACCCCTTCTCGGCCGACAAAGACGACTACCTGCTGTTCATCGGCCGCATGATCGCCGACAAGGGCGCCCACCACGCCGTCGAGGTGGCGCGCCGGGTCGAGTCGCGGCTCATCCTCGCCGGCAAGGTCAACGAGGCCGCCGAGCACGAGTACTTCGCCGCCCAGATCGAGCCCTACCTGTCAGACCGCATCTACTTTCGCGGCGAGGTCGACCTTGAGACCAAGAACGAGCTCTATCGGCGCGCGCGCTGCACGTTGTTTCCCATCCAGTGGCCCGAACCGTTCGGTCTGGTGATGATCGAGTCGCTTGCCGCCGGCACGCCGGTGATCGCCTTCCGCCGCGGCGCGGTGCCCGAAGTGATCGAGCACGGCCGCACCGGCTTCATCGTCGACAACGTCGACGAGATGGTCGAGGCGCTGGGCCAGATCGACCAGATCGACCCGGCCGAGTGCCGCCGCGCCGCCCAGGAGCGCTTCGGCATCGAGCGCTTCGTCGCCGCCCACGAGCGCGCCTACCGCAGCCTGCTCGACGAAGGCCCGAGCTGGCAGACGGGCAGCATGCCGGGGCCGCTCGTCGCCTGAGCGACGGCGTCGGGCCGCGCGCGCTGCGGCCCTTCGCGCCGCCGCTCGCCACGACCACGCACGGGCGGCCGTGCGCAGGTGATATGTTTGTCGCCATGGGTCTGCCCTACGACGATATTCACCTGATCGCCGACCCGCTCTACGGCTATCTGCGCATCACCGTGCCGCGCACCGAGGGCGAGGTCGCCGAAGCGACCGTCATCGACGACCCCTGGGTGCAGCGCCTCAAGCGCATCCATCAGCTGCAGAGCTCGTGGTGGGTGTTCCCCACCGCCGAGCACAGCCGCTTCGCCCACAGCCTGGGCGCCATGCACCTTGCCGGCGAGTTCGCCGAGAACCTCTACGACACGCTGCACGACGAGGCCCCCGACACGCCCTCGCGCGCCCTGGTCGAAGAGACGCTGCGCATGGCCGGCCTGCTGCACGACGTGGGCCACGGCCCTTTCAGCCACTTCTTCGACGACCAGTTCCTGCACCCCAGGTTCGGGCTCGACCACGAGCTTCTGTCGCAGCACCTCATCGTGAGCGAGCTGGGCGACCTGTTGCGCGGCCTCGAGCGCTCGCCGCATGGGGCGTTTGCCCCAGACGAGCGCATCGACCCGGTGCACGTGGCCTGGCTGATCCGCGCGCAAGATGCGGGCCTGGGCGAAGTGCCCCACTGGGTCAGGCTGCTGCACTCGGTGCTTTCGGGCGCCGTGACCGCCGACAACATGGACTACGTGCGCCGCGACGCCTACCTGTGCGGCGTCTCGCTGTCGGCGGTCGACGTGCCGCGGCTCATCTACTACAGCTTCTGCTCGCCCGACGGCCTCACGTTCCACAAGCGCGCGCTGAACGCCCTGCGGGCGTTCCTGAACGCGCGCTTCTACATGTACGAGAACGTCTACTTCCATCGCATCGGCCACGCCATCGACCTGCACATGCGCGAGATCTTCTCGGACACGATGGACGTGATCCTGCCGCGCAGCCCGCTCGACGACCTGCGCGCCTACCGTCACCTCACCGAGTGGTCGCTGTTCACCGAGGTCGAGCGCTGGGCCGACGACCCCGGCTCGTCGCCGCGCCGCCGCGCGCTGGCGAGCGAGTGGGAGCGCATCATCCACCGCGACGTGAAGTACCGCATGGTCTACGAGCAGGCCATCGAGCGCGTCGCGCTGCCGCCGGGAGCCAGCGACTGGACCCGCCAGCAGTTCCATCAGCGCATACGCGAACGCCTGCCCGCCGCCTTGGCCGGCATCGAGTTCGTCTGCGACGTCGCCTCGCAAGACCCGCGGCCGCTCAATCCCATGGTCGGTCCCAAGCGCATCCTCATCTACGACCCGGCCAGCGGTCACGTCGACGAGGAGCTGCTCACCGGCATCCTCGCCTTCGTGCCGGCAAAGGCGCATCTGTACCGCGTCTTCGCCACCACGCACGAGCACGACCACGAGCTCGCCGAGGCGGCCCGCCGGGCTCTCACCGACGGCGCCGAGACGAGCCTCACCAATCTCTAGCCGCCGTGGCTCCCGACGATCCACTCAGCATCGCGCCGATCGCCGACATCATGGGCGCACTCGCCCAGGTCCACGACACCATGGCGCGCTGCGCCGGTTGCGAGAACTTCCGCGCGGTCGTGGCGCGCGTGCAGGGCGACCTCGAGGGCCTCGCCACGCCGGCGGCGAGCGCGGCGCGCGAGCAGCTCGCCGCCTGGCTTGCCGCCGGGCCCGATCGCGTGAAGACCACCAACCACTGCGAGATCTGCGTGCCGGCCGGCCCCTACGAGCGGTTCGCCGAGGCGCTGCGGCGCGCCGGGGCCGGCCCGACGCCGTAGGCCGGCCGGCCCCTCCCGCCGCCTGCAACTGGGAGACAAGCAGGGCCTCAGCGGCTCATCGTGTGTTCGAGCACGGTCCAGAAGCGCGGGTCTTCGCGGTACATCTGCCAGATGGCGACGCCGCCGATGTCGGGAAAGTGCGACTCGAGCAGGTCGAGCTTGGTGGTCAGCGCGGGGCGGTCGATGAACCAGAGCACGTGCTTCACGCCCTGGGTGTCGGTGTAGCTCAGGTCGGCTTCGCCTGACGCCGGGTCGTGGGCGACCTTGAAGTGGTGGGCCGCGATCAGGGCGACGGCGTCGGCGGCCTGCACGGCGGTCGCGCCGCCGGCGTGCCAGTCGTAGCCGTAGAACGGCAGGCCCAAGTAGATCTTCTTGGCCGGCACCACGGTGCGGGCGAAGTCGATCACCGCGCGCGTCCAGGCGAGCGGCGCCTGCGGTCCCGGCGAGCTCCACGGCCCGCTGTAGCTGTAGGTCATGATCTTGAGCTCGTCGACCGCCGCGCCGAGCGCGTGGTAGTCGTAGACCTTCTGCGAGTCCCACTTGCCGGGCTCGAAGGTCTTGGCGAAGACCGCCACCGAGAGCAGACGGTGGCGGGCGTGCAGCGCCGTCGCCAGAGCCGCCATGAAGTGGCTGAAGGCGTCGCGGTCGGCGACCGGCACGAGCTCCCAGTCGATGTCGATGCCGTCGTACCCCTTGCTGACGGCCAGCGCCACGAGCCCGTCGATCGCGCGCTTCTGCGTGTCGGGCGACGAGAGGATGGCGCGCGGGATCGAGCTTGTGAACGAGCCGCGGCTGTCGGGCCGGTTGGTGACCGTGGCGAAGGCCTGCACGCCGTGAGCGCGCGCGTTGGCGACCAGGGCGAGGTTCTCGGGACCGGCGCTCACCGCGCCGCCGGCGCCGATCGTGTACCAGTCGCAGTCGACCTCGTCGAGGGCGTGCGCCGCCAGGGCGGTGTCGAGCGAGCGCGAGGTGCTGGTGAGCCAGGCCGTCACGCGCTGGCGGCGCCCGCCGCCGGGTGCGCTCACCTGCCCGCTGAACGACTCGCCGCCGCTTTTGTGATGCGTGGCGATGGCGATCGCGGCGATGGCGACGACGAGCAGCGCCGCGACCAGCACGAGGATGAGCAGCGGGCGCGGGCGGCGCCGCGGCGGGCGACGGTGGCCCGGCGCCGGCGGTCCGGGTGGCGCTTCGCCGCCGTCGTGAGGACCGGCCGGCGTTGGCAGAGGGGTGGGGTGCTCGGACGAGGACTCCATGGGCGCTCAGTGTAGCAGCTGGGCCGGCGCGCACGAGCGGCTCGCGTTGCACGGACGACCGGCGCTCCCCGAGCGGCTCGCGCTCGACGGTAGCCGCGGCGCGGGTAGGTCGCGCGGTTGGGATGCCGGCTCGCGGGAAGACCGCAAGACAGACAGCAGGACGGCCGGACAGGAGCGAGGCTATGGAGATCCACGAGAAGGCGCCCGTCGTCGCGCGGGCCGAGACGCAGATCGCCGCCGACCCCGAGTCGGTCTGGCGGCTGCTGACCGATCTCGAGAAGTGGCCGACCTGGAACCACGACGTGCAGTCCATGGCGCTGCACGGAGCGCTGGCGCCGGGCACGCTCTTTGTGTGGAAGGCTGGTCCGGGCACGATCAGCTCGACGCTGCAAGAGGTCGATCCTCCACGGGCGATCTCGTGGACGGGCTCGACCATGGGCATCAAGGCGATCGACGCGTTCCGGCTCGAGCCGCGCGACGGCGGCACCCTGGTGCGCGAAGCGGAGTCGTGGGAAGGGCTCGTGGTGCGTCTGCTCGCCGGACGCCTGCGGCGCACGCTGCAGAGCTCGATCGAGTCGGGCCTCGGCGATCTGAAGGCCGAGGCCGAGCGTCGCGCGGCGAGTACGCGGCAGCCCGATCAGGAGTGTCGCGTCTCGTAGCGGGCCGCCGCCCGCCGCCCGCCGCGGGCGCCGCCGGTCAGCGGTGCGGATAGGCGGCGGCACGCCCCTGAGGGTGCGCCGGCGGCGGACGGTCCGCGCCGCCCGGAGCGGTCGTTATCTGGTGAGTCGCGCGGCGGCGGCGCGTTGCTCGCGCTCGACCTGTTCGCGCACGAAGCAGCCCTCGGCGTGGTCGTTGACCAGGCCGGCGGCCTGCATGGTGGCGTAGGCCGTCGTCGGACCCACGAATCGAAAGCCGCGTTTGCGCAGCTCGGCGGCCAGGGCCGTCGATTCCGGGGTCACGGCCGGCCAGTCGGCGCGCGAGCGGATGGGCGGCGGCACCTGGGCGGGGCGAAAGCGCCAGAGCAGCGCGGCCAGCGAACCGAGCTCATCGACCACCTCGAGGCAGCGCCCGGCGTTGTGCAGAGCGGCATCGATCTTGCGGCGGTTGCGCACGATGCCGGCGTCGTTCATGAGGCGTTCGGCGTCGTCGGGGCCGAAGGCCGCGACCGCCTCGAGGTGGAAGTCTGCGAAGGCGGCGCGAAAGGCGGGCCGCTTGCGCAGGATCGTGAGCCACGACAGCCCCGACTGGAACGCCTCGAGGCAGAGGCGTTCGAAGAAGCCGTCGTCGCTTTCGACCGGGCGCCCCCACTCGTCGTCGTGGTAGCTCAGGTACTCGGGCGCCCCGACCGCCCAGAAGCAGCGGTCGTGGCCGTCGGCACCGGTGGCGAGCGCGTCGTTTGTGGTGGTTGCCATGGCGGTCGGCCTCCTTTCGGCCCGTTCAGCCTGCGCTACAGCGCCTCGTCGAGCTCGTCCAGGGTGACGATCTCGCGGTCGACGTCGGGACCGCTCGGCGCTGCGGCATGCAGACCGTCGGCGCGTCGCAGGCGCACGGTGTGCCAGCCCAGCGAGCGGGGACCGGCGAAGTCCTTGGCGGGGTTGTCGGCCACATAGCAGCACTCGACGCCGGTGCGGCCCGCCTCGCCCTGGAGCAGCGCGAAGGCACGCGGGTCGGGCTTGCCGGCGTCGGGCCCCAGCTCAGAGGTGACGACGGCGCGGTCGACGTAGGCGCTGAGCTCGAGCGCGGCGATCTTGGCGCGCTGGCTGGCCGAGGGACCGTCGGTGACGATGCCGATGTAGGCGCGCCCCAGCCAGCGTTCCAGGCAGGCGTGGGCGTCGGGCAGCAGCTTGATGCGGGGCGGGTGAGCGCGGTAGACGCCGATCAGCTCGGTCACGAGCGCCGGGTCGGGGGCGTGCCCCACGTCGGTGAGCGCACGGTCGAACGTGCTGCCCCGCACGCCCGACTCGAAGAGCGTCCAGCAGGCCGGCCCCAGGCCGGCGATGCCGTGCTCGCGTTCGGCATAGACGCCGACGGCGGCGAAGCCGCTGCGCACGTAGTCGCGCTCGTAGTAGAGGGTGTCGTCGATGTCGAAGACCAGGCAGCTCGGCAGTGAGACAGGGCTCATCTTTCAGGCAAGGCCGACGTCGGCGGCCTCGACGAACACCGCGTCGTCGTAGCGCAGCATGACGAGCCCGCCGCGCCAGCGGTCGGTGACGCCCGAGGGCCGGCCCAGGATCTCCTCGATCGTCCAGGCCGGATAGTGCGCGCCGGCTTCGAAGGCCAGGGGGAAGCCGCCGCCGTAGCGGGTGTTGATCTCGATCACCCGCATGTCGCCCTGGGCGGGGTCGACGAAGATCTGCACGTTGAGCACGCCGTAGGCCCCGGGCAGCGCCTCGGCGACGCGACGCGCCAGATCTTCGATCGCAGGGTCGCGGACCGTCACGCCCTTTTCGACCTCTCCGGCCCGCACGGCGATGCGGCGCCGCGGTACGGCGCCCACGCAGCGTCCGTCGCGCAGCACGAGCACGTCGACGGTGTGCTCGCGGCCGGGGGCGACCTCTTGCACCACGAGGTCGTCGTCGACGGCCCGGGCGAGCTCAGCCGCGTCGGCCACGCGGCGCACGCCTATGCCGGCGGAGCCCTCGCGCGGCTTGACGAACAGCGGCCACGACCAGTCGTCGGGCGCCGCCAGCACATCGCCCGGTGCTGCCTGGCGCACGGTGGGAAAGTCGTGGGCGGCGAGCCAGTCGTGGGTCAGCGCCTTGTCGCGGCCGATCGCCACGGTGGGCGGTGCCGAGATCGAGACGGTCGTGCCGATCTCGGCGAAGCGCTCGCGGGCCGCGGCCAGCAGCGGCAGCTCGCCGTCGTGGGTGGGCACCAGCAGGCGCACGTCGTGGGCGCGGCACGCCTCGAGGGTCGCGTCGACAAAGCCGGGCTCGCCTTGCGAGGGCACCACGACGCGTCGGTCGGCAAGCTGCGCGGCCGACGACAGCGGCGTCATGTCGGAGGCCACGATCTCGCCGTCGAGGCCCAGGTCGGCCAGCGTGCGCCGCAAGATGGCGACCAGCGCGCCGCGCCGGCCGGCGCTCGAGACGAGGATGGAAAAGCGTTCACTCATCTGCCGGATTGTATGTGCCGCGCGACCGGGCGCAAAGGCGACGGGGGCGACAGCGGCGGGCGAGCCCGCCGCCACCGTGTGCCGCTGCGCGTGCGGCCGGCGCTAGACCGTATGTAGCGAAACGGCGCCCCGCCACGTAAGTATTCGCGGGTTG
>CAZFJE010000064.1:0-15331 GCA_964519555.1 uncultured Thermoleophilia bacterium
GCGCCGCCTACCTCGACCACTACTTCGACCAGCTCAAGTACGGCTTTCCCGACGAGTACCGCCGCGGCCTCGCCGAGTTCTACCGCCGGGCCCAGGCCATCGGCGAGCTCGACCGCCTGCCCGACCTCGGTGGAGACCGTGGCTGACGTGCCTCAGGGTCGGCTCACCGACGCCGCCGCGCTCGCGCTGCTCGAGGACGGCGACCTGCTCGAGCTCGGGGCGGCGGCCGACGAAGTCCGGTGCCGCCTCCACCCCGGAAGCGACGTCACCTTCGTGGTCGACCGCAACATCAACTACACCGACTACTGCATCTCGGGCTGCCGCTTCTGCGCCTTCTACAAAGAGCCGGGCAGCGACCAGGGCTATCTGCTCACGCGCGACGAGATCTTCCGCAAGATCGAGGAGACCCTGGCGCTGGGCGGCACGGCGATCATGATGCAGGGCGGCCTGTCGCCCGACCTCGACATCTGCTGGTTCGAGCAGGTCTTCGCCGACGTCAAGGCACGCTACCCGATCCACATCCACTCGCTCTCGCCGCCCGAGGTCGCCCACATCGCGGACCGCAGCGGCCTCACGGTCACAGAGACACTGCTCCGGCTGCGCGCGGCGGGCCTCGACTCGCTGCCGGGCGGCGGCGCCGAGGTGCTGGTCGATCGCGTGCGCAGCGCGATCAGCCCCCACAAGATCCCCACGGCGACCTGGTTGCAGGTCATGCGCGAGGCGCACGCGCTCGGCATGAAGAGCACGGCGACCATGATGTTCGGCTCGGTCGACACGCCGGCCGAACGCATCGAGCACCTGCGCCGCATCCGCGAGCTGCAAGACGAGACCGGCGGCTTCACGGCCTTCATCCCCTGGACCTTCGCCGCCACCAACACGGCCTTAGACGACGGCCGGCCGGGCGCCACGGGCGGCGACTACCTGCGCCTGCTGGCCGTCAGCCGGGTCTACCTCGACAACGTGCCCAATGTACAGGCGTCGTGGGTCACCCAGGGCCTGCGCATGGGCCAGGTCGCGCTGTCGTTCGGCGCCAACGATATGGGCTCGACCATGATCGAGGAGAACGTCGTGCGGGCCGCGGGCGTGAGCCACGCGGTCACGGTCGAAGAGCTCGTGCGGCTGATCGCCGCCGCCGGCTTCACGCCGGTCCAGCGCGACACGCTCTACGGCGAG
Organism: uncultured Thermoleophilia bacterium; assembly: GCA_964519555.1. Classification (GTDB taxonomy): domain Bacteria; phylum Actinomycetota; class Thermoleophilia; order UBA2241; family UBA2241; genus Bog-752. Next base: position 1,174 of record CAZFJE010000064.1, read on the forward strand.
GTCCGCCGCTACCCGCAAAGCTGAGCGACCCGCGGGCCCGCCCTCCTGCACGCAGCGCTCGTGCGGGTGGCCGCCGGCTGCGCCGGCCTGCGCCCGCCCGCAGGTCAACCGTTTTACCACTACGTCCAAAGGGGAATCCCTGCGTTAGCCGCCTCGGCCTGTTGGGAACCGGGGGGCCCACCACCGCGGCGGATGGCTCTTTCGCCCTCCGCCTGGCTTTCGGAAGGAGGGCACGTGGAAGGTGCAGTGGTACCACTTCCCGAACCCAAGCGCAGCGAGACTTCGCAGGCGGTCGACGACGCCAAGGGCCTGAAGACCAACGCCGTAGGCATGCTGTCGAGCATCGTCATCGGGATCGCCTCGACGGCTCCGGCCTACAGCCTGGCCGTCACCCTGGGCCTGGTGGTCGTGGTGGCCGGCGTCGGAATAAAGTCGCCGGCGATCATGCTGGTCTCGTTCATCCCCATGATCCTCATCGCCAGCTCCTACTACTACCTGAACAAGGCAGACCCGGACTGCGGCACGACCTTCAGCTGGGTGACCAGGGCCATCGGCCCGCGCACCGGCTGGGTGACCGGCTGGGTAATGGTCGCCGCCGACATCATCGTCATGGCCAGCCTGGCGCAGATCACCGGCACCTACTTCTTCTTGCTGATCGGGGCCAACAGCCTGGCCAACTCGCTGTTCTGGGTGACGTTCGTCGGTGTCGCCTTCCTCGTGCTCATGTGCGCGATCACGGCGATCGGCATCGAGGTGTCGGCTCGCCTGCAGTGGTTCCTGCTGGGTTTCGAGTACCTCATGCTGGTCATCTTCTCGGTGGTCGCGCTCACCAAGGTCTACACCTCGCATCCGGCCGGCTCAATCCACCCGGCGGTCTCGTGGTTCGTGCCCAACATGAACCTGGGGGCACTCGCCGGCGGCGTGCTCCTTGCGCTCTTCATCTACTGGGGCTGGGACACCGCCGTGTCGGTCAACGAAGAGACCGAGCGTAAGTCGATCGTGCCGGGCATCGCCGCCATTCTGAGCACGGTGGCGCTGGTCTTCATCTACGTGCTGGCCACCACGGCGGCGCAGGCCTTTCACGGGCCCGCCTACCTGGGCAACAACTCGGCCGACGTCTTGAGCCCGCTGGGCAACGCCGTGCTGGGCTCGGGCCTCGACAAGCTGCTGATCGCGGTCGTGCTGACCTCGGCCACTGCTTCGACGCTCACCACCATCCTGCCGGGAGCGCGCACCACCCTGTCGATGGCCTCGCATCGCGCCATCCCAGCGGTGTGGTCCAAAGTCAACCCACGCTACCAGACGCCCGTCTGGGGCACGGTCATCTACGGCGCCGTCTCGATCGCCTGGTATGTCGGTCTGACCCTGCTCAGCCAGAACGTGCTGGCCGACTCGATCGCCGCCCTGGGCATCACGATCGCCTTCTACTACGGCATCAACGGCTATGCCGTGCCGCTCTTCTACCGCCATCATCTGTTCGAGAGCTGGAAGACAGTGCTGATGCTGCTCGTGTTTCCGCTGATGGGCGCGGGCATCCTGACCTGGGTCCTGATCGCCTCGTTCGACAGCCTGTGGTATCCGGCCAACTCGGCCTCGGGCACGTCGTGGTTTGGTGTAGGACCGCCCTTCGTGCTGGGCACGGCCTTCCTGGCCCTCGGCGTCTTGGGCATGCTCGCCTTCTGGCTGTTCTCCAAGCGTTCGCGGCCGTTCTTCGCCCGCAAGATGGAGACGGTCGACGCCATGGTGCCCTGGTACGACGAGCCGCGACCTGAACAGGATGTCGCGGCAGCCGCTCCTGCCGCCGCGCCGACCGAACTGCGGCCGCCCAGACGAGTGGCCTGAGGGCGGCGCGGGGTAGCCTGAGGGCGGCTCCGGCCGACAGAAGCATTCCGACCGCAAGCAGCACGATCAGCGGCGCGGCGGTCGGGTAACGAAAGAGCGGGGAGGGGGTGGCCGACAGGCCACCCCCTCCCCGCTTGAGTGCGGGGCTCGAGTCGCGATCTGTAGCGGCTCCTCGCGAGCGGTGGCGGCTCCTCACGAGCGGTAAGAGCTACAGGTCGCCCAGGCGGCCCAGCGGCCAGTACGTGAAGAAGGCGCGCCCGATGATGGCGTGGCGCGGCACGGTACCCCAGTAGCGGCTGTCGGCCGAGTCGGTGCGGTTGTCGCCCATCACGAAGTAGTGGCCGGCGGGCACGCGGAAGGGCTGCGCCAGCGACCACGGCGCGTCGGGGTCGGAGCTGGCGTAGGGATCGGCGGGGTCGGTGGGCTCGGTGACGCCGTGGATCTTGTCGACGAAGGAGTCGTTGGCGCGCACGCCATTGATGTAGAGGTGGCCGCCGTGTACCGACAGCATGTCGCCGGGCAGCCCCACCACGCGCTTGATGAGCACGTCATTGGGCGGCTGGGGGCGGCGGAACACGATGATGTCGCCGCGATGGACCGAGCGATAGCGGTACACCATGCGGTCGACCAGCACGCGCTGTCCGGGCACCAGCGTGTTGGCCATCGAGGTCGACGGAATGAGGTAGGGCTTGACCACGAACGACTGCACGACGATGGCCAAGGTGATCGCGATGACGGCCGTCAGACCGTAGTCGACGATCGTGCGGCGAAGGCCGCTTTCTGGACGGAGTCTCTTGAACATCACACCCGCCGAGCTGCTTGATGACCGGGTTCGACCTAGGGTACCTCGACATCGGCCGTCCTTCAATTGACTTGAGTCGCGACCGCCGACCGCGCAGATCGGCCGGCCGTCCGGCGTCCGACGGTCGGCGGGCCGACGTCTACCCGGCCGGCGAGCGCTCGTCGTCGGCGGGCGCCGAGGCGAGGTGCCCGGCCTCCGCGAGACCGGACGCCTCGCCCTGCGCCGCGATCTGCGCCCACTTGCGCCCCAGGACCGGGGCCGCGGCGGCGAGGCCGCCCAGCGCCAGAAAGCCGCCCACGCCGATCGCGTAGCCGCTGATCCAGGTGAACAGCAGCGGAGCCGTGAGTGTGCCCACCCAGGCGGCGAGCTGCATCGAGGTTTGTTCCATGCCCTGTACGGTGCCCAGCCAGCGCCGCGGGCTGCACTGCACAAGAAAGGCCTGCTTGGCGGGCATCGAGATGGCCACGGCAATGCCCTCGAGCACGTTGAAGAGCAGAAAGACCGTGAGGTTGCGCGTGAAGCCGTACACGATCCACGAGCACGCCGAGAAGGTATAGCCGGCGAACATCAGGCGAAAGCGGTTGCCCTTCTCGGTCAGCATGCCGCCGGCAAACGAGAACAGCATGGGCACCGAGAAGGCCATCCAGGTGAGACTCACATAAGTCATCGACGCGCCCAGATGGCGCAGCCACAGGCTCCACAGCACCTCCCAGCCGCCCATGGCGAAATGGCTTGTGGCGGCGACCACGAGAAAGGCGATGACCGACGGCGTGGCCAGCGTGCGGTAGCCGGGTCCCGCCACGCGCTCCTTGCGCCGTGCGGTGACGTGAGCGGGCTCTTTCAAAAAGACGGCGAGTAAAATACCCATGGCCAGCGTCATGGCGCTGCCCACCAGAAAGATCGTGTAAAAGCCGCGCCGGCCGCCCCCGCCCAGCGTGTTCAACAAGATGGCGAGCGCCGGCCCGGCGACCAGGCCGCCGAACTGCGCGCTCGTGAACAGGCCGTAGGCGCGCCCGCGGGTCTCGTCGTTGCTGATGTCGGCGATGAAGGCGCTGCCGGCCGGCCCCACCGAGGCCGCCCCGACGCCCTCGCACAGGCGGAACAGCAGGAACCACCAGGCGTTCGTGGTGGTCACGAACAGCAGGGTGGCGAGCGCGTAGAGGAACATCCCACTCACCACGACCGGCTTGCGGCCCACGCGGTCGCTGAGGCGGCCGAGCGGCGAGGAGCACAGGAAGGTGCCGGCGTAGTACATGGACGCGATGACGCCGATCATCCACACCGGCGCGTGGGCCTGCTCCTGCAGGAAGACCGGGAGGTAGGGCAGGATGGCGCCGAAGCCCGACCACACCACGAACGAGGCAAAGCAGACCAGCGCGAGTTGAGTCCAGTCGGTCTGACGCAGCGCCGGCGTCTGGCCGGTGTCGGCTGGCGGGGTCACGGTGTCCTTCCCTCACGCGCGGGCCCTTGGGCCGTCGCGCGCCCTCGGTCGCGCCTAGGCTACCACGAGAGTATGGGCGGCTTCGCGGCTGTGCGTGCGGGGCGGAGCGGCGCGGAGAGGAGCGGCGGGAATGCGCGTGGAGCGGCGAACGCGTCGCCCTCAGATGTCGCGCACGATGGGTACGAACAAGCCGACGAGCGCGGGCACGAACACGATGAGGCCGCACAACCCGAAGAGCGGTCCCAGGCCCACCGTGGTCGCGAGCGCCCCGGCTGCCAGCACGCCCAGGGCATAGACCCCCTGCGTGAGGGTGAACCTGGTGCCCCACACGCGCCCGCGCAGCGCCTTGGGCACCACGCTCTGCACGTAGGTGTCGATCGAGATCAAAACTGCGGCGTTGGCGGCGCCGAGCACGACGAAGTCGGCGAGAACGAGCGGCAGGGAGTGGACGACCCACGGCACCGTGTAGCAGCCGCCCATGACCATCAGCCCGATCGTCATGGCCAGGCCTTTGCGCACACGCTTCGCCATGGCCGCCATCGCGACAGACCCGCTCAGGTAGCCTACGCCCACGGCTGCCTCCATGAAGCCGAAGGTGCGCGCGCCGTGAAACCGCTCGGCTGCGAGCAGAAACGTCAAGGGGTAGGAGGCTCCAACGCCGGCCACCGCCGCGACGGCCACAATGGTGTTGGCCCGCAGCCCCGCGTGGTGAACTAGGTACGAGAAGCCCTCTCGGACCTCGGTCCAGAAGCCGAGCAGTGCCGGGGGCGGATCGTCGACATCGCTTCCGCCGGTCGCCCCTCCGGAGCCCTTGAGTGTCATGGCCAGTAGCGTCACCGCGGACACGCCGAAGGTGGCGGCATCTACAGTGAAGGTCGTGCGTGTGGAGAGGTAGAAGACGATGAACCCGGCGGCGGCGTAGCCCACGACCTCGGTGACGTGCGAGGCCGCCTCGAGCACCGAGTTGGCGCGCAGCAGATCGTCGTCGGGCACGATCTCGGGGAGGATCGTCATCAGCCCGGGGTCGAAGAACACGGTCGCGCACGACGTGAAGAACGCGAGCACGAACACGCCGCTCGTGGAGTGCTGTGCCACGAAGGGCACGGCCAGGACCAGGCCGCCACGCACGATGTCGGCCGCCACCATCACGCCCCGCCTGTCGAGACGATCGAGCACGCCGCCGGCCACGGCCCCGAACAGCACATAGGGGAGCGTGAAGAGCGCGAGAACGATGCCTGTTGAGAGCGCCGAATGGGTGGTCGTGTAGACGAGCCAGGGAAACGCGACCATCGCGAGGCGGTCGCCCATCTGCGAGATGAACTGTCCGCCCAGCAGCAGCAGGAAGTTGGTGTTGCGCGCGAGCGGACGGGCCGGAGCGGTCTCGCTGATGATCGTCACCCCGGGTCCCTCCTGCTTACTCACGAGGTCGTGTGGTGCGAAAGCGTTGTCAGTCTAGGCAAAGCAAGACCATTCCGAATCCGCCAGGTTGACGTACGAGGGCTTGCGCAGGCTACGAGCCTGTGTATACCATCCGGGCCACGGCAATCGTCAACCTTAAGTTATCGGCAGGGTTGAACCAGAACTTTAGGGGGTCCTGATGATCGTCACGATGACCAAGCTCCACTAGTTTTTTCGAAGAAGGAAAGATTCAAGTGAAAAAGGTCGAAAACGCTCTGGCGTCGATTGTCTTGGTGCTCGTTGCCTCTGGTGGCAACAGCAAGATTCACTAGATTGCTCAACACTCCTAACCGAAAGCGCTAAAGCCGAGCCAGCGACGCGCCGATAGATTTGTGTTCACTCCGGGGCGGTGCTTGGTGCAGGCGGATAAGCGCGAGCGTGAGTTTGTGAAGCTTGCCTTCATGGCGAGCATCCTAGCAGCTGCGTGCGCAATCTATGCGGGCAAGCTGGCGAGTGGAAACAGCGCACTTTCCGGGCGTGTGCTCGACACCGTGATTCTCGCGCTCATTGCGGTGATTGCCGACGAGATGGCGGTGGAGGTTCGCGATCGTGTAACGGTCACGGCAGGCACGCTGCCTATCCTCTTGGCAGTCATGTTTCTCGGGCAAATCCCTGCGATGTCGGTTGCGGCCGTGGTTGGGCTCTGGGGGGCTTGGCGCGAGTCGTCACGAGCGATTGTGGTCTACAACTGCTCGAACTTGGCGATCTCGGCGTTCGCGGCCGCCGAGGTGTTCGCGCTTCTTCATCATGAGATGGCCATTCGCGACGGGGTAGTGTCGCTCTCGCTTCTCTTCGCGGGTGCAATCGCAGGGCTGGTCTACGAAGGCGTCAACAACCTGATGACCAGCCTTGGCGCTCGGATCAAGTACGGCATCTCCCTGAGAACGTTCTGGCGCGACGACATGCGGTCACATTTGCAATCGTCGGCCGTTGTTGTGGGAATGGGAGTGGCTGTCGCGGCGCTGTACTCGACCGCTGGCATCACCTCCGTCGTCCTCCTCTTCATCCCGCTCTTCGCGAGCCAGTACATGTTCAAGCTCCTGGTCCGTGAGCGCTCTCACGTCGAGAAGCAGAAAGAGCTCACCGACAAGTACCTCGAGATGAACCTCGGACTTGCCGTAGCGATGGTCGTGTTACTTGACAGCAAGGACGAGTACACCGCGGACCATTCGGCAGCCGTGGCGATGTACTGCCGCGACATGGCGGTGGCGTCGGGCATGAGCGACAACGAGGCCGAAGAGATCCACCTCGCCGGGCTGTTGCACGATCTGGGTAAGGTAGGCACGCCGGACGCTATTCTCCGCAAGGACTCGACTCTCGACGACGACGAATGGGCGTACATCCGCCAGCATCCTGAGAAAGGGGCCGAGGTTCTCTCGCACCTTGCTGCGTACCAAAACGTGGCCGATATCGTTCGTTATCACCATGAGCGGCTAGACGGAACCGGCTACCCGCTCGGCCTCAAGAGTGAGTCGATCCCCGAAGCCAGCAAGATGCTGGCGGTGGCCGACACCTATCACGCCATGACCTCGGACCGCCCGTACCGCAGGGCCCTGAGTTCGTTCGAGGCGCTCAAAGAGCTTCGGTCGATGGCGGGCGTTGCTTTGGACGCGCGGTACGTTGAGGTACTCGCAGGTATCCTGCGCGACAAGGACTTGGCGTATCGCGACGGCAGCGTGACGGACTTCATGGATGAGTATCAGCGCGGCCGTCTCAATCTTCGCCTCCGTGGCGATGCAGTGGCCGACCTGAGTGGGATCGTCAGGGCGCGCGAAGACCCAGCGGCAGGCTGAACAACGCCCGAGCTGTGAGAGCGGCCAGCGCCGCCTTGGCGACGTCTCCCGGAACGAACTGCCCGACACCACCCCAGACGATCGACTCGAGGCTCGTGGTGTGAAGCTGCCAGGCCAGCCACGAGGCGCCGATCGCGTAGATTGGGATAAGGCCGACGAGCGCGATGCCGAACAGCACCCAGAATCCTCGCGCCTGCCAGTGCTCGCAGAGCGTCCCGACGATGTAGGCGGCGACCACGAACCCGAAGAGGTATCCGCCGGCCGGGCCCACCAGTGCCCCCGCACCTGACGCTCCCTGTGCATAGACAGGGGCCACGAGGCCGACCATCAGATACGCGACCACGCTCAACACGGCGAGCCTGGCGCCCAGTACGAGCCCTGCAGCGAGCACAAAGAACACCTGAAAGGTGAGAGGGACCGGACCGAAGAGCGGCAGGCTGACCAGTGCTCCGAGCGAGACCAGTGCGGCGAACAGGGCCGCCAGGGCGAGATCACGCGTGGAGAGGGAAGTGTGCAATTGTCAACCCATCGAGGCCAGTGAGAGTTGACAATGTAGAGTGCGAGGCGGGCCTTGTCAAAGGCGCCGCCTCGCGCTCGCTCACTACTGATGCAACGTGACGTCGCCGGAGTGGAACCGCCTGATGTGGCGATCGGGAAGTTCCACGAGGAGGGCGCCGCGATCGTCGATGCCTGCGGCTTCGCCTACCACGGGCCCCTCGCGGGTCTGCATGCTTACGCTGCGGTGGAGCAGATAGTCGCGCTCGCGAAACTCGCGCAGCGTGCGCTCGAAGCCATTGGTGAGGCAGTCGAAGTAGGTGCGTTCGAGCGTCAGCAAGATCCTCGCCAGCAGAACGCTGCGGTCGACGGTCTTGTCTGTCGCCATCTTGAGCGAGGTCGCGGTCTTCCTGAGGGGCACGGGCAGTTCGGAGAACTCGACGTTGACGTTGATGCCGATGCCCGCGACGATCCAGTCGACCCGGTCCTGTTCGCCAGATACCTCGAGCAGGATGCCGCCGGCCTTCTTGTTGTCCACGATGAGATCGTTGGGCCACTTCAGATGCACCGGGACCTTCACCTGCGCCTCGATCGCCTCCGCGACGGCATCACCCGTCGTGAGGGTGAGCAGGTGGGCGTCGGTCATCGCCAGATCGGGCCGCAGGATGACGGAGAAGAGCAGGCCCTTGCCGGGCGGCGACGTCCAGGTGCGGCCCAGGCGGCCGCGGCCCTTGAGTTGACTCTCGGCGACCACCACCGTGCCCTCGGGTGCGCCGTCGTTGGCCAGGCGCCGCGCTTCGGCGTTGGTCGACTCGATCTCGTCGTGGTACCTGAGCGAGTTGCCGAGGGCCGAGCCCTGGGTGAGCTTGGCGACCACCGGCATCACCAGGCGACGTGGCTCTTCTTCGAGCCGGTAGCCGCGCCGCGAGATGCCGAGAATGCGAAAGCCGCGGGCGCGCAGTGAGTTCACGTGCTTGTGCACGGCGTTGCGCGAGATGCCGAGCGAGTCGCTGATCGCTTGACCCGAGACGAACCCCGGGTTGTCGCGCAGGATCTCGATCACCGTTTTTTTGCGTGGGCTCATGTGCTGCGATTCTACGAAGACGATCGATGCGGATGATTCCATGACCCCCCTCCCGGTCTGATTGCTGGGAGGATGCTATCGGCCGCGAGTCGAGGGGGAATCAGCCTGTGGTTGTATCTTCTGTGGTGGTCGGTTCGATGATTCGCCGATAGTACAGCACAGCCTGAACGCGGTCGGTGACACCGAGTTTCGTGAAGATGTGGTTGACGTGCGTCTTGACGGTCTTCTCTGAGAGATACAGCCGGTCGGCGATCTCCTGATTGCGAAGTCCCGCCGCAACAAGGCCGAGCACCTCATGTTCCCGGCTTGTCAGGTCGCCTGCCGGTCGCGCATCGGGGTCTCCAGGCGGCAGCATCTTGCGCACCGAGCGCAGCTGCCGCAGTGTTCCGTGTCTTCTCGTCCATGTTACGAGCTCTTTTGCGACGTCCGGATGGGCGTGTTGTCCGCACGCATCGATCACCAGGTCTTCCAGGGAGTCGTCGCTCGATCTCAGCACATCGATGAACAGCGGCACGGATTTCGCGCTATGAGCGAGCGCCTCGATGAGCGGGCGCCGGTGCTCCGCAAGGTCAGGGTCGTTTAACGCCATGACCGCCAGCCCCGGCCACTGGGCGAACTCCTGGCACAAGAAGTCGATGTGGCCCAGCTCGAGCTGGGCGGGAAGGCAGGTTCTGAGTGATGTGAGGGCTGAACAGGCGTCGCCGCCAAGCCGTGCCAGGGCCGCCTGAAAGAAGAGGCACTGGTTGCTGATGAAGGCGAGGTCGAGCGCGGCGCTCTGTCGCTCGACCTCGATGAGGCGAGTCGCGGCGTCGATCGGGTCGCCCGTCAGGCCGGAAACGAGGCAAAGACCGGCCTCTGCCGCCAGCCAGAGCGAGGGCGCGCTGATCGAGCGCCCAATCCCTGCGGCCCGACCGTAGGTCGCGAACGCATCATCAAGGCGCGCCACATGGCGCATGGCAGTCGCCAAACCAGTCAGCATCATCGAGAAGGACCAGGCATCTTCACGGACTTGCGGCAACGCCGCCAATCGTTCGAAGTCGGCGAGGCTCGCCGCATCACTGTCTTCAGACAGGGCCAAGCGAAATAGGCTGATGTCGAAGACGTGTTCTACGTGGTCGAGGCCGAGGCGCCCGCATTCCGTAGTGAACACGCTAGCGGTGCTTCGCGCGTCTTGGTAGTCGGCAAGCTCCCGTTCAATCTCCACCACGGTGCCCAGAATGGAGACGGCCAAGCTCGCGAGTCCAACAGCCTGAACCTCAGGTAGTGCCGTGCGCAATCGTTCTCTCGCCTCGAAGAAATCCCCACGCAGGTATCTGGTGTTTGCCTGCAAGGCCGCGATGCGAACCAGTTCGCGGAAGCACGTTCGGTCCGCGGCGGCTCGTGCTTCGTTCCATATCTTTTCGGCCTCCGCCCAGTGGCAGACGTAGCTCTGCGCCGATCCCAGGCTGACCAATGTATGCACATGCTGCTCCGCGGTAGTTGCCGCCTCCAAGGCGGCTTCGCAGTGAGCGGCGGCTTGCCCAAGGTCGCCCTTCCAGAACCAGATCGCCTCGATCGCGCTGAGCGCGTGGTACACGCCCCACGAATCGTCGCGGGCGCGAAACGAGGACTCTGCCAGCGTCAGGGCATCGAGCGCCTTTGACGAATCGCCCTCGCGCAGCGCCAGCTGTCCCCGCAGGAACAAGACCCACGGGTCATCGTGCGGCGCATTCGGAGCCAGTCGGTCGAGCCAGGAGCGCAGTGAGTCGAAGCGACAGTTGTCGGTGACGAGCTCGCCGCTGCGCGACACCACGGCAAGGGCCTCGCCCGGCTCGTTGGCAGTGAGATAGAGCTCGATCGCCGTCTCGGGGTCGCCCGCGTCTTCGACTGCTCCGGCGGTATGGATCTGAAGGTCGTGAAACGCTCCCGCCCCGTATTCGTTGGCGTACCACTGCCGCAGGTAGTCGCGCAGGAGCTGATGGTAACGGTACGTGCCGGTGGCCCGATCGACGAAGGTGAAGACGTTGTGGGCCACGAGTCGCTCGAGCGAGCGCTGCGCGTGGTCGCCGCGGGCCACCTTGTCGGCGAGCTCGATCGTCATGGATTCGAGGCAGCAGGTGGCCAGCAGGAACGCGACGGTCTCGGCGTCTTCGCGGCGAAACGCCTCTTCGGACAGATACGAGAAGACGTCGCTTGTGAGACGCGGGTCGACGAGGGCGTGCTCGATAGAGCCGAGGTTGGTCCAGTCGAGCGCCCTGCTGATGAGCACAAGGCTCGCCGGCCAGCCCTCGGTGAGGCTGGCGAGGCGTTGCGCCTGGCTGCGGGCGAGCCTCGTCTGGGAGCGGGCGGCGAAGAGTTCGACGACCTGCGCAGCGTCGAGGCGCAGATCCTCGAAGCTCACCTCGACGATCTGGTCTTCGAGTTTCAGGCGGGTCGTGGCGATCGTCGGCTGGTAGCGCGTGAGCAATACGAGATGCACGTTCGACGGCAGGTTGGCGAGCAGGTAGTCGAGGGTGCGGTTGAGCTCGCCCGACGCGATTGCCTGTTGGTAGTCGTCGATCGCGATGTGCAGGTCGCCGTCGATCTCGTCGCGCAACTCTGAGACGAGCAGGGCGGTCATTTCGGACGGAGATATGGGCACTTCGTGGGCCTCGGCGAAGCGTTCGAGCAGGATGGCGCCGAATCCGGGGACAAGCTCGCGGATGGTCTGCACGAGCGAGGCGATGAGCACGGCCGGATCGTGGTCGAGGACGTCGAGCCGGTACCATGCGGCTCGCCAGTTGAGCCGGCGCGACGCTTCGGCGACGACTACGGTCTTGCCGTAGCCGGCGGGCGCTCGCATGATGAGAAGCCGCCGTTTGGCGCCCTCGGTGAGCTTGGCGAGCACGTCGGGGCGTATGAGGGCGAGCCCACCGCAGGGCGTGACGATCTTGGCCGCGACGAATGCCGGGACGCCGGCGACGCGGCGGCGCGATGGCGAGCTTTGGTGATCTGCCACTGGCAGCTCCCCGATCCCCGGAACCCACGCTCCCGCTACAAGCGCGCCCACTATATCATTCGCAGAGATGCCGCCGAGGGACCGCTCGCGACCCCGGGTTGACGATGTGCCGTGACCCCGCGTGACGATATCCCGCTCGCGTTCTTCCGTTCGCGTTCCGGCAAGCGGCTCTCCGCGTGATCGGCAAGCGACCGTCCCGTTTCTCCGGTTAGAATGGTGTCAATGGCCAAGCCCCCCCAGAGACCTCCGCGGCGACGCAAAAAGAAAGAGCCGCTCGCCATCCTCATCCTTGCCCTGCTCGTGGCGCTCGTCGCGTGGCCGTTCGAAAGGCTCTTCGGGCGCGGCGGCGGTCGCGGTCGCGGCCGCGCACGCCTCGTGGTCGTGCTCGTCGCGGCCATCGTGCTCGCGCTGCTGGTCGCCGCCGTCGCCTTCGACGCGGCGTCGGCGGGCAGCACGATCCATCGCAACATCACCGTCAACGGCGTCGCGGTCGGCGGCCTCACCGTGGCCCAGGCCACCCAGAAGCTCGAGGCAGTCGCGCTGCGGGGCGGAGCCGTCACGTTCTCGCGCGACGGCCGGCAGTGGCATCTTACGGCGGCCGCGCTGCACGCCCGCCTGCGCGCCAAGGTCGCGGCGAGCGGCGCCTTCGCCTACACGCGCACCGGCAACTTCATGGCCCGCGGCTGGCGTGGCTTCACGCTGCTGTTCGCGGGCCACCCGGTGGCCGCCTCTGTCACCTTCGCCGAGCCGGCCACGCGTGAGCGCCTCGACGCCATTGCGCAAGCAGTCGACATGGAGCCGGTACAGGGCGCGGTGTCGATCAGCGGTGCCCGGCCGGTGGTGCGCGCGGCCAGGAACGGCCGCGCCGTCGAGCGCGCCGCCATCGTGCGCCTGCTGGCCGCCGCCGCGCTCTCGGGCCGCCAGGTGACCACGGCGCTGCCGGTGGCCACCGTGTCCCCCATCGTCTCGACTGCCGACGCCCAGAAGGCCGCCGCGACGGCGACAACCTGGCTCGCGGGTCCGCTGGCGCTCGCCCACGGCGGCCACACCTGGACCATCAGCCGCCAGGACCTCGGCCAGTATCTCGCCTTCGTGCACCAGTCGCGCGAGCCGCACCTGCGCGTGACCTTCGACTCGCCGGTCACCCGCGGCTATTTCGACTTCATCACCCGGCAGGTCGGCAAGCCCGGCAAGAACGCCACCTTCACGACCACCGCCGGCGGCCGGCACGTGCGCATCAAGCACGGCTCGCCGGGCTATGGGGTGGTGCCCCAGGCGACGATCGCCAACATGGACGCCGCCGCCGCGAGCGGAAGTCGCGTGGCGCAGGCCATCTTCGGCAAGGCGCCGCCCACGCTCAGCGACGCCGAAGCGCTGGCCCTGCACATCAGCACGCGTATCGGCACCTACACCACCTCTGTGGCCGGCACCAGCAACCGCCTGACCAATGTCGCTCTGGGGGCGTCGCTCATGAACGACACGCTGATCGCGCCCGGCAAGATCTTCTCGGTGAACGCCACCACCGGCGAGCGCACCGCGGCCAAGGGCTTCAAGATGGCGCCCACGATCATCAACGGCAAGCTCGGCGACACGGTGGGCGGCGGCATGTGCCAGGTCTCGACCACGGTCTTCAACGCCGCCTTCGAGGCCGGCCTGCAGATCGTCGAGCGCCACAACCACGAGCTCTACATCTCGCACTACCCGCTGGCGCGCGACGCGACCGTGAGCTACGGCTCCTACGACCTCAAGTTCCGCAACGACACGTCCAACTGGATCCTGCTCAAGACCCACTTCACGGGCTGGTCGCTGACCGTCTCGCTGTACAGCTCACCGCTGCATCGCCGCGTCGTCTCGTCGATCAGTAGCTGGTACGCTCCGGTGCCCTTCTCGATCCACAAGCAGAACGACCCCACCCTCGCCAAGGGCACGACCAAGATCGACACCCCGGGCGTGGGCGGCATGAGTATCGACTGCTTCCGCAAGGTCTACGACGCGAGCGGCAAGCTGCTCTGGAACGACGATTTCAAGAGCGTCTACTCGATGGTCCCCGAGGTGTTGCTGGTGGGCACCAAGCAGCCGGCGACCCCGACGCCCACTCCCTCAGGGTCGAGCTCGGCGAAGCCCACGCCCAAGCCCTCTTCGACGTAGCAGGGAAGAGGGCGCCGCTTCGCGGACGCTGGGCCCCGGGGGGTGCGGTCCCGCCCCTGGCCGTCTAGAAGGCTGCGGAAGAAGCCGGCTCCAGAGACGCACCGGTGGTCGAAGTGGT
>CAZFJE010000065.1:0-15092 GCA_964519555.1 uncultured Thermoleophilia bacterium
TGGGGCTGGTCGCCGCCGCCATGCTCGACTGGCGGCGGCGCGCTCGACGGCCGGCCTGACGCGGACTGGCGAGGACACTGAGCGGGGAGTGCCTGCGGGCTTGGGTACGGTCTGGCAGGGTCTCGGGCTCACCAGACTCGCGCGTTGGCATCCGGGTCCGCTCGCCTCAGAAGGTCACACTGTTCCACGTCGCACCGCCGTTGGAGCTCAGCAGCAGCTGCCCCGGTCGGCCGTCACTGTTGCCCACACTGTCGGCGGGACCGTGCACCACGACGGCCGCTGAGGCGTTCGTGAAGCCGAGATCGGCCCAGCCCAGGCCGCCGTCGCCGTAGGTCAACCCTGTCGTCCAACTGTGCCCACCGTTTGCGGAGCGCTCCAGCCAGCTCGCACCACTGGCGGCGCCGAAGATGAGATTGGTCGGGCTGCCGCCGGCCAGTGTCACGGGATCACCCTCGTTGCTCGGCGCGCCGGCCTTGGTCCAGTGTGCGCCGGCGTCGGAGCTTGTGTAGACCAACTTGCCCGAGCTGCCGGCGGCGCCCTGCCCGACCAGCAGCAGGGCGAGACTGTGGGCAGAGGTCACCGCCACAAGGCCCGGCGTGAAGCCCGCAACGCTGGGAGTCGGGCGGGAGGTGATCGAAAGGCCACCGTTGGTCGTGACCAAGACGCTTGAGCCGTCGAGAACCGCTGCCGTGCCGGACTGGGTCGAGATGAGGTCCGTGGGGTCCAGCAGGCCGACTGACTTGACGGTAGCCACGTTGTACCAGGGTCCGCCCGCCAAGGGCCGGCGGACCAGCACGGCCGAACCGCTGCTCTTTGCGACAAGGCCGAGCAGCTGCCCGTCGATCGGCGCCAGCGAGAGGATCTGCCCGGCAGGCGCCGGAGCCGGAGCCCAGTGCAGACCACCATCGGGCGTCTCCCAGAGGCGGTCACCGAAGACGAATCCCTGCAAAGCCGAGGCAAAGCGAGTGCCCCATACGGCGGACGACGCGCCCGAGCCGGGACGGCCCAGCGGGCCAGGCAGAACGGCCAGCTCAGTCCAGCTGGCACCGCGGTCGTGGGTACTCAAGAGCAAGGTGCCGTGACCGCGAGCCGTACCCAGACAGAACGCCTCGTCGCCCGAGACGAAGGTGATCGACGCGGCCTTGAAGTGCGTCGGGGCGGCAACCGGGGCCGCAGATGGACTGCCGGTGGTGGTGGGTGCGAGGCTCGCCGATGTAGGGGTCGCGGCCGGGGTCGTCGATGCCTGACCACCAGATGCTGATCGGCCAGAACCGCAGGCCGCAGCCAAGAGGATCAGGGCAAGACAGGCGACTGCCAAGGAGAGCGTCTGCAGGCGTCGGATGAACATGGCTACCTCGCTTCCTGCTTGAGGATGTGCACCCAGACTTCTAGCGTGCCGCGCTCGTCCCTGCACGCCGGGCGGTCAGCCGTGCATCGGCGATCCATCGGTGGCCCGCAGTGCGTCGTTGGGCCTGTGGACGCCGCGGTCGAGTGTGAGCGCCTTGCTCGGCTGGTCGAGAGAGAAGCCACTGCCGGCTCGTGAGCATGCCTCGCCAATGCGCAGTCGCTCGCCATTGTCTCGGACACGGTTGCTGTAGGGTATGCGCGATCGCCTCCTTTCTGCCAGGAGGTGCGACGCGACAACGAGGGGGCGACGCAGTGACGCGCAGAGTTCTCTGGGCTTGGGTCTTGTGTTTGGCGATCGCGCTTGGCGTATTCCTGGTACCGGCCGTCTCACACGCCAGCACAGCCACCGCGCCTGCAAAAGCCGCCCAGTACACGAGCGCGGCCACCAACGTCGCCCGCAAGGAGAGACTGCTGGTCCTCGCAAGGCAGTGGGACCTGGCGGTCCCCGCCGGACTCGATCCGCTTTCGCCGATCTTCGGAGTGTCGGCCAGCGGGCTGCTCGCGGAGGTGCAAGCCCACCTTGGCATCGCGGCCAGCGGCACCTGGACGGCCGAGACACTGTATGCGGTCTACCCACCGGCCGTGGCGGCGGCGGCGCTCATCTACTATCACGATGAGCAGACAAGCCACGCCATGCACTACTCGGAGACCCGGCCGATGCTCTTGGCGCGTCTTCCGGCCGTACCTCCGGTCTGTGACTGCTCATGGTTTGCCACGCAGTGCTTCTGGGACGCGCAACGTCCCGACCCCAACGGAGACGGCTACGACGGTTCAGGCAACACGCAGACGTTGCTTGCTCACGGCATGCAGGTCGCAACGAGCGCGGCACAGCCCGGCGATCTGGTCTTCTACGGCGTCTGGGGCAGCGCCACCAACCCCGCGCACGTGGCGGTCTCCATTGGCAACGGCGAGGTCGTCTCGATGGGCCAGGAGGGCGACCCGTCGATCCATCCCATCAGCTACAGGGTCGTCGTCGAAGTGCGGAGCTACCCATGACCCGGACGCTGCGCAGGACGCAAACGGGGCGCGTCCGCCAAGAGAATCACGGGGACCTCTCGAGCCGCCGCCCGACCGGGCGGCCTGTCCGCCTGCTTCTCTGCGCGGCGGTCATCGTGATCTGCCTGCTACTGGTCGCGCCCGTCGGCGCTGCGGTGCCAAGCTTCGGCGGCTGGAGCTGGACCCAAAGCTCGGGGACGGGCGCACTGCTTCGCGGCGTTGCTTTCGTCAACGCAAACGACGGCTGGGCGGTAGGCGACGATGGCACCATCCTTGCCACGACAGACGGCGGCGCGACCTGGGGCGCGCAGGGCTCGGCCACGACTGCCGTCTTGAGCGCCCTCGCCTTCGCCAACCCCAGCGATGGCTGGGCAGTAGGCGCCAAAGGCGCCATCTGCGCTACGACCAACGGCGGTGCCACCTGGAAGGCACAACGCTCGTCGAGCACCGAGGGTTTCACCGGCGTCGCCTTCACGAGCGCCAGCGATGGCTGGGCGGTGGGTGCCGCAGGCGCCATCTGCGCCACGACCAACGGCGGCGCCACCTGGAAGGCTCAGCAGTCGGGCACCACGTATGACCTCACTGCCATCGCGACGGCCGGCCCCGGTGACTGTTGGGGGGTAGGTGCCGGGGGCACCATCTGCGCCACGACAAACGGCGGCACGACCTGGAGAGCACAGAAGTCGGGCGTCACCGACACGCTGTTCGGCGTCGCCTTTGCCGGCGCAAGCGACGGCTGGGCCGTGGGCTGTGACCCGCTCACAGGCGCAGGCATCGTCCTTGCCACGACAAACGGCGGCGCCACCTGGAAGGTACAGAACTGCGGCGTCACAGGCGCCCTCTTTGCCGTCGCCTTTGCCGATCAAAGCGACGGCTGGGCTGTCGGGCTGGCCGGCACGGTCCTTGCCACCACAGACGGTGGCGCCACCTGGAAGGCGCAGGACTCGGGCACGAGTGCGTACTTCGAAGGCGTGGCTGTCGCCGACGCACGCGACGGCTGGCTGGTAGGCCAGGGCGGCATGATCCGGGCCAGCACCAATGGCGGCTGGCCCCTGCTCGCCCGGCTGACCTTGAAGCTCGGCGGCCTCAAGCGAGGCGTCCTGAAGCTCGGCGGGCGCGTGGCCGCCACGGGCGCGGTAACGCCGACTGGCCTCGCCGGAGACACGGTGACCCTCATCGTGCAACGAGAGCAGTCCGGGCGGTGGCTCAAGCTCACGAGCATGTCTCGGACGATCAGAGCCAGCTGCACCTACGGTGGGACCTTCAGGGCCGAGCACAGAGGCGTCTATCGCGTAAAGACTACGATCGCGCGAACGATCGCGCACACTGCCGCGACGACGCGTTGGTCGACGTTCAGGGTGAGGTAGCGATCTGAATTGCTTGACTGACGCTCGTCGCATCATCGGGCTACTCGTCCTTGGGTCGGTCGTGTGCGCCACCGCTCTGGCGCTGGCTGCCCCTGTCGCCGCCAGTTCCGCTGGCGGCGCGCTGCGGCACAACGTTGCGCGCCCAGGGAGCGATCTCCGCGCAGTCAGTTTCGTTGGCGCCGCCCAGGGCTGGTCTGTCGGTTCGCTTGGCGCGATCTCGGTAAGCTCTGACGCTGGCAGCACCTGGAACAAGCAGCCATCGGACACGTCGCAGACGCTCAACGCCGTCACCTTCCAGGGCTACCACGACGGCTGGGCGGTCGGCGCCGGCGGCACCGTCGTCGCCACCACCGACGGTGGGACCAGCTGGCGCGCGCAGCCCTCTGCCACGAGGGAGGCGCTCAATGGCGTCTGCTTCCGCGGTGCCGGTCGCGGCTGGGTCGTGGGCGAGCTGGGCACGATCCTTGCCACAAGCGACGGCGGCACCACGTGGGTCGCGCAGACCTCCGGCGCCGGCGCAGCGTTGAATGCCGTCTCGTTTTGCGATGCCGATTACGGCTGGGCGGCAGGGGCCGACGGCACGATCGTCGCTACCAGCGACGGTGGCGCCACCTGGCGCGGGCAGGCCTCGAACACCACCGAGTCGCTGAACGCCATCTCGTTTTGCAGCGCAAGTCACGGCTGGGCGGCTGGGGCCGACGGCACGATCCTCGCCACTACCGACGGCGGCGCCACGTGGAAGGCGCAGAGCTCGGGCACGAAGTCCGTGCTGTGCTCGCTGTGCTTCGCCGGCGCCGGTCAGGGTTGGGCGGCCGGCGACGGCGGTGTGATCCTCCACACCAGCAACGGCGGCGCCACCTGGAAGGCGCAACAGTCAGGCACAACGCAGTCCCTGCGCTGCCTGTCGTTTTGCGGTTCTCTCGATGGCTGGGCGGTGGGCAACGGCGGCACGATCCGCGCCACGGGCAACGGTGGCGCTACCTGGATCGCTCCGCCTCGCAGGCCGACACTCGTCCGGCAGCCGATCGTCTTCGGGGCGAAGCGTCGCGCCGAGACCGTTGTCTACAACCGTCGGCACTACGGACAGGCCACCTGGCGTCTCACGCCCAGAGTCATCGTCTTGCACTACACTGCCGGAGGTACCGAGGCCGGCACGCATGCGACCTTCAACGCCGACACACCCAACATGGGCGTGCTGCCCGGCGTCGTTGCGCACTTCATCATCGATCAGCACGGCAGGATCTACCAGCAGCTGCCGCTGGACGTGCGAGGGCGCCATACGGTGGGCCTCAACTACGTCGCGATCGGCATCGAGTTCGTGCAAAGCAGCGGACCAAACCCGGCCTGGTCGACCAGCCAGATCTTCCATCGCACGGCTCAGATCGACGCCGGCCTGCGGCTTGTGCGCTGGCTTGCCTGGCGCTATCACATCGCGCCGCGCAACATCATCGGCCACGGCATGGCAAACGACAGCCCCTACTTCAAGGACCTGCTGCACTGGCAGAACACCCATGTCGACTGGCTGGCGCCGGCCGTGCACCACTTCCGCGCGTTGCTTGCCGGCTGACGCGAGGCTTCATCGACCGGGGATGGTCGGTCACTGAGCGGCCGTAGCGAGGAGGAGTCTCGGCGGCAAACGCTCTTTATCGCCCGGAGGGCCTCGGTATGATGACGTATCTCGTTTGTGTCATAGGCGGGCGCTACGCCTTACCTGGCGCCCGACTGACACACAGCGGCCGTACCCAGGAGGCAGTCGTGGCCCAGCCAGCGGCGAGGCCGGCGTTTTCCAGCCGGTGCTGAGCGAAGTGATCGCATGAGCCTCGTGCGCTATGCGCTTCCCTCCCTGCTGCTGCTGTACTTCCTCTGGCGGGCGCTGCGGCAGCGCGTCTTTTTGCTCGGCATTCCGTTCCTCATGTTCATGAGCTACTCCATCTTCTTCGACAGGATGAAGCCGTTCTGGATGCCGAGGCACTACGACCCGGTCGACCTGCTGATGGTCTGGCTTGTCGTCACGTGGCTCCTGTACTTCGATCTCCTGCTGCCCAGGCACCTGTGCACGGTGCACGAGGGCCGACTCTTCGGACCGCGACTCTCGCCACCGGAGGAGATCGTGATCGTCGGCCTTGCGGTCTACGTGAGCGTCGAGATCGCCATGACTTCGCTGCACTACTCGGGGCTAGGCTCGGCAGTGACTGAGGCCAAGCCGTTCCTCTTCATGGTCGGAGGCTACTTCCTGCTGCGCGGCATCTTCTGTCATGCGGGGCGCCAGGAGACGCTCGACTTCATCGCGGCCATCGTCGTGGTGAACACCATCGCCGCCGGCCTGTTTGTGCTGCACCAGGGGCTGCACAGGCACATCTACGACGTCACCGAGTATCAGACGATCGTATTCATGGGCCAGACCCTCACGCGCAGCTTCTATTTCGCACCGCAGTTCCTGCCTCTGGCGATCGCGTTCTGTGTCGCTAAACGCCGCTGGGGGATCTTCTGGTTTGGCGTCCTCGTGGTAAACCTCGCCGCCATATGGGTGTCCTACACGCGCTCGCTCCTGCTCATCGCCGTTGTCGAGGTCGTGGTTGTCCTGGGCGTCCGTTTCCTCAAGTCACGGGAGGCCTGGACGGCTCTCAAACGCGGCCTGCAGATCGTCGGTATCGGCGTCCTGTTTGGCGCACTTGCCTTCGCCTTGCTGCCCACCCAGTCCGCCTATCTCCTGTCACGCCTCGACTCGACCACGTCGAAGGGCGGCCCGGTCCAGGACGCCGACGTGCAAAGCCGCATCAACTCAGAGCAAACGGTCTATCGGTACATCGCCAGCGAGAGGTTGCTGGGTGCCGGTTTCGTGTCGGCACGCCAGGACCCCCGGCTGTCCGAGGTCGACATCCTGGCTTCCGATCTCGTCTGGGTGCCCATGCTCTACCGGCTCGGATTGCTCGGGATCGTCGCCTTGGCCTGCCTGTTTGCCGCTGCTGGCTGGCGAGCCGTGCGATTGAGCCTGACTGGCTTCGGCAATGCCGAGTTTCTCTCGATCGTTCTGTTCGGGGTGATCGTCGGTGTATTCCTGCAAGGTTTCGTGTCGTGGACTCTTCTCGATCCGGAGCGCACGCCGATGGCCCTGTGGTTTCTGGCGCTACTCACGGCCGAGACCTGCAGACGCCGCGCTGCCATCAGCCCGACGGCCGCCGATGCGACCGACGAGTCGCTCGATCTCGAGAAGGTCATCAACGGCTGAGGCGCTCAGCACCACACAGCGGAGTCAGAAGAACACGGCCGCGATTCTGTCACGCACGGCCGGTTACGTGGCGGCAGCGCTCACGACACCCGTCCAGAGGGACATGATCCAGTAGTTGCACCTCACGCGGTGCTGGGAGAGTATCTGAGGCTCGATGATCAAGAACGACCGCACCGCGGCCTCGCACTCGGGACGCCCGAGACGCGAACCGTCGGGAATCGAGGTGACGGAGCAATCGTTCGCGTTGACCGACGCGGCGGATTGAATCCATGAGTACCAGCGAACTGCAGCGTGAACCGGGGATGAACGGACCTTTCAGGGTCGTATGACCTCTCGCGCAGACATTCGGCACAAGGCTGGACGCGTCAAAGAGAGGTTGATCGACCAACTCCTCCTCCTGGAATTGCGCATCCCAGCCCCCCGAACTCGCCGCCCGAGAATCACACGAACGTCGACAAAGCTCGCGTGTATCGACCACTCATTTCACGAGAAGACGAGCTCATCTGCCTTCTTCGTGGAGTACCTGAGGCAACATTTCGATGTCGAGGTCATTGCCGATAGGACGTGGTCTGGTGTTCCTTTGCCTGACTTGTCATTCCTTGATGACCGCTACCTCGGGGTCGTCTTCTTTCAGACGCAGCCGACGCGGGATCTCGTGGACACGATACCCAACAAGAATGTCATCTTCGTCCCCATGTATGACTCAGCCGCCAAGTACGGATACCGGTATTGGAGGCAATTCAGCACACTCAGAATGATCAATTTCTCCAGCACTCTGCACGACAGGCTCCTGAATTGGGGTTTCGAGAGTATGTACATCCAGTACTTTCCGAAGCCCCTGCAGTTCACTGGCGGTAGTGCGAACGAGGTCTTCTACTGGCAGAGAGTGGCGAGAGTCAATCCCGCCGTGGTCGCCAAACTGTTCACCGGCGAGCCCGTGAAGATCCACATCCACAGGTCTATGGACCCGCATGAGCCGCTCGCTGAACTCAGCAGCGACGATGAGGCGAGGTTCGGAGTCACGTATTCGACTTGGTTTGACACAAAGGAGGCAATGCTCGATCTCGTTCGTCAGAAGGGGATATACGTAGCGCCTCGCGAATACGAAGGAATCGGGATGTCCTTCTTGGAAGCCATGGCTATGGGCAAGGCAGTGGTCGCCGTAGACAACCCGACGATGAACGAGTACATCGTACATATGAAGACGGGATACCTGTTTGACCTGGAAAGACCCGAGAAGATCGATCTGTCCGAAGTGCGCGAGGTCCAGCGGAACGCGTACCAGCGAGTCCGCGACGGCCATGAGTCGTGGGAGTCAAGCAAGCACAGGATCGTCGAATTCATCCGTGCTGGCTAGGGTGTTGCTGCCAACATGAACAGCAGCTCCGAGTAGGGAGCACATGAGCGGCGACCCACAATCGGCATTTCCGCGCATAACGTTTGGCATCATCGTCTTGAACGGGGAGCCGTTCACTCGCTACTGTCTCCGGTCGCTGTATCCTTTCGCCCACCAGATCATCGTCGTTGAAGGCGGTCACCCGGATACGCGCGCCGTCGCGACGCCAGATGGACACTCGGTCGACGGCACGCTAGACGCGCTGCATCGTTTCAAGGCCGAGGAAGACCCCCTGGACAAACTCGAAATCGTCACCCGCGATGGGTTTTGGCCGAAGACCGACGAGCTAGGGCGTCACCGCACTCACCAGTCGCGCGCCTATGCGGAACGCGCCACAGGTGACTACCTGTGGCAGGTCGACATTGATGAGTTCTATCGTCCCGAGGAGATGCGACGTGTCCTGGCGCTGCTGCGAGACAGACCCAACGTGAGCGCAGTCTCCTTCAGAACGCGCGCGTTCTGGGGCAGACCCGAGTACGTGGCGGATTCCTGGGCGCTGAGACGAGGCGCGCGCGACTTCGACCGGCTCTTCAAATGGGGCCCCGGCTACAGGTATGTCACTCATGAACCGCCCACTGTCGTTGATGAGAGAGGCCGTAACCTGAGGAATCTGGACTGGCTCCGTGGCCACGACATGGCGAGCCGAGGTATCTTCTTGTATCACTACTCGCTGCTGTTTCCGTGGCAGGTCGAGCAGAAGGTGCGGATCTATCGAGACGAGAAGTCGGAGTTCTTTCCTGAGATAGTCGACTGGGCTGAGCGAAGCTACTTCAAGCTTGATAGGCCGTATCGCGTCCACAACGACTATCGATCGCCGAGCTGGCTTGACCGGTTCTCGGGCGAACACCCTGCCCAGGTGATCGCGATGATGAACGACGTCCTTGCAGGGCGAACATCGCAACACGCGCGCGCTGTGGAGGATGTCGAGAAGCTCTTGGATTGCTGGTGGTACCCCCTGGGCCGAGAGGGACTCAAGGTCGCGGACTACGTGGATAGGGGCTACCTTGCAGCGAGGGAGCGGGCCAGACGCATGAGGTCCTACCAGGCGATCGTAGCGTCGCTGCGGGCAAAGGGCTTCCTTGCGCGCTAGTGTCGCGGTACTGGTGCACCTTCGGAGCTCACCGCCCAGCCCAGACGTGCGCCCTTGAACACGCACGTCGAACACGCTAGCACGGAAGGTACCGTGGAGTCGGGAGGTACGCGATATGGCAGCCAACGTGCCAAGCGCTGGAACACCTGACCTGCAAACAGACGCTGGTCTCAGATCGAGCATCCCACACACGGAGAGTCGTGCTCTGCTTGTTACCGCGATCGGCGAGAAATATCGCCGGCTGCTGCGCTACAAGTACAAAGAGATCCACGCCTACGCACAGAAGTGTAACGCGCGTTTGATCGTGCAAGATAAGCCGCTTGACCCAACCAACCGCCGGTCCCTGTTCTCTCAGAGGCTTCTGATCCCAACCTCATATCCTGAGTACGATATCATCGCGCTATTTGATATGGATATTCATATATCTAGGAGTACTCCGGATATATTTGAGACCATGGACTGCGCTAGTGGCTTAGCGGCTGTCCTGGACCAAAGAGGCAGCGAATCATTCAGGAGAACTTGGCGGGACTTTCCGCGGATACTTTCAGAGACATCTGAGTCTTACTTTTCTTCGCGAGGCTTCCCCGTTGTGCAGGACATTCAGGGGTCAGTCAACGGAGGAATACTTCTGTTTCGTCCACACGTTATTGGTAGTCTATTCAGTGACTATTACTGGAGTGACCATACACAGAATTCCGTTGGAGATGGAAACGAGGAAGCTCCGCTTGCCTATATTAGTCAAACGAACGACATATTCCAGGCTTTAGATGATAGATATAACAGACAATTCATATATAGCTGGAATGTGGATTATTATGGCAATATGTTCGACAGGATATGCAATACAATATGCTCATCAGTATCGTATAGCGGTGTTATGAAGCTAACTGGTATAGATATCATGAGATGCGTTAAGTCTATGATGTACTCTAAGTTTATCAGGAGTAACATGAGTGATGCGTATATTGTTCACATGTCTGGCGGATATGAGACCAGATTTCGTGTCAGGTTCTGAAGGTTCTGAAGATGGGCGGTTGTCGGTTGGTCCTTGACGGGTCCGTGCCAGCGCGACTCCGGTGCCCGGCATACTGATCTGCGACGCTGGGGCTTGACCCTCGCCGCACAGGCTCGCGCGCCGTGTCGCCGACGCGGCCGTTCCAGAGTCTGGGCAGATGTCCCAGATGATTTTCCTGGTTGCGCTCTTTGAATCCAGTCATAGGATGGTTTGATGCTTCGCGTCTGCCTTGTAAAGCAATGCACGACCTACGACCTGTTCACGCGCACAGGCCCAGACCTGCGGTCGATCGTTGCTTCATCGAACTGGCGTTCCGGACCCATCGGGCTCTGGGAGGCCTTCGATACGACCGCGCGCATCGTCTGCGAAGACAACGCCGGCGAGTGTCGGCTCGGTCAAGGGCACTGGGGCCGCTACATCGACGGCTGGGACGTCTGGCCTGAGGGCAGCGTGGCCGAAGAGGCCGACACGGTCGACTGGGACGCCTACGACATCGTCATCTCGATCGACGTCGCCGTGCCGTCGCGCATCATCGCCCGCCATCCTCGGGTCATGTGGTGCTACTACTTCATCGAGGGCGGACCCACCGGCATCGACGGAGCCTTCCGCGGCAGCCCCTTCTTCGGCTACAACGTGTTCCTCAACCACCGTCTGGCAAGATCCCGTCTGAGCGCCGCGTCTCCCTCCGTGCTGCAGATGAGGTCGACCCGCCGCGCTGTGCTCGACTTCCCCTACTACCTGCAGTCGGCGACCTCGGTGCGGCGTCTCTATCCAGAGCTTGCCGATGCGCCGCGGGCGGGGATCTGCCTGTCGCATCACAGTCGCGAGGTGTGCGGGCCGGCCGAACGCGCGGCGCTGGCCGAGTTCGGTCCTGTACGGACCGAGTGGGCCACCATCGCCGACATCCACCGGGCCGAACTTGTCTCACGCTATTACGTCGTCCACCCCGACAGCATGCGGCGGGCCGGCCTGGGCCTGATCGAGGCCGTATCGGCGGGCTGTCTGGCACTGGTGCCGTCGAACCGTCTCTGGGGATTCCCCGAGCTCGTCTTGCCCGAGCTCGACTTCACGACGTTCGATGAGCTGCTCGGGCTCCTGAGGCGGCTCGAAGCCGACGAGACCCTCGCCGGTTGCTGCCGTGCGGCGCAGCAGGAGATGGTCCAACTGTGGTGTTACGACAACCCCACCGAGAACCTCGAGACCATGCTGTGCGCGTTTCGCCAGTCGCGGGCGACGCCGTACAGACAGCGCCGGGCCGAGGCCAGGGCGCAGCTGGGTGTCGCCGCGCGGCGCACGGCGCTCGGCGCGGCAAGGTGGCTGGCGAGAAAGATCGAAGCGGCACCGGGTCGCCCGTCGCCGGTAGCAGATACAAGTGTGATCGAGGGCTCGGGCAGCCGGAACGGCGCCGCGTACGCCGCGCGACCCGCCAAGTCGTGGTTATCGTCCCTTTCTCATCAGGGTGTGGCTCATCGTCTGGGGGTTGTGATGCTAGAGAAGACGGCCGCTGAGGCCGACTCGGCAACGGCCAAGAGGAATCCCTCTCTGAGACTCTCCTGGATGGGGCGCGCCCGGTGGGAACAGTTGCAACTTCTTCCCGCCAGATTGTCGGTCCACTACGTAAATCCCGAACGGCCGCTGCGTGTTCCCAGAGAGATACAGATCGAAGCTACGAGCAAATGCAATCTGCGCTGTCCATTTTGCTCGCATTCCCGCGATAAGAGCTCGGGGCACCACCTCACGGTCGAGGGGCTCCGGGGGATCATCGATTGGCTGCCGTTGCTCCCGGCGCGCGTAAGGCTTAGTGGAGTCGGCGAGCCCTTGCTCAATCCCGACTTCTTCTCCTTGGTCGACGTGCTGTCCGACAGGGGGATCAAGTGCGACTTCATCACCAACGGCACGCTGCTGACACCGAGCGTACGCGAGGCGATACTCTCGCGACCCGCCATCGATGGGGTCGTGATCTCCTGCGATGGCGCCCAACAGACGACCTTCGAGAGCTACCGGCTTGGCGCGCACTTTGAGAGTTGGAAGCAGCGGGTCGGCGAGCTGTTGGCCGAAGCCAAGGAGCTGCGCGGAGAGTCGTTAGGGTTCACCATGAGCACCGTGATCAACAGGCCGATGCTCAGCGAATTGCCCGACGTGATCCGCCTGGCCGCAGACCTGGGCTTCCCCAGGATCACGTTCCTGGCGCCCGTCCCCCTCGACGACGTTGCGGCATCCCTGTGCCCGACTCCGGCTGAGATGTCTGCGATCCCCAGGGATGAGCTGCTCGACATGGCCGCTGCCATGGGCATCGAGACGCAGGGCCTGGCGCTGCACTCATGGCCCATGCCGCTTGTCCGAATGAGACGGCGCGTGGGGCTTGGCCGCTGCATGCAGCCATGGGAGTACCTGTTCGTGCGTGCGAACGGAGACGTCGCGTCGTGCTGCGCTCTGTTTGACTCCGACAAGGCAGCAGTCATGGGCAATGTGTTTCAGGAGAGCTTTACCGACGTCTGGCGTGGCGGACCATTTCGAGAGTTCCGGCGAACCCTCGTGTCGAAGACGAACCCACTTTGCAACGTCTGTCAGAGCGCCGCCCGCGAGGCTTGACCTGAGGAGCGCTTCCGGCACGTCCTGCGGCTTGTCAGCCATACAGTCCTCGACGCCCTTCACCTCACGGCGTGAACTGGAAGCCCTGCTCCTCGATGACCCGGCCGCAGACCGCGACGACCTCGGCGTCGTACTTGACCCCTGCGTGCTCGCGCACCTCGGCTAGAGCGACGTCCATGCCAAGCGCGGGACGGTAGGGTCGATGTGAGGACATCGCCTCGATGACGTCAGCGACGGCTAGGATCCGGGCTTCGGCCAGTATCTCCTCGCCTTTCAAGCCCCCGGGGTAGCCGGAGCCGTCGAGGCGCTCATGGTGCTGCAGTACCATCTCAGCCACTGGAGACCCGAAGTCGACGTCCGCGAGGATCTCGAAGCCGGTCCTCGGGTGCGCCTTGATGAGTTCGAACGCGATCTTACTGAGGCGGCCGGGCTTGGAGAGGATCTCGGCGGGCACGGCGATCTTGCCGATGTCGTGGACCGTGCCGGCGAGGCTGCGCAGGGCGTTGAGCTGATCGCCCTTCATGCCCATCTGCGCACCGATTGCGGTCGCCAGTTCACCCACGCGGCGCTCGTGCCCGGCCGTGTAGGGATCACGTGACTCGACCATGCGGCTCATAGCCAGCACGGCGCCCTCGACGGTGCGCTGCAGCTGCTCTGCGTGGTGAAGCACGCCCTCCGCGGCCTGCTTGCGCTCAGTGATATCACGGCCGACGCCCAAGATCCCGATGAGTCGGCCGTCGCTGTCGTGGACCGGCGTCTTGATCGTCTCCAGGATTTCGCGGTGGCCGTCGTCGGCGAAGACGATCTCCTCTTCGTTGACTGTCGGAGCCGCGGCCGCCATGGCGGCCTGGTCACGGAGCAGGAACGAGCCCGCCTGTTCTGCGTCCGTGAAGTCGTAGTCGGTCTTCCCGAGGATGTCCTTCACCGCCGCGCCGAAGAAGCTCTCAAAGCGCCGGTTGCAGGACAGGTAGACCCCCTCGGGGTCCTTCAGCCACACGAGATCGGGGATGGTGTCGATCAACGTCCGCAGATGCGCTTCGCTTTCACGCAGCGCCTCTTCCGCCCGCTTGCGCTCGCTGAGGTCGTGGAAGACCGAGAGAATACACGTCTCGCCCGCAAGCCTGATGGTCCGAGCGGAATCGATGCCCGTGATCAGAGTGCCGTCCTTGCGGCGAAGCGTGGTGTCGAACTGGTCTGTCTGGCCGGACTTGGTCAGGCTGGCGACGAAGGCGGCGCGCTCCTGGGAGTCGGCCCAGATCGCGAGCTCCGCAGTGGTGTGGCCGATGGCCTCGGAGCGCGCGTAGCCCAGCAACTGCGTGAAGCCTTCGTTGACTTCGAGCAGCTCACCGTCGCTGAGCCTCGTGATGGCCATGAAGTCGGGGGAGGAGTGGAAGGCGGCGGCGAACTTCTCCTCGGACTCACGCAGCTCTCGATCGGTGCGCACCCGCTCGCTGATGTCGTGAGCGATGATGGAAATCGCCGTGATGTTGCCCTCAGCATCACGGGCCGGGGAAAGCGAGAGCGCCATGTCCAGCAGGCTGCCGTCCTTGCGCAGGTGCTGAGTCTGGAAGGCGAAGCCGCGATCACCGCGCAGCACGCGCTTGATGAGCGCCTTTGTCTCATTTGCGTGACCCGGCGGCAGCAGGATCGTCCCGTTGCGTCCGATCGCCTCATCTGCCGCGTAGCCGTAGAGGGCCTCGGCGGCGGCGTTCCAGCTGGTGATCGTGCCCTTCAGGTCCCGCGTGAAGATGGCGTCATGGGAGGACGCGGCGATGAGCGCGAGCCGGGCCACCTGTCGCCGCGCCTCCTGCGCCTCGGCGGGATCGCGGGCGGCCGCAAACACGGCTTGCAGCTCGCCACTCGCGTCGCGGTAGACGGTCGCGTTGTACTCGACCTCGGTGAGCGCGCCGGAGACGTGGCGAAGCGCAAGCGGGTATTCGCTGAGAAGACCCTCTTCGAGGACTCTCTTGAAGGCCGCCCGCGCCCGCTCGGGCTCTGCG
>CAZFJE010000066.1:0-15043 GCA_964519555.1 uncultured Thermoleophilia bacterium
GTTTCGTCAAGGTCGCCGACAGCATGCTCGACCAGGGCCTCGTCTAAGCCGAGACTCGCGTAGGGTCGCAAGAACGGCCGGATCGCCCGAACGCCCAGTCGGCTCAGTCCCAGACGGGTCGGCGGTCCGGGCCATTTCTGCCAACGGCAAAGGGGCGCGAGAACGAGGAAACCCTTCTCGCGCCCTTTGCCGTCCGGTTGCGGGGTTCGGCGGGGCCGGAGCGCGACGATAGTGCACTGGCGTCCGGGCAGACGATGTCGATCGCGGTGTCCAGAGGCCTCGTGGTCGTTGAGCTCCCGCTCAATGCTCGGGCCCTCGGCGGCAAGCCTGGCTAGCTGTCGCTGGACTGGTGGTGTCCATCCAGGATCGACAGAAGCTCGCCTGGTTCATTCACCAGGTAGTCGGGGTGCGCTTCGAGCAGACGATCGGCGCTGTGCCAGCCCCAGCTCGCCGCGATCGTGTGAACGTCTGCTTCCTTTGCCTCGACAATGTCGCCGACCGTATCGCCTACATACCAGTACTCCCGCCCATCACCGAACTCGGCCCTCACGGCAGTCAGCTTGGCGACTTTGCTCGTCTCGCCGTCGGAGCCCATGATCCGTGAGATCCGCGCAATGCGATGCGCAGCCAGGAAGGCCTCGACGACTCGAGCTCGGCTTGAGGTGACGACGAGCAACGTGCTCGTCTTGCTCAGCGTCGCGATCACCTCGCGAACGCCCGGAAACGGTTGAAGATGTGCTTGCTCGCAGGCGCGAGCCGCCGCGTCTTCGATCTCCTGGACCGTGGCCTCTGGAACTCCGACGGCGGCGAGGGCGGCAAACCAGTTCCGCTCGTGAAGGGTCAGGATCGCTTCGATGGTGCCGAACTGCG
Organism: uncultured Thermoleophilia bacterium; assembly: GCA_964519555.1. GTDB lineage: Bacteria > Actinomycetota > Thermoleophilia > UBA2241 > UBA2241 > Bog-752. Next base: position 871 of record CAZFJE010000066.1, read on the forward strand.
GAAACCCGGCAGCGAGAAACGCCTTCGCGCACGCGTCGCCGAACACTCGAAGCGAATCGACGATGACCCCGTCGTAATCGAACATGATGACCTTGATCACCGGGTCTTGCTCCTCGTCGTCGGGAAACTCTTCGGGTCAGCCATGCGCGGCGCTCGGAAGGAGCGCATCAAGGATCAGGCAGAGCTGGCGCCGGCCGAGGTCCAGTGATCCAAGCTCGATCCGCTCGTGCATCGTGTGCATGCCGGAGCCCCGAGCGCAACCGAGCGCCACCGCGGGAATCCCGAGCGCGATCGCGGCGTTGGCGTCGGTCGACCCAGAGCCCATTCGGTCGGGCAGGCCGAGCTTGCAGCGTGCCGCGCGCGCGGCCTTCACGAGCGGGTGGTCGAGTGCGGTCCGTCCGGCCCCGCGTTGTCCGAGTACAGTACACTCCATCGTGAGCGGGGGATGGAAGGCGAGCCTGCGAAGCTGTGCGGTGAACGCTTCGAGTTCTGAAGAGTGTAGCGAGCGCTGTTCGACCAGCATCGCAGCCGAAGCGGCGATCGCATTCACAGCGCTGCCGCCACAGATGGTTCCGACGTTCGCGCCGCCTTCAGCGAGCTGGTCGGCCAGCTTGACCAGGGCGTGGGTCGCGCTGGGCGTCTCGCGATCCCACCAGGAGTGCCCACCGGGGCCGTTGATCGTCACTCTCGCACGGACGCTCCCGACGTGCTCCGTGATGACATCGTCAAGGCCGTGCCCCTCCAGGGCGATCGCCATGTTCGGCCGTAGTGCCGCGCAGACGTGCAGCGCGCCGCGAAGATTCCCCAGTCCCTCCTCGGCGACCGTGAACGCGACCGCCAGGCGCAAAGGAACGCTGGACATCGATTCGAGCGCGCTGATGAGCGTGACCACGGCAGCCGCGTTGTCTCCCACACCAGGTCCGACGAGGTCGTCGGCTTCCCTGCGTACGGTGATCGAGGTGTCTTCAAAGACGGTGTCAACGTGAGCCATGACCAGGAGCTCGGGCTCGTCTTGTGTGAATCGCCAGACGAGGTTGCCGGCCGAGTCTCGCCTTCGCGCGCCGGGGAGGTGGGAGATCCTCTGCTCGATCCAGCGCAACCGGGCGCCTTCGGCGCCGGTGGGCGCAGGGATGGCGGCGAGCGTGGCGATCTCGTCGGACGCTGTCATGCCGTCGAGACCCTAGTCGATGTCCGCGGACACGTCGCGGTCACGCGGGATGACGGCGGTCACATCGATCTCGACCAGCCACTCCGGGCGGGCGAGGCCGCTGACGATGATCCCCGTCGAGCAGGGATAGACGCCGCGCAGCCAGCGCCCGATCACGGCGTAGGCTGCATCGCGGTGGCGAATGTCGGTGAGGTAGACGACGATCTTGCAGATGTCTTCCAGGCGGGCGCCGGCTTCTCCGAGGAGCGCCTCGACGTTGGCCATGGCCTGGTCAGCCTGAGCGCCGGGGTCGCCAACGCCAACGCTTTGCGACGTGACCAGATCTTGGCCGACCTGCCCGCGGAGGAAGACGATGTTATCGGCCACGACCGCCTGGCAGAGATCGTTGTCGAGACTCTGCTCGGGGTAGGTGCTCTTTGTGTTGAAGCGGCGAATTCGCTTGTGGGACAAGGGAGTCTCCTCAGGGCGCTGGTGTCGGGAGTGCGGTGCGTGTCGAATGCACGACCCGGCCGCCGATCACCACGTCCGACACGACGTCCTGGCCCACTGCCAGGCAGAGCTCGTCAGGGTGAGCAACCGAGAGGATCGTGAGGTCGCCGCGTTTGCCGATGTCGACCGAGCCGCGGTCGGCGTTGAGTCGTAGAGCGTACGCCGCGTTCACAGTCGCCGCGACGATCGTCTCTGCCGGGGTCAACCGGTACCAGGGAGCCGCCAGTCCGATCGTGGCGGCAAGTGATGTCGCATGAATCGAGGAACAGTAATCGGTCGCCACCGCGATCGGCACGTCGTGCTCGATGAGCAAGCGGGCGTCGGCGCGGCATTCCGTCATGTAGATGAGCTCGGCCATCGGCAGCAGTACGGCGATCGTCTCCGTCGCGCCCACTGCCCGAATCTCGTCCTGGGGGGTGTAGGTGAGGTGCTCCGCCGAGATGGCTCCGCCCTCGACGGCCGTGCTCCAGCCGTTCGATGAGGCCCATGCGTCGGCGTGTGCCTTCGTCGGAATGCCGAGCTTCTTGGAACGCTCGAAGAGTTGCAGCGCTCGTGCTGCCGAGAAGAGGCCCTGTTCACAGGTGATGTCGTGGAACGACGCGATGCCCTGGCTCATCACGCGCGGCAACATGTCGAGTACGTCACGTGTATAGCTGTCGGAGTCCTTGTCGGGGGGCACAACGTGCGCGCCGAGGAACGTGATGACGAGGCTGATGGGCGTGAGCGCTCGGCTTTGGTCGAGCAACGCGAGCAGGCGCAGCTCCGAATCCGCCGTGAGGCCGTACCCTGACTTCACCTCAAGGGTGGTGGCGCCGCCCTTGAGAATCTGTCGATACGCGTGGGGCAGCTGACCAAGAAGGTCGGCGCTGGAGGCAGCGCGGGTCGCCTTGACGCTGGCCCAGATGCCACCACCGCGGCGGGAGACCTCGGCGAGCGAGGCGCCCGCCAGACGCTCCGCGTACTCGGCACGGCGACTGCCGGCGAACAACGGGTGGGAGTGACATTCGATCAGGCCGGGCAGTACCGTCATTCCCGAGGCATCCAGGGTCGGAGCACCGTCGCGCCATTCGCGCAGCACCTTGTCCGTTTGGCCCACGGCGACTATCTTGCCGTCGCGAATGGCAACGGCGCCGTCCGCGACGAGGTCGAGGACTCCCTGCCCCAAGCCGCGACGTGGCGCGCCGCGATCGCGGATGCGGGCGACCTGCGAGGCGTTGACGACGTTGAGATCGCTCACTGCTGCGAATCGATCAAGTGGGAACTCGTTTGGTCGTCGCCTGCGCCGTCGGAGGGCGCCGACAAGCCCGCGAAGCGGCGGACGAGGTCGGCAGGGCCGGCAAAGTCGAAGTTGTTGTAGACCGCGAGCAGATGCGCGAATGCCGGGGACTGGGCGAAGAGCTGAAAGGTGAGGCGATGTCCGGCGTAGTCCGAGTTCAGTAAGTCGCGCGCGAAGGCGAACAGGCGCCGACGATCCTCGGCGTCAACGTCGCCAATGGCGAGGTACTTGTGTAGCAGCGGCCCCGTCTCGGGATTGCTGTACGACGCGGCATCGGGAGTGACGCAGAGCTGACCGCCGCAGAGATCGCGCACCAAGTGCATCATCATGGGAAGCTGGGTGCAGGCGAACACACGCCCCGTATAGAGCAGCGCCTGATTCGGCATGAGAAGTCCGCCGGGGCTCGTTTCGGCGAGTTCGATCGAGGCGGTCAGGTGGGCGTTGATGCCCTCGCGATAACAAATCAGCTCGGCGAGCTTCTCGCGAACCCCCTGGTGCATCTTGACGCCGGTCTGCGTCGCAGTGGTGTGAGCGACTCCGATCAAGAGGTCGGCGAAGCGCAAGTGTCGCTGAATGAAGGGGAACGTGCTGTAGCGGTGCAGCGTCGCGCGTATGAACGCGGCAGCCCGCGTATGCTGATAGAAGAGCACGTTCTCCCAGGGAATCTCCACGTCGTCGAAGACGATCATGGAGTCGATCTCGTCGAATCGGTTCGACAGCGGATAGTCCGATGAGGACCCTCGTCCCGCGAATGACGATCGACAGATATGTTTGATGCCCGGCGCGGCCATGTCGGCGATGAAGCCGATCGCATACTCCGATAGCTCAGCGTCGCCCCAGTCACCGATCGTCGGCTTGACGAACGCCTGGTTGGCATACGCCGCGGCGGTCTCGAACTTCGCGCCCCGCACGACGAGCCCGCTGTCCGTCTCTTTGGCGACGTGCAGGAGGACGTCGGGGTCTTGCTCTTGCGGATGCCGCGTGCGGTCGCCCTTTGGGTCGGTGTTGGCGGATACGTGGAACGGGTCGGCGACCGCGGCTCGCCGCACATGGTCGAGGATATGTGTGGAGAACGCGGGGTTGATCTCGTTGAGGACGTCCTGGCCGTCGTAGAGCGACCACATCTCGCCCACCGTCTCGTCGCCCACGCGAGTCACGATCCCACCAAGGTCGTCGATGACAGTATCGACCGCGAGTCGCTTTGCGCGCCAATCGTCCTTCGTCATGGGTGGTTTGGCGCCGACCGGGCAGCGCTCGCCGGTCGTCGGGTCTACATACGACATGACGTCTCGCGTTGCGTCTTCGTGCGCGAGGTCGTAGATCCTCGCCCTGGCGTCCACGATCGGCCTGAAGGCGGCGTGGCTGGGTACGTCGCCGACACGCTCGCCGTCGATCCAGACTTCGCGTCCGTCGCGGAGGGACTCGCGGTACTCGTCGCCGGTTCTGATCACTCTTGCTCCCTCGTCTGGCACGCGGGGACTCTCGAACCGACGATACTGGCCGGGTCCGAGTCACGCAACAGTTGGGGAGAAGCGGGGGAGTCGAGGCGGCGAGAGGGTCGAGGCACGTCGCTGGATCTCGCCTGGCTTACGCAGTTCAAAAGAGCCGGGCGGCGAGCGCGACGCCCGACGCCCGGCTCTTGTCGTGCGATGAACCGGCGTTAGCAGGTTGCGGGCCGAGGGCTATGCGTCTTTGACCACGTTTCCGATGAGATCATCGTCGGTGGTCTCGGCGCCCTTGCTCTGTGCTCTGCCCCAGGCCCAGAAGCCCACGGCGACAAGGAGGATGACGATGAACGACCCGAACGTGACCTCCTCGAAGAACGTGCGTCCGACTCCCCAGCTGTCCATGATCGAGTACGACTGTCCAAGGAGGTACTTGTCGATGAACCCCGGCCACAGCAACGTGAAGCCCGTGAGGATCACGCAGATCTCAGACAGGATGACGGAGATCCACAGGCCGACGGTCCCGCCGGGTACGCGGAACGGTCGCTTCACGTCGGGGAACTTCTTGCGCAGTGTGATGCAGGCCGGCAGGCTGAAGAGGTAGCACAGCACGGCAGTCGAGAGCGCCAAACTGAGCATGACCGAGAAGAAGCTGGTGAGCGAGCCTTTGAGCACCGCGAAGATGTAAACGACAAAGAACGAGCCGACGAACCCGGAAAGGATCGCCATGGCGATCGGGGTGCCCTGTTTGCTGAAGCGCCCCAAGATGCGCGGCGCAGCTCCATCGAGAGCGGCCATCGCCTCGACACGGCAGGAACCGAGGATCCACACCGAGCCCGAGCTGATCAGGGTGAGGATGATGATGATGGCGAAGATGTAGCCCAGGAACTTGGCGCCGGTACCTGTGCCGAACACCCCCTGGTTGACGATCTGGAAGGCGCCGGTGAAGCCGCTGGAGGCGCTCAGGGTCTTCTCTGGAAGTGCGAGCAGGATTCCGGCGACGACCATGATGTACAGGATGGCGGTGATGGCGCCGGAGCGCAGCACGCCGATCGGCACATCGCGTTGCGGGTTGATCATCTCTTCACTGGCGCCCGACTCGAGCTCGAAGCCGACGAGCAGGAAGACGATGCTGCCGATCACGGCCAGGAAGCCGGTTGCGCTGGGCTTGAGGCCGCTCAGGGGCGCGTGCCCGGAGGGCATGCCCTTCTTGATCAGGAAGCCGACGACCAGGATGCTGAAGAAGATCACCGCAATGGCCTTGACGTAGGCCCCGACGGTGGCCGCCCACTTGCCGCGTTTCAGCGAGACGACGGAGATCCCGATGTTCACCCAGACGAAGATGAGGCCGATGAACATCGACGCCAGCCAGCCCAGGTCGGCGTGGCCGTTGGGCTCCATATAGAAGGCGTTGATGGCGGCAATGGAAACGCCGGCCAGTGTGCCTCCGATCCAGATCGGGTTCGCGATCCAGTAGAGCATCGCCGTGATACCGGCCGGGAGCTTGCCGTAGGCCATGCGCACCCAACTGTAGATCCCGCCTTCGACCGGGAAGGTCGAAGCCAGCTCGGCGCTGATGAGGCCGTAGGGCAGAAGGAAGATGAAGACAAAGATGACGAACCACGTGACGCCTTGCCAGAGGCCGAACTTGGCCACCCCCGCGATGGCGTCGAGGCTGATGATCGCACAGACGCTGAAGAACACCAGGTCCCAGCGCCGCAGCACCTTTTTGAGTTTGGCCTTTTCCTGCTTCAGCTCGACATCAGGCACGTGGACCTCCCATTGCTCTGTTTGCGAACATCGAAGAAGGCGGACAAGATCCCCCCTTAGGTCTTGCACGGCCCGCCCCCACGGGCCATGCCGATAGCTATGGGCTGCCGTAACTCCGACACCCATGGCACGCCCGGCATGTGCCCGTCGGGGCGGCCGTCGCTCAGGCGTCTACCTTCATCGCGTTCAAACGCCCGGTGACGACCTTCGTAGCCGCCTCCATCACGTTCAGGCTCTCGTCGACCTCGGCCTGAGTGTGGGCCAGGCTGGCGAAGAGGCGCTCGAAGTTGAAGTTGTGGAAATACACGCCGCGAGTCTGGCATTCGGCTTGCAGCGCGCCGAAGAACTCGGTGTCGCTGGCCCTCGCCTGACGATAGCGCGTCACGGGCTCTTCGTGGCCAAAGAAGACCTGCCACATCGGGCCTACCTGATTGATCCAGGCCGGCACGTTCTGCTCCGCAAAGATGATCTTCATGCCGCTCACCATCGCATCGGCGATCGAGTTGAGGTGCCCATACACACGGTCGTGGTCGTTGATGAAGATGTCGAGGGCTGCGTTCATGCCGGCCAGGGTCAGCGGGTTACCGCTGTAGGTGCCTCCGTGGAGCACGACGCCTTCGGCTTCGAGCTCCATGATGTCCTTGCGACCGCCGAAGAATGCGGCGCCGGGAGTGCCGCCGCCGACCGCCTTGGCCATGCAGGTGATGTCCGGGGTCACGCCATAGAGCTCCTGAGCGCCGCCGAGCGACACACGGAATCCGGTGATCACCTCATCGAAGATGAGCAGCACGCCGTTCTCGTCGCAGATGCGGCGCAGACCCTGAAGGAAGCCGGGATCGGGCGGGATGATGCCCGCGTCCGCGAGGATCGGCTCGCTGAGCACGGCGGCCAGGTGGTCCGCATTGCGGCGGATGAGCTGTTCGGCACTATCGAGGTCGTTGAAACAACCGACGATGACCATGTCCTCGAACGTCTTGGGGATGCCAGCGAGCGAGGGCAGCGTGCGCGGGAAGCGCTCGGTCCCGGCGGCTTCGAGCGCCGGCACGTGCGAGAACGCGTGGCAGTCGAGAAAGCCGTTGTAGCTGCCTTCCCACTTGAGGATCTTGTCCTTGCCAGTGTAAGCGCGGGCAAGACGGATCGCCGCCTGGGTGGCCTCGCTACCCGAGTTGGCAAATCGCACCTGGTCGATGCCCGGCACAGCCTGCACGATCTTGCGTCCGACCTCGTAATCGAGCTCGTGAGGGAACGTGTAGAGCATGCCGTGCTTGGTGATCTGCTCGACAACGGCATCGACGATGGGCTTGGGCCGATGCCCGAAGATCATGGGCCCGTAGCCGATGCACCAGTCGATGTAGCGGTTGCCGTCGACGTCGAAGAAGAACGGCCCTTCGCCGCGCTCCATCACGATCGGGCGGGTGCCGGTGAGACGTGCGTAGCTGGACTCGCCGCCGGAAACCACCTCTTTGCACTTCGCGAACATCTCGCGGCTCTTGGTCAGATGGGCGTCGTCGATGAGATGGTCATTCATGGAAGCGGCTCCTTCACTCTGGGGTGCTTCTCTCGCGGGACGAGGTCCTCCTCCCGCGAGACGGGATTGGCAACGTTGGAACGCAGCCAACTCTTGGGAATGCGGAGGCAACGAGGCAGGTCAAGATGACCGCACGACGTCGGGTAGTACTGGACTGCGAGGCTGTCGCCATGGCCGTCGCGTGCCGAGGAGCTGTGAGCGAGGCCGCCCGCTGCGCCGACCGTGTGCCATTGCTGCTGCCAAGGTTTGCCCCCCCTGATGGCATCCGCTGCCTTCGTCCTCGCCGAAGCGACGATGGCAGAAACACAATACGAAAATATAGCTTGCCTCGCGCACGATTGCCAGACTCTCCTGGCGGCGACAGTGGCGCGGAGGGCACACGGTTGTTCGAACGTCTTGACGGTCGCCGGGGCCTTTGCTACTTTGGGATGGCCAATACGTATAGCAAGACTTTGTCACCCACTCCTTTTCGGGCAACACCCAATGCCGTTTCGGACATTTCGATTTCGAAGGGGGCGCAATGAGTGGCACACCGACGGACGCCGCAGGATCGCGGGGGGCCGAGCACGCGGCCGAACTGGAGCAGTACACGATCGAGCAGATCCCGCTCGATCAGCGACATGGACGACCACGGGACCTGTTCACGATCTGGTTCACCTCCAACCTCATGCCGCTCACGGTGGTCACCGGGGCGCTCGCCACCGTGGCGTTTGGGCTGCCGTTCATCCCGGCCGTGATCGCGCTCGTCATCGGTAACCTCCTCGGAGCGGTGTTCATGGCCCTCCACTCCGCTCAAGGTCCGAAGCTCGGCATTCCGCAGATGATCCAAAGCCGGGCACAGTACGGCGTGTTGGGCTCGATCCTTGTGGTCGGAATCGTGGTGTTCATGTACGTCGGCTTCTTCGCCTCGAACCTCATCCTCGGCGGACAGTCGATCAACGCGCTTTCGTCTGCCGTCAGCGTCAACTGGGGCATCGTGATCTGCGCGGTCGCCAGTCTTCTCATCGTGGTGTTCGGCTACGACCTCATCCACTACCTCAACAGGTGGCTGGCGATCGCCTTCTCGGTCGTCCTGATCGTCGCCACCATCCTCGTCATCCGCGCCTTGCCGGCGCACTTCCTGTCGCTGGGGCACTTTGGCTGGGGCGCTTTCATCAGCGCTGTAGTCGTGACGGGGATCCTCTGGCAGATTGCCTACGCCCCGTATGTCTCCGACTACTCCCGCTACATGTCGCCCAAAGAGGGAGTCAAGCCGGTGTTCTGGTACTCCTACTGGGGCGTCGTCATCGGCAGCACCGTCCCCATGATCATCGGCGCCCTGGTGGGCCTCGCCTCGAAGAATGCCAGTCAGGTCGCCGGCCTGGACAAACTCTCCCTGGGCTTTGGCTGGGTCGTGATGCTCGTCTTCGGCATAGGCATCATCAACACCAACTCGCTCAACGCCTACGGCGGGGTGCTCTGTGCGATCACCGTCGGCCAGAACTTCTACGAGAAGTGGTTCCCTGGCGCGAAGGCACGGGCGCTGTTCGCGGCCGTCTTCGTGGGCGTCTGCCTCTATGCGGCGCTTGTCTATGCGTCTTCGTTCCTCACGTCGTATGTGAACTTCATGCTCTTCCTGCTCTATCTGCTCGTCCCCTGGACGCTGATCAACCTGATCGACTTCTACCTGGTCGCTCACGGCGACTACGACGTGCCGGCGCTGTTCAGCAAGAGCGGTGGCATCTACGGTCGCTTCAACTGGGGAACGATGGCTATCTATGTCCTGGGTTTCGCGGTCGAGATCCCGTTCATCAATACCACCTTCTACGAAGGCCCGGCGGCCAAGGCACTCAATGGCACCGACTTGTCGTGGCTGATCGCGATCATCGTGGTCACTCCCGTGTACTACATCTATGCGACGCGGAAACGGCAGGCCAAGCTCGCCAAGGGAGAGCGCGTCGGCGCTCGCGTGGCCGAGTCGGCGCCCTCTGAGACGATCGCATGACGCAGTGTCTCTAGCGGGGACCGCGCCGGTCTGAAGCAGGCGGCGCCCTTGGTCCTGCGTCACAGCACGGCAAGCTCACCCTCGACATCATCTGCGGGGGTGGGCTTGCGGGCGTTGACGGAGGGCACGCGCGCCGTCGCAGCCTTACCCTTCCACGTACCGACGCGGGAACCGACGACGTCGGCCCTTAGCCCCGGCTGCTGACCCCCATGGGCCAGGTCGCCCAAGGGCCTCGACCCTAGTTGACCGGAGAACACGGTTGTGCCGACCTGGACAGGAGGTTCCTGATGGCAGCTCCCTTGAACGGCCCTGAGGAAAAGGTCGTCGAGCTCGTGCGCGATGGGCGCGACGAGCTCGTTGGCTTGGTCACAGAGCTCGTCGCCTTCGACACCACGGCGCGCAGCGTTGGCGACCCCCCGCGCGACGAGACACGCCTGCAGCAGACGCTGGCGGCGCGGTTGCGGGCCATCGGCGCCGAGGTCGACCTATGGGAGCCGAAGGCGACCGGCAGCGGCAATCGCTTCGTTCCTGACGGCCTCGACTTCAAAGGCCGGCCGCAGCTTGCCGCCCGACTGGCGGGCCGCGGCGGAGGCCGCTCGTTGCTGCTCAACGGCCACATCGACGCTGTGACCCCGGGGTCGCTTGCCGACTGGACGACCGATCCTTTCAAGGCTGTTGTCAAGGACGGGCAGCTCTGGGGCCGCGGCGTGAACGACATGAAGGGCGGGCTTGCCTCAATGCTCGTTGCGCTCGAGATGCTGCATCGTGCGGGGGTGACGCTGCGCGGCGACGTCGTCTACTGCGCCGATTCCGACGAGGAGTCTTCGGGTGCCGGCAGTCTGGCCTGCGTCGAGCACGGCGTGCGCGCCGACGCAGGCATCTGTGGTGAGCCGACCGGTTTTGATGCCTGGGTGTGCTGCCGCGGCATCATGACGCCTGTCATTACGGTCGAGGGCCGCGCCGGCCACGCCGAGATGCCCCATCCACATTGGCGCGACGGTGGTGCCGTGAACGCCATCGAGAAAGCCAGGATCGTACTCGATGCGATCCAGGCCGTGCGCGCAGAGTGGCTCGGGCGACCCGACAAACAGCACTGGTGTCTGGCGTCGGCCGACATCGTGCCGACGATCATTCAGGGAGGCGAGTGGTGGGTCACCTACCCGGCTCACTGCAGTGTCACCTGCGATGTCACGTATCTGCCGGCAAACGTCGATGCGGACGGCACAGCCAAGGGCGTGGAAGCTGAGATCACGGACTGGATCAACGCCGCGGCAAACGCCGACCCCTGGCTGCGCGACCATCCTCTGAAGTGGCAGTGGATGGAGGACATCGTGCCAGCCGAGATGCCGCGCGACCACCCGCTCGTCGACATCGTGCTCCGCTCAGCCGCAGATCTTGGCCGAACCGGCAGAGCGTCGGGCCTCAACTCATGGCACGATGCCGCTCACTTCACCCACTGGGGCAAGACGCCTACGCTGTCGTTCGGGCCCGACGGCATCGACAGCGCCCACGCGGCCGACGAGCACGTCTCTGTCGACGGCCTGGTCGATCACTGCGCGTCCGTCGCGCTGGCCGTCATGCGGTGGTGCGGAGCCTGTTGACACTACGTGCGAAGCTCCATTGCGTCGAACGGCGCCTCATGGGGAATCGGCCGGGCTGACCGACCCTCGTCGCCGCCATGCCCCGCCACTGGGCATCACGCGGAGCGGAAAATGCCCTTGGCCATGAGCGAGGTCTCCTGGTCGGAGCGAAGGCGATAGAGCGCGCGGCGGCGGTCGGCGATGCCGGCGTTGTTTGGCGCAGCCGCGTGTGCCCACTCGATCAATTGGCAGGCCAACCTCAGGTCGCCGCCATCGGCCAAGGTTGCCGCGCGGGCCGCGAGAGTCGGGGCGCCGCCAACGAGCGCGGCGACTTCGGCGGCGAGCGAGTCGCGGCAGGGCGGCTTGAGACGCGCAAGGTCAGCGTCCCACCAGCCGCCATACAAGCGCCAGACGTTGCGGACCACGAACTCGGGCTCGTCGTAGAACGGCCGCAGCCAAGGGCGGCCCAACGTGTCAGGGTCGACGCGGACCGACTGGACGACCTCATCGAGGGTTGCGCCCGCGTTCATGGCAGCGATCACGTCAGCAACCAGTCGTTCGAGCACTGAGGCTACCTCGTCAAGGACGAGGGTGATGCGATCGTTGCCGGCGATGGGCAGACCGTGCGCGGGAACCAGCAGCTCCGGCTTCGCTGCGATGATGTTGCGCAAGGCGATCGCCCACCGGTCAGGATATCGTTGCACCTTTTGGGGGTTGCCGGCGCTGGGAAAATCCCAGATCAGGAAATCTCCGGCCAGCACGGTCCGCTGCTTCGGAAGCCACACCCACGTCTGGTCATCGGTCTCTCCCCGTTCGTGGTGCAGATCGAGGATGGTGCCGCCGACCTGCAGACGGTAGGTACGGTCGTAGGTGACGTCCGGGTCCAGGATGTCTGCCGGGACGAAGCTCGGCTGCGCAGCTGTCCCGTCTCCACCTATGCTGAGATCAGCGTTCGATCCGGCCAGCGAGCCAAATTGTCGCGCGTTGATAGCGAGGTTCCACCCCTCGGTGCGGCGGTAGCGGGCCAATCGATCGGGAACCGCCCGATGCGCAACCACCTGGGGCGGGGGATAGTGGTGGGCCGCGGCATCGGCGGCAAACGCACCGGACCCCCCGACATGGTCCAGGTGACCGTGCGTGTAGATGATGGTCGCAACGGGGTCCGCGCACCAGCCGCGCAAGGCGTCGACCACCGCGCCGCCTGTCCGGACTCCGCTCGTGTCGGCGACGACCAAGCCGGCGCTGGTGCGCACGGCGCAGGAGTGTGCGAAGGACTCGACGAGGGCGATCTCGTCGGTAAGCTGCGACAGCTTCTGAGTGATGCGCTTGACCGGGACGTCGCAGATCCCGCTGTCGATAATGCGTGCGGATAAGTCGAGTGGGTGTTCCCTACGCATGCGATCCATCCTCTTGCCTCGATCCACCCAGCGGCGTGCGGCCGCGCCGCGCTTTGATGAGTCGAGGGATCAAGGCGCGTGCCACCGCTATGGTAAGCCTTGAGCGGCAGGGTCGAGCGTTGCGGAATGCTAGCTTTCGAGCCGACAACCTGATCGCGCAGCATCCGGACTAGCGCGGCGCCACGCTCGCGCAGCTCCGCAAGACCATCCTCGAGGTCGATCCCGAGATCCATCAGCTTCAACCAGGCAAAGCGCAAGAAGTGGGTCCAGCGGAGGGGAGACCGAGCGACTCATGCCGGGACCGCGGCTCGATCTCAAGCGGGGCTGCGGGCGAGAGCCGGCGGCGCCGATCGTCTTCGCGCGGGCAAGTACCTGTCGGCTTGAAGGGCTGCCTTGCCGCCCGCCTGGGCGCGTTTTAGTATCGGCCCCATGACAGAGGGAACGACGCGATCGAGAGAGCAGACCGTGGCGCCCGGCCGGCGGCTCGCAGAGCTCATCAACGGCTATCAGGTCAGCGCCGCGATCGGTGCGTTCGCCCGCCTCGGCGTCGCCGACGCCTTGGCAGAGGGGCCGAGCTCGATCAACGAGTTGGCGCAGCGCCTCGGCGCCGACGAGCGCGCCCTCGCCCGCCTGCTCGATGCCACCCTCGATGTCGGCCTCTTTGCGATCGGCGACGACGGACGTTATCGCTTGGGCGAGCTGGGCGATCTGTTGCGCAGCGACGCCCCGGGTTCGTTGCGGCGGTTCGCGGTCGTCTCGACCGACGACTGGCGCTGGAGCGCGTACGGCCACCTCAGCCACGCCTTGCGCACCGGCGAGCCCGGCTTCGCCGCGGCCCACGGCTGCCGTCTCTGGGATTACCTGGACTCTCACCCCGAGGCGGCCGCCTCGTTCGAGGAGAGCATGGCCAGAGTGGGCGCGGCGCGCGACCAGGTCGTCGCGACGGCTGTCGACTTCAGCACGGTCGATCGCCTGGTCGACGTCGGCGGCGGTCGCGGCGGCCTGTTGTGCGCGCTGCTGGCGGCTTGCCCTCACCTTCGCGGCGTCGTCTTCGATCTCCCCGCTGTGATCGAGGGCGCCCGTGAGCATCTCCGCAAGGCCGGTTTCGACGAGCGCTGTCAGGCGGTCGCCGGCGACTTTCGCAAGTCCGTTCCGCCCGGCGGCGACGCCTACCTGCTGTCCTGGGTCCTGCACGACTGGGACGACGCCACCGCGCTGCGCATCGTGGGCAACTGTCGAGCGGCCATGCGACAGCGATCGCGCCTGCTGGTCGTCGAGATGGTCGTCCCCGAGCCCGGGCAGCCGAACGCCGCCGCCTTCGAGCGGCTCGTGAGGCAGACCGATCTCGAGATGCTGGCCGTGGTCGGCGGTCGCGAGCGCACGGCTGCAGAGTACGAGCAGCTGCTCGCTGAGTCCGGCTTTACGCTCGACCGCATCGTGCCGCTCGAGGGCATGCCGTGGAGCGTGATCGAAGGCTCCGCCGTCTAGATGAGTGATTCCACGCCCACAGCCTCAGGCGCAGTAGTCGACCAGCGC
>CAZFJE010000067.1:0-14585 GCA_964519555.1 uncultured Thermoleophilia bacterium
CTGGCCGGTGTGGACGTGCTGTGCGCGGATAAGACCGGCACCCTGACCCAGAACAAGCTCACGCTGGGCGATCCGTTCAGCGTGAACGATGTCTCCGCCGAGGAAGTCATCCTGGACGCGGCCCTGGCCTCACGCGCCGACAACGACGACCCCATCGATCTGGCCGTCCTGGCCGGCCTTGCCGACAAGCAGGTGCTGCAGGGCTATCAGGTGGTCCACTTTCTGCCTTTCGACCCGGTGCACAAACGCACCGAGGCGGCCGTCAAGGCCGCCGACGGCAAGCCGTTCAAGGTGACCAAGGGCGCGCCGCAGGTGATCCTGAAGCTGGCCGACGACGCCGGCCAGGTGAAGCCCGCTGTCGAGCAGGCCGTCAACGACTTTGCGGCGCGCGGCTATCGTTCATTGGGGGTGGCTCGGGCCGACGGAGAAGGCCCTTGGCGATTCCTTGGCGTGCTGCCTCTCTCCGACCCGCCGCGCGACGACGCCAAGGCGACCATCGCCACCGCGCGGCAGATGGGCGTCGCGGTCAAGATGGTGACCGGCGATGCTCTCGCCATCGCCAAAGAGACGGCCAAGAAGGTCGGGCTGGGCAGCGACATTCTCGACGCCGCCGGCCTGGGCGATGTCAAACATGAAGAGACGGCGGCGGCGGCCGAGTCCATCGAGGGAGCCGACGGCTTCGCCCAGGTGTTCCCCGAACACAAGTTCCACATCGTCGACGTGCTGCAGAAGCGCGGCCACATCGTCGGCATGACCGGCGACGGGGTGAACGACGCCCCCGCGCTGAAGAAAGCCGACTGCGGTATCGCCGTGTCGGGCGCGACCGACGCGGCTCGTGCCGCGGCGGCCATCGTGCTCATGGCCTCCGGTCTGTCGGTGATCATCGACGCCATCAAGGAGAGCCGCAAGATCTTTCAACGGATGAACAGCTACGCGATCTACCGCATTGCCGAGACGCTGCGCGTACTGGTCTTCATGACGCTGGCGATCCTCATCTTCAACTTCTATCCAGTGACCGCGGTAATGATCGTGATGCTGGCCTTGCTCAACGACGGCGCCATCCTGTCGATCGCCTATGACCACGTCCATTACAGAGATCAGCCCGAGGCCTGGAACATGCACGTGGTGCTGGGCATCGCCACGGTGCTGGGCCTCGTCGGACCTGCGGCCGCGTTCGGCCTGTTCTACCTTGGCGACCGCGTCTTTCACCTCGGCCACCCGCAGCTGCAGACCCTGATGTATCTGATGCTCTCGGTAGCCGGGCATCTGACGATCTTCCTCGCCCGGACCCGTGGTCCATTCTGGTCCATACGGCCCGCGCGCATTCTTCTGATCGCCGTGGTCGGCACGCAGACCCTGGCGACACTGATCGCGGTCTACGGGCTGTTCATGACGCCCCTGGGCTGGGGTTATGCCCTCTTTGTTTGGGGGTATGCGCTGGCGTGGTTCCTGGTGACGGACCGCGTGAAGCTGGTCGCGTATCGGATCATCGATCCTGCGAAGAGGAAGGCATCGCCTGAGGTCACGCTGCAGGTCGCCAAAGCGAGCCGATGAGCACCGCCAACAGGGCCGATGGCCGCGCCACGATCGGTGGCCGTAGCCCGCGTCTTGCAACCCTCCTGCAACCGCACGCAGCGCTGCAAGGTGGCGGTCGGCGGCTCTCGCCGGCACTTGGTGGCACCCTACACCGCCGACAGAGTCATCGGCCTCAGGTCGCCATCAAGACTATACGGCTTAAGCCCCGGAGAGCATCACGAGCGACCGCCCCACCCACCCCGCAGCTGCCCGCATACCCGCGGAGCGGCTTAGCCGCGCGGGCCGATCTTCGGCTTGGCGGCCTGTCGCGGTTTGGAGCGTGAACCGCAGCACCTCCCGTAAGCGGAGTGAGATGCGCGCGGCCCGGGAACCGCGGGTTCTGACGCCCCAGGAGACGGAGCAGCTATGAGACCGCTGCGCGCCCTCGGCCGTGGCGGCCGACCCAGTGAAATAGAGGTGAGATCGATGCCCAGCAACGAAGGCACATCACGCGACCGCGAAGCGTTCATCCCTTCCGCGTGGCGCGAGTTCTACGAGGCGACCCACGTACCGGCCGCGGTCCGGGCAGGTGGAGTCTTGCATGTCACGGGCCACACGGGAGAGAGACTCGATGGCGTGTTCTCCGAGGACGTTGAGGAGCAGGTGCGCTGCACCTTTCGAAACATCGCGCTGACCCTCGCCGAGGCGGGACTCGACTGGTCGAACGTCGTCGAGCTGAACTCCTACCACCTCGGTCTGCAGGATCAGGCCGAGGTACTGCTCGCCGTGGCAGCCGAGTTCCTCCAGGATCCCTTCCCGGCGTGGACAGCGGTGGGGGTGACCGAGCTGATCGACCCGGAGGCGGTGATCGAGATCAGCTGCGTTGCTGTCTTTCCGTGAGGACGATGACGGCGAGCAGGCCGCCACGATCCACCTAGAAGACGAAGGGCACGAACATCCTCGTCGAGTGCCGGTACGCCGGGTACTGCTCAGGGAACTGCTTAGCCATGTTGCGCTCTTCCACGGTCGCGCTGTAGACGAAGTAGACCCCGGCCAAAGCCACGGCGATCAACCACCCCCGACCCAGCGCCGTAGCGGTGCCGACACCCGCGAGAAGCACGCCCGAGTAGATGGGGTGGCGGACGAGGTGGTAGGGACCACTGGTCACTAGTTCGGGCTCGTTCTTGCGCGACATGGGCGTACCCCAGTTGTGCCCGATGTGCACTCGCGCCCAGATCGCAAAGCCCAACCCGAGTGCGAAAAGGACGAGTCCGAGGCCGGCGCGCCATGGATCGGCGTTCAGCCCGCGGCCCCGGAAGGCTCCAAAGCGGAGCAAGACGATCACAAGGGCGGCGATCAGCGCCCTGATGCGCAGCTCGCGTGCCCACGGGACTCGACCTCTCTTCATGGAGAAGGCGGCCACGAGCCAGTACAACCAGAACGCCGCCCACCCTATGGCGAAGACAAAATCGACCGCTCGCATGTGGCTAGAATCTCCGTCCGCGTCGTTTCGCAACCGAATACGTCATTTGCAGGAGCTCCTTAGTCCTAAGTGCTGCCAGCCACAGTGTCTGGATGTCTCAGGTCGCCTGCTTGAGCTGGATGCAGAGTCGTGAAGGACCTAAGGAGATGGTGTCGGTGCCGCGGTTCTGTGCGGGAGGTCCAGCGCTAATGGCAATGCTGGTTCCAGGGCAGCAGGTAAGCCCGGTAGGTGCTGACACCGGCCGGGAGCCCCGCGTTGAACAGCAGCTTTCCGGACGGGCTGAACTCGGAGATGTAGGGCAGCCCGCCCCAGCCGACGAACAGGTCGCCGCCCGGCGTGGTCTGGGCGTTCCCCATGACCTGCGCGACCTGGCCTTCCGGCTGGTCATCCGACTTGACCAGGGTGGCCACCCGGGTGGCGAGGTCGAGCTGCACCGTCACCGCCCGGCTGGAGCCGAGCAGGTTGCCGCCCGACTCGTCGTCGAAGAACGTGTACTGGCCGCCGCCGATGGCCTCCGGGTCGTGCTGCCAGGCGAAGACCTTCCCGGCGCGGTCGAGGACCTGGCCAGGGGCGGCGCGCAGGGTGAAGGAACTATGCCTGCCGCCGAGCTGCCACATGATCTGACCGGTATGGCGGTTCACCTTGAAGGCAGTCCAGGTGTTTCGGGAGTCCACCAGCAGGTTGCCGTCGGTGTCGAGGTGGACGGCGTTGATGTGGAACCAGTCCCAAGGTGTGCTCGCGGAAGACGGCCGCGGCAGGTAGCTGTCGGCGTAGGGAACGTGGGCGGCGCTGTCCCACTGAAAGAGCACCCGTCCGGTCCCGATGTCGATCTCCTGGACGAGGCCGTCGATGACGCGCTGGTCGGCGGGGCCGCCGATGGAGGTCAGGTTCGCGGTCGTGACGGTATCGGCCAGGATCAGTGCGGTGTTTCTGGGTGTGATGAGGAACTCGTGGAAGTCGGTCGCGTCGCCGTTGCCCGCCCGGACGGTGGCGATCTGCCGGTAACGGTCGCTGAAGATGTAGTCGGTGCCGCCGGGACCGTTCGGACCGCCTTTACCCCCGGGCCCTCCTGAGCTCCCTTGGCCCCCGGACTGGAACCAGGTGAGGACAGGTTGGCCAAGGTAGGTCTGCGTGCGGAAGTCGGTGGCGATCTTCCCGGCAGACAGCCGGTGGAACCAGACCACCTTCCCAGAGGTGGTGACGATCTCCGGACCCGCCGGGTAGCTGCCTCCGGCGGGGGCGATGAAGATGTCCCCGTTGTCGCCGCTGGTGTTACGGGTCAGCACCGTGAGCGGCGGCGGCGCGGTACCGGTGGTCCTGGTGGGGCCGATGTTCCCGACGGGGCCTCGTGAGCACGCCGAGACGCCTGCGACGACCAGGGCGCAGGTCACGCCGATGATCAGCACGGCCGTCAGCCGCGGCCGGAACACCCGCCGGGATGCCATCATGAACCTCCGCCGGGGGCAGCCGGCCAGTGGGAGGGGCTGTGTGTTCGCCAACGCCAGCGCCTCCCGACGTTGCTCGACCGCCCGCTCCGGCGCGTCGTTACGGTGCGATCTCGAGATCTTGAAGGGCAAAGCTAGCGATGTCACGGAAGGCCGGCGCCGCCACCGAACCGCCGTAGATCACATCAGGCTGGTCGACCATCACAAGAACGCAGAGCTGCGGATGGCTTGCGGGCACAAACCCGACAAATGAAGCGTCGAAGGCCGTGTTCGAATAGCCCCGGCCGTTGGCCAGCACCTTCTGCGCCGTGCCCGTCTTTCCGGCAACTGCATAGCCTGGGATCTGAGCCTCGGTGCCGGTGCCGTCGGCGACGACGTTGGAGAGCATGGCCGTCAGTTCCTTGTCGACCTGGGGAGAGATCAGGCGTCGTTTTGCGCTGCCGACCGGCTGAGTCCCGATCTGAGCGGTCAGGTGTGGCCGCACCCAGACCCCGCCGTTGGCGATCGCCGCATAGACGGCTGCCATCTGGATCGGGGTCACGGCGATGCCCTGGCCGAACGGCACGTTGCCGATCGTCGATGCGGACCACTGTGTCGGCAGCAGACCGGCTGCTTCGCCGGGAAAATCGATGCCGGTAGGCCGCCCGAAGCCGAACCTCTTGGTCCACTGCAGCAGCCGGTCCTTGCCGAGGTACCTCTCCGCCAGGGTCACCACGCCGACGTTGCTCGACTTGGCGAGAATCTGGGTCACGGTCATGCGTTCCGTGGGGCGCGCTTCGGCGTCATGGACGACGTAGCCGCCCACCCTGATCGAGGGTGGCAACACGAAGGACGTGCTCGGGGTGACCGCGCCGTCTGCCAGACATGCCGCGATCGTCACGACCTTGAACGTCGAGCCTGGCTCGTAGACGTCGGTGATGGCGCGGTTGCGCGCCAGGGCAGGATGGCTGGCGAAGGCGCTCGCCTTCACCAGGGGCGCGTTGGCCATGGCATAGATCTCGCCTGTGCTCGGGTTTTCGACGATCGCTGTGGCACCCAGCGCGTGGTAACGGGCCACCGTCGACGCGAGAATCTGCTCGGTCTGAAGCTGGATGGCCTCGTCGATCGTCAGGTGCACGTTCTGGCCGGGTTGCGCAGGGCTGCTACTGACCGTGTGCAGCGCCTGGCCGGCCGGGTCGGTGATCACCGTCTCCTGGCCGGGCTTGCCTGAGAGCTTGCTGTTTTCGGCGTACTCGATGCCCGCCAGTCCCTGACCGTCGCTGCCCACCAGACCAAGGATCTGCGTCGCCAGGGTCTTGCCCGGGTAGATGCGCTTGTCTTCAGGGTAGGAGGCAACGCCGGGAAGGCCCAGCCCGACGGCTTTGGCCGCAAGGCTGGGGGCGATCTGTCGTGCGACGTAGGCGAAGCCACTCTTCTTGTCCGAGAGAGCGCGCAGCAGAGGCGGTTGCGGGATATGCAGCAGAGTGGCCAGCCTTGCCGCCGCCGTATCTGGGTCGCTGAGCATATAGGGCGTTGCAAAGACGGTCTGCTGCTGTTCGTCTTCGGCGAGCGGGGCTCCGTTTCTGTCGAGGATCTCCCCGCGGGTCGCCGGCAGTGCGATTTCGCTCTGCTGCTCCTGGTGGGCCAGCGAGACAAGTTTCCCCGGGGCGACGGCAAGAGCGGTGGCGCGCACCCCGAGGGCTGCAAAGGAAAGCAGAGCAACGACCCCCAGGACGCGGATGCGGCCGTCGATCCTCTTCGCATTGGTGCGACCTGCCTTCGCCTTACCCCGGCGCGAACGGTTGTCGCTGCCTCGCCTGCTCTTGGATGGAGTCACAGCATGGCCCTGGGTGATGGGCGGGTACGACTGGTGGGAACGATGTCTCTCACGGTGCTTCCTGAACATTGGGCGTGGTGCTTGCCTTTTGTAGTTCGCCCACCGTCTGGGTACTTCCTTTGCGCAAGGCGTCTGCGTTGCCTGCCGTGCCAAGCCTCGGACGACCCGGTACAAGCGGATGCTGCTGCGCGCGAGTGTGCCCCTGACTCTCGGATGTAGCTGAAGTCGGCTTTCTCTGCGGAGTCGCGAACGCGGGGTGTGGAGGCGTAAGGTGTGTGACACGTCGCCGCGGAGGACGGGATAGTGAGAAAGACCGGGCACGCTGCCAAGGCTGAGGCGGGGCTTCTTGCCTCTCGGAGACAAAGCGGAAGAGCTTGGCCGCGCTGGTTTGCTCTGAGCCTCGTGCTTGTCCTGGTCTTGGTCGTCGCTCTTGTCACGGCCCTTGGGGTGGCGGTCCTCTACCTGGCGCGGGGCACCCCGGCCATGGCGAGCCTTCTCAAGGCCGTGCCCGCGCAGACGACAGTCATCTACGACAGTGCCGGCAAGCCCATCGCTCATCTGCACGGCGCCGTCAATCGGGTCATCGTACCGAGCTCGCGGCTGCCGCTCTCGTTGAAAGAGGCGACGGTCGCCGTCGAAGACAAGCGCTTCTACTCAGACTTCCACGGCATCGACCTGTCGGGAATAGCGAGGGCAGCGCTCGCCGATCTCAAGGCGGGCAGCACGGTGCAGGGTGCCAGCACGATCACCGAGCAGTACGTCAAGAACGCCTATCTTGGTGGCTACGACGGCACCCTCACGCTGAAGCTGCGCGAGGCGATCCTAGCCTGGGAGCTGACCGACCGCTGGTCGAAGGACCGCATCCTGACGGCGTATCTGAACACCGTCTACTACGGCGACGGAGCCTACGGGGTGGAGGCGGCCGCCGAGACCTACTTCCACAGAAACGCCTCGCAACTCACGATGGTGCAGAGCGCCTTGCTGGCCGGCCTGCCGCAGAACCCCAACGGCTATTCGCCGGTCTACGATCCCGCCGCGGCCCTGGCGCGGCGCAATGTGGTGCTGCATGACATGGCCAGCCAGGGCTACATCACCCCGGCACAAGAGCAGTCCGCCCTAAAGAGCGAGCTGCATGTGCTTCGCACGACACCTCCCGGTGTGCTGCCCTCGGCCGCCTACTTCGTCGATTACGCCGAGCAGCAGCTCGTCGCCCATTTTGGCGCTCGCGAGGTCTTCGAAGGTGGCTTGCGCGTTTACACGAGCCTCGACTCACCCTGGCAGAACGACGCGCTGCGGGTCGTCAGGAACACCGTCACGCCGCTGGACTTCGGTTTCAAGCCGTCGGCTGCCATGGTGGCCATCGACCCCGCCAACGGCTACATCCGCGCCATGGTCGGCGGCCTCGACTTTGCCAAGCAGCAGTTCAACCTTGCCTCGCAGGCGCGACGTCAGCCGGGATCTGCGATGAAGCCGTTCGTGCTGGCGGCGGCCGTCGAGCGGGGCATGGACCCCTTCACCACCTACTACTCCTCCCAGAGTCCGGTGACCATCCCCATGGGGCCGTTCGCCGCACCCTGGGTGGTCCACGGCGACGGCCCAGGCGGGCCCGAGACGGTCGCCCAAGCCATGACGATCTCAGACAACGCAGTCTTCGCGCGCCTGTCGGTCGACGTCGGGCCTGAGAACACCGTGAGGGTCGCCCACGCCATGGGCATCACGAGTCCGCTTGCGGCCGTGCCCTCCATCACGCTGGGCACGTCGTCGGTCACGCCGCTCGAGATGGCCGACGCCTACGCCACCCTGGCCGACGGTGGTGTGCACCACGCGCCGCAGGCTGTGGTGAAGGTCGTCGCCGCGAACGGCAAGCTGCTCTGGCACCCGTCGACCAGGGGCGACCGCGCCATTGCGGCCGGCGTAGCGTCGACCGTCACACAGGTCCTCGAGCAGGTGGCCAGCCGGGGTACCGGCTCCACCACCGCGGCGGCCTTTCCCTACCCGCGCGCCGGCAAGACCGGCACCACCGAGAACAGCTGGGACGTCTGGTACGTCGGCTACACGCCTCAGCTCGCCACCAGCGTCTGGATGGGGGACATGGAAGCGAACCTGCCGATGAACGGCGCCTTCGGCGAGTACTACTGTGCGCCGATGTGGGCACAGTTCACAGCCGCCGCCCTGGCAACCAGCGCGCATCCCGACTTTCCCATCGTCAGCTGGGGCTTCACGCCCTGGCACGGAGCTCACGCCACCGCATCGCCGCTGCCAAGCCCATCGGCATCGGCGAGCGCTTCGACAAAGCCGTCGCCCACCCCGACCGCCACGATAACGGTCGTTCCGCCGACGCCGACGCCGACACCGTCACCGACGCCCACGTCGAGCACGACGACTCTGCCGCAGTAGACTCAAGCCCGAAGTGCATCATGGGCGCTCGGGCGAGGTGCCGGTGGACCAGCCTGCGCGACATGGGCGAACGGAAGGTTTCGGGCGCAATCGCGCTGAAATAGTGAGTGGGCGTGGTGCGGCGGAGCCCTTTCGCCCTACTGCCCGGGCGTGGCCATCGAGGCCGAGAGACTCCTCCACGCCGTGATCAAGCAAGGACAAGTGGTGCCGACAAACTCACGATCCAGAGCGCCCGGGCCGATCAGGCTGGCCGCCACGCTGCTCTTTGGGGCCTTGCTGCTGGCCAGCGCAAGCCTGCTGCTCTCGCCGCAGGCGCTCGACCATCCCATCCAGACCTGGACTCTGCTGGCCGTTGTACTGGTGTCGTCCTGTGGACTGATCGGCGCCATGGCGCGCGGCAGCCGCCGGGCGCGCAACGCGGTCGTGGGGTTGTTCGGCCTGGGCCTGTTCGCGCAGGGTGTCGCGGCGCTCTGGCACCTGCAGGACGTCGGTTCGGCTCCCTTGCGGACCCTCGCTGAGCTGGCGGTCGTGCTCGTCGCTTGCGCCCTGCTCTTCGGTCCGCCGGCACGACGCTGGTTTTCTCTGTCGGGTCGCGACTCGCGCCGGCCGGCTGCCTGGTATCCCGACCCCTCGGGACGTCACACCCGGCGCTTCTGGAACGGCGTGGCTTGGACGGCTGATGTCGTCGACGAGGCGGAGCATCCGATCCCCGATGCAATCCAGCAAGAACGCTCCTGGGCAGATCGCGCGCGAAGGCGGGCAAGCGGCCGCGGGCGTTGAGGACAGAGGTCTAAAGGTCACCGAGTTTCTGCGTGACCATACTCGCGATACCAGCTGCGCCAGATCAGCCTGTAGACCTTGACGCCGTGAGGAAGGCGCCGCAGGCCCGGTATGAATGGCAGCAGAAGGAGCACGGCGAACAGCACGGTCATGATGGTCACGACGATCAGGTCGGCGTTCACGCTGTTGGCGATCTGTGGCACCTCATACCAGACCTGGTAGACGTCGAGCCACCAGGCGCCCGGGTAGTTGCCGGTCTCGTGGACGATGCCCCACTGCGGATTGCCGAGTTGTTGCAGGTGGGCGGCTGCGTCGGTGTAGGGGCTTGCGATGGCAAAGAAGAGCAGCGCCTTGGTGAAGTCGAAGCTGTAGGGGTAGTAGCTGTTGCCCTCGGCGGCGAAAGCGCCCTCGAGCAGTCCCGAGCGGCCCAGGCGCAGCATGCCGTCCATGAGCGGCGCCACGGGGCCGTAGTCGCCGGCCGGCAGCGTGACGCTGGCCCCCGACACCGTCGCCGAGTCCAGCGCCTTGCGATAGGCGACAAGCCACGCCGACTGCTGGGCAGGGGGCGCAGCCTCGAAGGCGGCAAGCGGCGCGTTCAGCGCGAGGTCGAGCACGGCGGCGCGGCGCAGCGGCGCGATAACGAGGTCCTGCGGAGGGTCGATCGGGGTGGTGACACCGAAGATGTCCTTGGCCCAGGCCGCCGGCCTGATCGGCCCGATGTGCTGCGCGGCACTCGTGTCTGAGTCGTAGGGCGGACCGTAGTCTGATACCGCCGAGACGGAGCCGTCGTTTGCCAAGATGCCCGCCGCGGTCTGCAGGAAGGCCACTGGCTGCTGCGTGGCGACGTTCTGCGCAGTGATGGTCGGGTAGTCCGGCGCCTTGAAGACGACCGAGAGGACGACCACGACGACGAGCACGAAGGCAAAGACGACGGCGCCCTCGCGCAGCAGGTCGTAGGGTTTGAGGGGAATGCCGGCCAGGTTCTTCTGAGTGCGCGGGCCGGCAGTGCTCAGATCGAGGACGCCGTCGGTCGTCGCCCGCTGTTCTTGTGCCCCCTGCTCGTCCACGCCGTCAGTCATCGTAGGGCCGTACGGGGCTGTCGCGACGGACGAGCAGCAGGTGGATGCCGATCCCCACAGCGATGACGAGCGGCAGCACGATGGCGTGCAGCATGAGGACCTGGCCGGTGTTCATGGTATTGAAAAGCGCACCGATACCGGCCGCGTTCATGGCATCCTTGGCCTGCGTGGCGATCCACTGCGAATCCCAGTTGGTCTGCAGGAGGTAGCCGGTCAGCCCGGTGAAGATGGCGGCAGCAAACAGCAGGGCACCGACCATCCAGGTGAGCCAGCGACCACCGCGCCAGGCGCCGAGGAAGAACTTGGTAGCGAGGTGCAAGACGAGGCCGGCGAAGAAGAGCTGTACGGCCCAGAAGTGCAGCTCGTCGAAGAACCGCCCGACGCTGTTGGTGTGGTACCAGAACGGTCCACCCAGAGCGAGCAGCACACCCGACACGATGAGCATCACGAACGACATGAGGGTGAGGGCGCCGAACAAGTAGGCGATCGAGTTGACGTAGACAGGCATGCGCGTGGGCAGCGCGTCCTCGAGGGTCAGAGTCTTCCTCAAGCTTCGCTGCGCGCCTGTCGTGAGGTTCACCGCACCCTCCTCAGCCGATCCAGCGGGGCAGACGCGCCCAGGCGCCGACGACGAACACGGCGATCACGAGCAGCCAGGCGATCAGGTTCGGCCAGCCGATGGTGAACGGCACGCTGAACAGCGTGAAAGTGAAGTGCGAGACGCTGTGCAACGTCTCCGGGGGTAGCGGGTGCACGTGACCTCCTTGGTGGCAGGCTCCGTACGCGCCAACCTACCCCCGGCTCAGCAGCGCCTAACGCGCAGGGTGTTGGCGTCTGCATCGCGGGTAAGGCCGGCTCCGACTGTCCCCGCGGCCACACCTGGTGGCCGACCATGACGCTCGGCGTCACTCCGCGGCAGTCGCCGTTCCAACGGTTGGCGACACACGCGGAGTGGAACCGTCGTCGTTAGGCATAGCGCCAGGAGCTGCGCCGCGCCGCCTGAGAGCTGTGTGCCTCTGCGGGAGGGGGGGCGATGTTCACCGCGACACGGCGGCTCTGTTGGTCTTGATGACGGCGCCCCCTGCCTCTAGCTGCCGATGAGCGGAAGAAAGATCGTATCGACGATCTCTTCAAGCGCGGCGTCGCTCATCGGCACATACGTCATAAGCAGCTCGTGGTGCACGAGATCGATGGGCAGCCGGGCGATGCGCGCGCTGATGCGGCCGGCGCCGATCTCACCGCGCGCCACTGCTCGCTGCAGGAGCAGCTCCATGATCTCGCGGCCGCCGCCGGGCGTACGCTCTCGTAGGGCCGACGGCGACAGGCCGGTCTCCTTGTAGTAGTCGGCCTGCAGGACGCTCAGTATCCCGATGAGCTCGACGTTGCGGGCTGAGACGAAGCGCAGCAGCCCAAGCACGTCGCCGCGCAGACTACCGGTGTCGGGAACCTCGATGGAGCTCTTGTGCTGGCGCACCGCGGCCAGCACGAGCTCGGGTCGGGTGGGCCAACGCCGGTAGAGCACCGTCTTGTTGGTCCGGGCCCGAGCAGCCACTCCCTCCATCGTAAGCGAGTCGTAGCCGACCGCCATCAGCTCGTCCCAGGCGGCCTCCAGCAGAGCGGCCTCGAGCGTCGCGCCGCGCCGCCGCCTGCCCTTGCCTTCCGGGGGTGGAGTCTCTGTCATCGACGATCCTCACGAGACGCTTGCGTCCCTAATGGGCTCAGTGTACCATCCCGTTAGGTACGTTTGCGTCTCTTGTAGTCAGGGCAGGTCCTTCTGGAGCCGCCTCAGTCTCTTAGCAATCCAGGGAGCACGCTTCATGACTGTCCGACCCGACGACGAACGCCTCGGCCCGGCGTTCGTCAAGCTCGCCGCCATCCTGCTCGTCGGCATCATGGCGCCTGTCTTCGATCTCACCATCGTCAACGTCGCGGTCGCCACCATCGGGCGCGACCTGCATGCCTCGGTTGCCACGGTGCAGTGGGTGATGTCCGCCTTTTTGCTGGCATTTGCCATGGTCATCCCGATCAGTGGTTGGGCGATGGGGCGCTTCGGCGGCAAGCGCGTGTGGCTTGTCGCGCTGGGGTTGTTCGTCGTCGGCTCTGTGGCGTGCAGCGTGGCCTCGAACATGGACAGCCTGATCGCCTTTCGCATCGTACAGGGCGCCGGCGCGGGTCTCATGTTGCCCATCTTTCAGAACCTCATCGTCGAGGCGGCCGGTGGGCGAGCCTTGGGTCGGGCGATGGCCCTGGCCACCCTGCCGGCGCTCATCGGTCCCATGCTGGGACCCGTCGTCGGGGGACTCATCATCACCCATCTGAGCTGGCGCTGGATCTTCTGGGTCAACGTCCCCTTCGGTGTGGCCGGCCTGTGGTGGGCCTGGCGCGCCCTGCCAGCTGGCCGGGGCGGGGTCGTCGCGCAGCGCCTCGACATACTGGGAGTGGCCCTGCTCTCCCCGGGCGTCGCGGCCCTGATCTACGGGTTTACCGAGGTCGCCAGGAAGGGCGGCTTTGCGCAAGGCGCCGTCCTTGCGCCCATCACGCTCGGCGTCGTGCTGCTGGTGGCGTTTGTCTTGCATGCGCTGCGCTCGCGCGAGCCGCTCATCGATCTGCGGCTCTTTGGCAAGCGCTCCTTTGCGGCGGCCAGCAGCCTGCTCTTTCTGTCTGGCTTTGCCTTGTACGGGGCGCTGCTGCTGATGCCCCTCTACTACCAGCAGCTGCGCGGTCAGAGCGCCTTGGTGGCGGGGGTGCTGTTGGTCCCTCAAGGAGCCGGAGCGTTGCTGACGCGCGGGTTGTCGGGCCGTCTCACGGACCGTATCGGCGCGCGGCCGGTGGTGCTGGTCGGCCTGGCGCTCATCATCGCAGGCACCCTTGCCTATACGCAGGCCGGCCTTCACACCAGCGAGTTGCTGCTGGCTTGCACCCTTATCGTGCGGGGAGCCGGCGTCGGCATGATGACCATTCCCGCCACTGCCACCGCCTACCTGGGCCTGCGTCCCGACCGCATCCCTCACGCCAGTAGCACCACGCGCCTCGTGCAGCAGATCGGGGGCTCGTTTGGCACAGCGGTGCTGGCCGTCATTCTGCAGACCCAGATGGCAGCTCACGCGGGCAGTTCGGCAGGTCTTGCGTTGGCCTTCGCCCACACCTTCTGGTGGTCAGTCGCCCTCGCTGCGCTGGCCGTCGTGCCCGCGCTTCTGCTGCCCTCACACATGGCGCTGCGCCGCACGCCGCGCGAGAAGGTCGCCGGCGAGGCCACGCCATGACATCGATAGAGGCCGTCCGCGCACAGCCAAGTGAACGCTCCGGCCCACAGCGAGCCCCCTGACGGGAGTCCAGGCCCCTCGGATCCAGCATTTGACTGAAAGGTTCTCGTTGGAGTCTGGATCGGCTACTCGCTGGCGTAGCCGATGGTCTGCCCGAAGACAGGCCTTAGATCGGGTCCCAACCCGACCGCTTGCGCGAACGCTTCCTTGTCGCAGTTGTGGAACCAGGCGCCCAGACCCGCCGAAGCCGCCGCCAGATACACGTTCTGCGCGACGAGGCCGGTGTCGACGAAGTAATAGGATTTCTGGATCTCCGGATCGTAGAGGCCCGGTTCCGGGAACCCGGAGTGCTGGAATCGCTCAACGTCGACCACGTAGACGAGGCGCGCTGGAGCTTGCGCCCCGGCGTCTTGCTGCCCGCGCCCTATCGCAAGACGACGGATGTCACCGGCGGCGACCGGAATCAGCCGGTGCTGCTCGGGTTCGTACAGGTAGGTGCCCTCCTCCATGAGGACGTAGACACGGATCTCCCTTGAGTTGCTTGCCGATCCGGCCGTTCTCCCGGGATCTCCGAACGGTCCTGTCGTGCGATTGACGCCCTGAGCAGCCCAGAGGATGTCCGACAGGGTCTGCAGAGGGATCTTCTCGCCGCTGATGTCGCGCGACGTGCGTCTCATCTTCAACGCTTCGAGAAGAGTCCGGCCGCCGTCGAGGACGGGCGCCGGAAGTGCTCTGGGCTCAAGGTTCTCGACTGGTCTAGCAGATGGGATGAGAAGGCCAGCCTCCCACGGGGTACCGTGAGGTCCC
>CAZFJE010000068.1:0-14356 GCA_964519555.1 uncultured Thermoleophilia bacterium
GCGTCGAACTCGCTCGACCAGGCCGGCGGCGGCGCGTCGGTGCGAAAGTCGCGCAGGAACGGCAGGCCGTGCGTCAGAAAGCCGCTGCCGATCACCAGTACGCCTTCGTCGCGCAGCGGCCGCAAGCGGGCGCCGAGCTCGATCAGGCGCTGCGGTTCGAGCGTGGGCAGCGAGACCTGCAGCACCGGCACGTCGGCATGCGGATACATGACGAGCAGCGGCACGTAGGCGCCGTGGTCGAGGCCACGGGCCGGATGCTGGGCGACGGGTCCGTCGCCCAGCAGGGCGCGCACCCGCGCGGCCAGGGCGGGCGCCGCCGGCGCCGGGTAGCGCGCCTGGTAGTAGCGCTCGGGAAAGCCGGAGAAGTCGTAGACGAGCGGCACGCCGTCGTCGGTCGCGCCCAGGGTGATGGGCGCGGCCTCCCAATGAGCCGAGACCATGAGGATCGCCGTCGGGCGCGGCAGCGCGCCGGCCCAGGCGGCAAGCTCGGCCACCCAGAGGGCGTCGTCGACCAGGGGCGGCGCGCCGTGCCCCAGGTAGAGGGCCGGCATGCGGCCCTCTACCTGGGCCTCGGCGGCGCGCCGCGCGACCGCCGCCGCGGCGGCAGCCAGGTCGGCCGCCGGCGCGGGTGCGGCCGGTCTCAGTTCCTCGTCCACGGTCTGTCCCTCCTGGTCTTGGCCGCCGGCGCGGGGCGCTAGGCTGCTTTACGTACGACGGGCGGTTTGCGCTCGATCAGCTCCCGGTCCCAGCCGCCGAGCGTGGCGATGGCCTCGTAGCTGCTGCGGCAGAACTCGAGCAGGGCGGCGCGCGGGTCGGGCGCGGTGCGCACGTCGTCGTAGGCGAGCGCGAACATGCCGCCCATGCCCGGTACCTCGGTGTAGCGCGCCTGCGCCGGGCTCACGCGGGCCGACGCCATGCCCTGCGGCGGCGGAAAGCCCGCGGCCAGGAACGTCGGCTGCGACTCGGGGCCGAAGACGGGGTAGAAGCTGACGTTGGCCAGCTCGGCGTCGAGCGAGCCCGTCATGATCTGCGGCAGGCCCTCGGGAGCCTGCAGCGGGCGGCCCGAGTAGCGCGTGAAGGCCAGGTCAAAGCCGCCCCAGTACAGGCTCACCGGCGTCTGCTTGCCCCAGTAGCCGGTCTGCGCCTGCTCGTAGACAGAGCCCACGCGGATGAAGGCCTGGTAGAGGCGGTTGGCCTGCTCGGGGTCGTAGGCGCCGTGCGTGGTGTCCTTGTCGAAGGGGATCGGGTCGGGGATCTCCTGCGGCATCGTGTTGAACGTCGCCTCGACACCCAGCTCGTCGAGCGCGCCGCGCACGGCGCCGAAGAAGTCGGCCACGGTGCCCATGCCGAGCGGTACGGCCATCCGGCGCCCGTCGCTGCGCTCAAAGCGAGCTTGGTGACGCACCAGGTCGAGGTCGGCGGAGAGCACGCCGTCGCCCACCCAGAGCGGGCCGGTCGTCAGGCCGTCGACGCTGAGCCGCAGCGGCGAATGCGCCCACTGCGAGAGCGGCGGGGTGAACATGAGGCGCAGCTTGCCGACGATCTGCGCGTACATATGAAGGGTGTCTCTCGTGTCGCTGAACTGGTCGTAGCGAAGCTCGGGCCAGGTGTCGGAAGGTGTGGCCATGACAGCCTCCTTGGGATCTTGTGGAACCATCGTTCTGCCAGGTTCTACCCAAGTTGCTCCGGCAACTATCATGCTTAAGATGGTTGCCTATGAAATCAGTTTCCCGCTCGAGACAGGCTATGCTGCCGCGGGCGCCGGGCCCGGCGCGGCGGGCAGCGTGACCGTGACGGTCAGGCCGCCACTCGCCGGCCCCGCGGCCGTGGCCGTTCCGCCGTGGGCTTCGGCCACTGCCGCGACGATCGCCAAGCCCAGGCCCGCGCCGCCGTCGTTGCGGCTGCGCGACGTGCCGCGCCGGTAGAAGCGCTCGAAGAGGTGAGACAGCTCGTCGGGCGCGATCACCTCGCCGGCGTTGGCTACGCTCAACGCCACGCCGCCGGGGGCGGCGCCGACGGCGATGGTCACGACGCTGTCGGCGCTTGCGTAGCGCACCGCGTTGTCGACCAGGTTGTCGACGAGGCGTTCCAGCAGGGCGGCGTCGCCGCGCACCGGAGCGGGCCTGAGGTCTACGGCGAGCGACAATCCCCGCGCCTGCGCCGCGGGAGTGCGGCGCGTGACCACGGCGGCGGTGAGCGCGTCGAGGGCGACCGTGTGCGTGTCGCTGAGCTGCTCGCTCTCGGCCAGCACCAGGAGTCGGTCGATGACGTCTTCGCTGCGCGCCACCGCGGTGCGCACCGTCTCGGCCATGCGGCGCAGCTCCGCGCCGGTCGCCTGGGGGTCGGCCAGGGTGACGTCGACCTCGGTGCGCATGATGGCGAGCGGCGTGCGCAGCTCGTGTGAGGCGTTGGCCACGAAGTCGCGCTGCGCTTCGAAGGCCGCTTCGAGCCGCGCCAGCATGCCGTCGAAGGTGTCGGCGAGCGCGCGTAGCTCGTCGCTTGGGCCCTGCATGGCGATGCGCTCGTGCAGGGTGCTCGCCGACGCACGCTGGGCGGCCACGGCGATCTCCTGCAGGGGACGCAGCATGCGGCCGGCGATCAGCCAGCCCAGGGCCACCGACAGCACCGCGGCGATGGCCAGCGCGATGAACGACACGAATGTGAGGCCGCGCGAGAGCTGCGACACGACCTGGTCCTGGACGGTGCGCATGAAGGCCGCCACGGTCTCCTGGCCGCCCGACGGTGACGGCGTGCGCGTGGCGAGGAAGGCGGTCGACAGGCCGAGGCGCGCGGCGACGTGGCCCAGGAACTCGCCGGGGTTGTGGATCAGGACCTGGCGAGTGAGCACGTAGCTCACCGCGATCAGCAGAAAGCCGAGGGCGAAGAACACGCCGCCGTACGAGAGCGTGAGCCGCAGGCGCAGGCTGATCGTGCGCCGCCTCATGGCCGGCACTTCGCAGCCGGCGGCCTGGGCCGGCTGCGCGCCTGGGTCGGCCGGCTCACAGCCGGTACCCAGCCCCGGCGAGGGTCTCGATGAGGGGCGGTTCGCCGAGCTTTTTGCGCAGCGTCATGATCGTGACACGCACCACGTTCGAGAACGGATCGGTGTTCTCGTCCCAGACCTTCTCGAGCAGCTCTTCGCTCGACACGACCGCGCCGCCGGCCGCGAGCAGCGCCTCGAGCACGCCGAACTCCTTGTTGGTGAGCTCGAGCTCGCGCGTCTGGCGCCAGACGCGCCGGCTGGCCGGGTCGAGCTCGACATCGCGGCGGCGCAGGATCGGCGGGCGCGGCGGCCCGGCGCGGCGGAGGAGGGCGCGCAGCCGGGCGACGAGCTCCTCGAAGGCGAACGGCTTGCCGAGGTAGTCGTCGGCCCCCAGGTTGAGGCCGGCGACCTTGTCGCGCAGGCCGCGAGCCGCGGTCAGCATGAGGATCCGCGCCTGCGACTCGGCCGTGGCCAGGCGCCGGCAGACCTCGTCACCGTGCAGCCCCGGCAGGTTGCGGTCGAGCACGACCACGTCGTAAGAGTTGACCAGCGCCTTCTCGAGGCCGCCGGCGCCGTCGAGCGCCACGTCGACCGCCATGCCTTCGCGCCGCAGGCCGCGGGCTATCGCCGACGCCAGCGCCTCTTCGTCTTCGATGATCAGCACGCGCACGTGCGCTCCTTGTCGGCGGCGGCCGACTTGTCGCCGGCACCGCTCCAGACATTCTCGAGCCGCTCTCGGGCCATTCTCACCCGGAGTGCGTAAAGGCCCCGTAAGGCCTGCCGGCGCCGGTACTCCTTACGGCTTCCTTATTGCCGATAATGGTATGGTGCTTTGCCGTCATTAACCGATCCGCAGACCCATCGCCGCCACAACAGGAGCTGACTATGGCCTCATTTGCCCGCTGGTGTTACCGGCATCGCCTCATCGTCGTGATCGCCTGGATCGTGATCCTGGCGACGGTGGTCGGCGTCGATCGCAGCGTGGGCAACGCCTACTCCAACAGCTTCACGCTGCCCGGCACGGAATCGGCCAAGGCACTCAGTCTGCTGAGCACTGCCCTGCCGCAGCAGTCGGGCGACTCCGATTCTATCGTCTGGCACGTGTCGAGCGGCTCGGTCACCGCGCCCGCCGTGCGCAACCGCATCACCGCGCTGCTGCAGTCGGTCGCCAAGGCGCACTCGGTCGCGGGGGTGCGCAGCCCGTACTCGCCGGCCGGCGCCGGCCAGATCAGTCGCGACGGCAAGACCGCCTTCGCCGCGGTGCTCTTCACGAAGCTCGCCAACCAGTTGCCCAAGGCCGACGTCGAGCACGTCATCTCCCTGACAAAGGCGACCGGCAGGCCGGGCCTCGAGGTGGCGATCGGCGGTCAGGCCATCGAGCAGGCCACTCAGACGCCGCCCTCCAACAGCGAGGCCATCGGCGTGGTGGCCGCCGGCATCATCATCCTGATCGCCTTCGGCTCACTGCTGGGCATGGCGCTGCCGCTGATCACGGCCATCGTGGCGCTGGGCACGGCGATCTTCTCGATCGGCCTGTTCAGCCACGTGGCGAGCGTCGCCGTCATCGCTCCCACCCTGGCCGCCCTGATCGGCTTGGGCGTCGGCATCGACTACGCGCTCTTCATCGTCACGCGCTACAGAGAGGGCCTCAAGGCGGGTCTGCCGCCCGAAGACGCCACGGTGCGCGCCCTGAACACGGCCGGTCGGGCGGTGCTCTTCGCCGGCGGCACGGTGTGCATCGCCCTGCTCGGCCTGCTCGTGCTGCGCATGGGGTTCCTGAACGGCCTGAGCCTCACCTCGGCCATGACCGTCCTCATCGCCATGGCCGCCGCCATCACCCTGCTGCCTGCCCTGTTCGGCTTCATGGGCGTGCGGGTGCTGAGCCGTCGCGAGCGCCGGCACCTCGACGATCACGGCGCCCGCGACAGCCACAGCACCGGCTTCTGGGCGCGCTGGTCGCGCTTTGTGGCGCGCCGGCCCGTCGTGCTCCTGATCGCCGCGGCGGCGCTGCTCTGCCTGTTGGCCGTGCCCTACTTCTCACTGCGCCTCGGCTTGTCCGACGCCGGCAACGACAAGGCCGGCACGACAGCGCGCGAGGCCTACGACATGCTCGCTTCAGGGTTCGGCCCCGGCTTCAACGGCCCGCTGCTCCTGGTCGCCCAGACCGGCTCGAGCGCCGACCAGGCCGCCCTGGGGCGCCTCGAGCACACGCTGAGTACGGCGCCCGGCGTGGCCGCGGTGGCGCCGCTGCCCGGCAAGCCCGGCGCCAAGGTGGCGGTCGTCGAGGTGTTCCCCACGACGGCGCCGCAAGACATCAAGACGTCGCAGCTGATCACGCATCTGCGCAACGACGTCATACCAGCCGTCGAGCAGGGCACCACGCTGCACGTCTACGTGGGCGGAAGCACGGCGATCTTCGACGACTTTGCCGCCATCATCGGCTCGAAGATGCCGCTCTTCATCACGGTGATCGTGGGGCTCGGGTTCCTGCTGCTGCTGGTAGCCTTCCGCTGCCTGCTCGTGCCGGCCACCGCGGCCGTCATGAACCTACTGGCTGCCGGCGCGTCGTTCGGCGTGCTCGTCATCTTCTTCCAGTGGGGCTGGGGGGCGAAGCTGCTCGGCCTGGGCAAACCGGGGCCGGTCGAGGCGTTCCTGCCGGTGATCATGCTGGCCATCCTGTTCGGCCTGTCCATGGACTACCAGGTGTTCCTCGTCAGCCGCATGCACGAGGAGTGGGTCCACACCGGCGATAACGAGCGCGCGGTGACGATCGGCCAGGCGACCACCGGGCGCGTCATCAGCGCCGCGGCCGCCATCATGATCTGCGTCTTCTTGGCCTTCGTGCTGGGCGGACAGCGCATCATCGCCGAGTTCGGCGTAGGCCTCGCTTCGGCGGTGTTCCTCGACGCTCTCGTCATCCGCACCGTGCTCGTGCCCTCGGCCATGCACCTCTTCGGGCGCCGCAACTGGTGGCTGCCGGCGTGGCTTGATCGCTTGCTGCCGCACCTTTCGGTCGAGCCCGACGAGCCCAGCGACGCGGCGCCGGTCGCCGAGCTCGAGCACCAGGCGGCCGAACCGGTCGAGGCGCCGCAAGCCTAACGGCGGCCCGCTTACGCGGGCCTTATGGTGGCGTGGGTATCATGCCTTTCGTCGGGCGCCGTGCGCGGTCGCCACGACGTCTTTGCGCGACGCGTGCGCAAGAGAGCAACGAGAGGACCACTGACGATGACCCTGACCCAGGAACACACCGGCGGGCCCGCGGCGACTCCGCCCGACGCCGAGCCGGTCGTGCTGGCCACGTACGGCCTGACCAAGAGCTTCGGCGGCAAGCTGGCCGTCGACCACCTCGACCTCACCGTGCGCCGCGGCGACGTGTTCGGCTTTCTGGGCCCCAACGGGGCCGGCAAGACGACCACGATCCGCATGATCGTGGGGCTCATCTACCCGACCAGCGGCTACGCCACGGTGATCGACCACCAGGTTCCGCGCGACAAGAAAGAGGCGCTCAAGCACATCGGCGGCTTCGTCGAGGTGCCGGCCTTCTACGGCAACATGAGCGCGCGGCTCAACCTGCGCCTGATGGGCAGCCTGAACGGCCAGGTCGAAGAGCAGCGCATCTCCGAGGTGCTCGACATCGTCGGGCTGCGCGAGCGCGCCGACTCCAAGGTCGGCGACTACTCGCACGGCATGAAACAGCGCCTGGGAATAGCCAACGCCCTCATCAACAAGCCGGAGCTCGTCATTCTCGACGAGCCCACGAGCGGCCTCGACCCGCAGGGCATGAAGGACGTGCGCGAGCTGGTGCGCGAGCTGGGCACCGGCGGCACCACCGTGTTTCTCTCGTCGCATCTGCTGCACGAGGTCGAGCAGGTCTGCAACCGCGCGGTGATCATCAACCGGGGCAAGGTCGTGATCGAGGGTCCGGTGAGCGACCTGCACCCCGAGCACTCCTCGGTGAAGCTGCTCACCGCAGACCAGGGCAAGGCGCGCGACGTGGTGGCCGCCCTGGTGGGCGCCCAGAACGTCGAGCTCGACGAGGAGTATCTGATCGTGCAGGCAAGTGACGGCGCGGCGCGCGAGATGGTCGCCAAGCTGGTCGCGGCGGGTATCGGCGTCGACGCCGTCATCCCCGCGCGCGAGCAGGGACTCGAAGACTTCTTCCTGGGTCTCACCCAGAGTTCCGATGTCGACACCGGCGGCGCCGTCGGCGTCTCGGGAGGTGCGAAATGATGCTCCTGCGGCGCGAGTTCACGAAACTGATCCACCAGAAGCGCAGCTACGTGGGCTGGATCGGGCTGCTGGCCGTGCCGCTGCTTGTGACGCTGGCGCTCTACCTCAACCGCAACAACCACCACCACGACAACGGCCCTGGTGGCGTGATCTCACTGGCGATGCATAACGGCCTGCTCATGCCGGTCGCGGCGATCACCTTGCTGTCGGCCTTCCTGCTGCCGCTGCTGGCCTCGATGGTCGGTGCCTACCAGCTCGCCGGCGAAGCCGAGACCGGCACGATCAAGACCTGGCTCATGCACTCCATCAGCCGTGGCGGCGTGCTCGCCTCGAAGTGGGGCATCGCCATCATCTACGTGATCATCGGTCTGGCGCTGGTGTTCGTCGGCGGCCTGATCGGCGGCGCCCTGGCCTTCGGGCTGCACGCGCCGGCCCTGCTGTCCGGACAGACCGTGAGTATCAGCCACGGCCTCGGTTTGAGCCTGCTTGCCTTCCTCTACGTGCTGGCCGGGATCATCTGCGTGCTCTCGCTGGCCCTGCTGTTCGCGACCATGACCAACTCGAGTCTCACGGCGGCCATCGCCGCCTTGGTCGTGTTCATCGTCATGAACATCCTCGGCGCGTTCAGCTACTTCGACTTCATGAAGCCCTACCTGTTCACAAGCCACCTGGACGCCTGGCAGAACCTGCTCAGCCAGCCGATCTCGTGGCACCCGATCGTCATCGGCCTCATCACCTTCGCCATCTACATCGTCGGGTTGATGGCGGTCGCCTGGTATCTGTTCCGCCGCAAGGACATCCTGGTCTAGTCCGTCGATCGACTGCGTCGTCGCCGCTCAGGCAGGCGTGACTTCGTCGCGCGCCTGGTGGCAGGGACGCTGCAGCAAAGGAGGATCCCATGAGTCGCAGATGGTGGGCCGTCGTCGTGGTCGCTGTACTGGCGGTCGCGGCGGTGACGGTGGGTATCGCGACGAGCAGGGCGCAGGGCTCGGCCACGCTGCAGTCGCTCAGCGTCGCCCAGCTGCTGGCCAAGGTCGCGGCCGCGCCGCAGTCGACGACCGCCGTAAGCGGCGACGTCAGCTGGACCAACGGCCTGATCCCGGGGTCCGACCTGACCGGCCTGCTCGGCGGCCAGAGCTCAGCGCCGTCCAGCCTGAGCGGACTTGCGCTCGGCGGCTCTGGACGGCTCTGGTTGCAGCAGGGCGGCGGCCTGCGCCTCGAGTCGCAGGGCAGCGGTTCGGACTTCGTCGTGGTCGCCGGTAAGGACGGCCTGTGGAGTTACAGCTCGGCGACTGGCACGGCGACGCGGTATGCGCCGCCCGCCGGGGCCTCGGCGGGCACGCCGACCCTCAGCCCGAGTCCGCAGGCGAGCCCTGCCGACACGCTGGCGGCCATCGCCGCCGGCCTTCAGCGGTTCGCGTCGACCGGCACGGTGACCATGGGTCCTCAGGTCACGGTCGCCGGCCGGCCCAGCTACACGCTCGTCATGACCCCCGCGTCCGCTACAACGACGATCGGGTCGGTCCGGGTGGCGATCGACGCCAGGACGTTCGTGCCACTGCGCGTGCAGGTCTTCGCCAAAGGCGACACGACCGCCGTGCTGTCGGCGGGCTTCACCAGTGTCTCGTACGGGCGCGTTGCCGGCAGCCTGTTCACGTTCACCCCGCCCACCGGGGCGACAGTCCGGCACACGCCGCTGCCTTCGCCCCAGGGTCTGCTGCGAGCGGCAAACGGCCCGCACAAGGGCGCGGCCCACGCCACCGCGCTCACGCTGGCACAGGCCACGGCCGCTGCGGCTCGCGACGGGCTCGCGCTGACCGCGCCGGTCCAGAGCTCCTTGCCCGCTTCGCTAGCCTTCGAGGGCGCCGCGGTGTCGCCGTCCGCCAAGGGTCACGGAGCGGTCGCCGTGCTGCACTACGGCAACGGCTTCGGGTCGGTGGCGCTGGTCGAGTCGCAGGGAGCGTCGGGGGCGTCGGCGACCCTGCCGCAGCAGCTCGCAGGCCTCCCGCGGGGCCTGAGCGAAAGGACCAGCGTGGCCGGCACGACGGCGTACGGTCTCTCGACTTCGCTGTTCAACGTCGTCGCCTGGCAGCACGGTAAGGTCACCGTGGTGGCCGCCGGCATGGTCCCCAAGGCGACGCTGCAGGCGTTCGTCGCGGCGGTGCGATAAGCCGGCACAGACCGGCGGCGGGCGGACCGGCAGGTCCGCCCGCCGCTCACCGGTCGGTCACCAGCGCTCGTACTTGACGATCTCGGCGAGCGGCCGGCGGCTGGTGGCCGCCGACGGCTTGTCGGGAAGGCCGAGCGGCGTGAAGGCGAGCGGCTCGACGTCGTCGGGCAGGCCCAGCACCTCGCGCGCCGCCGCGGGGTCGAAGGCCGCGATCCAGCAGGTGCCCAGCCCGAGGGCGGTCGCGGCCAGCACGAGGTGGTCCATGGCGATCGTGGCGTCGACCTCGTCGTAGGGCTTGTCGTCGACGCGTCGCCAGGCTTCGGAGGGCACCGCGACCATGGCCAGCACCAGCGGCGCCTGCACGAACCACGGCCGGCCGTAGATGCGCAGCAGCTCGTCCTTGCGGCCGCGGGTGTGCACCACGATCAGGCGAAACGGCTGGCGGTTGGATGCCGTCGGGGCGCGGCGCGCCGCTTCGAGCACCTGACCGAGCGTGGCGTCGTCGACCGGGTCGCTCCGGTAGCCCCGCACGCTGTAGCGCGCGCCTATCGCCTTGAACAGCTCCATGTCGTCCTCCGTCGTTGTGGCTTGTCAGACCGGCGCCGGCAGGCGCACCGCCGGCGGGCGTCGCACCGCCCGCATGTCGACGATACGCCCGCGCCGCAGCGTGAGCACGTGATCGACCAGGTCGAGCCCCTCGGGCCGGTGCGTGATCAGCACGACCGATCGCGTGTCGGCGGCGCTTAGCGCGTCGCCGATCAGGGCTTCGGCCGTCTCGGGATCGAGGTGGCCGGTCGGTTCGTCGAGGACGATCACCGGCGCTCCGGCGAGGAACGTGCGCGCCAGGGCGATGCGGCGCCGTTCGCCGCCCGAGACGGCGGCGCCCTCTTCGCCGACGAAGGTGTCGAGGCCTTCCGGCAACGACCGGACCCACTCCCAGACCCGCGCTTGAGCCAGCGCCCGCTCGATCTCGTCGTCACTCGCGCCGGGCCGCGCCAGGCGTACGTTCTCGCGGATCGTGGTGGAGAACAGGTAGGCGTCTTGGGAGTCGAGCGTGACGCGCGAGCGTACGTCGCGCTGGCGCAGGGCGCGCAGGTCGCGGCCGGCCAGCGTCAGGCGGCCCGCGTCGGGGTCGAGAAAGCGCACCAGCAGGGCCGCGATGGTGCTCTTGCCGGCGCCCGAGGGGCCGACCAGCGCCACGCGCTGGCCGGGGGCCAGGTACAGGTCGAGGCCGCTCAGCTCCCAGTTCTCGTCGTCGCCGTAGGCAAAGCCGACGCCGTCGAGCGTGAGCTGCGAGCCGGCCGGCAGGGCGGCGGCGGCCGCGGGGTCGGTCACGGCCGGCTCGCGATCGGCCAGGGCCAGCAGGCGCCGCCCTGAGTCGAGCGTCGTCTGCAGGCGCAGGGCGGCCGAGGGCAGTGGCGCCACCGCCTCGAACGAGGCCATCGCCAGCAGTGCGAGCGTGGCCACCAGGACACGGTCGAGGGCTCCGGCGGCGGTCGCCGCGATGCACACGGCGAGCACGCCGGCGACGGTCAGGCCGGCGACGGCGACGGCGAGGCCCTCGACCAAGCCCGTCGCCAGGGCTTCGGCGCGGGCCAGGCGCGTGAGCTCGGCGTCGAGGGCCGCGACGCGCTCGAGGGCGGCGCGGTCGGCGCCCAGCACGACGAGCTCGGGGGCGCCGCGCAGCAGCTCGACCAGCTCGACCGTGAGCTCGGCGCGGGCGCTCGCCTGGCGGGCGCCGGAGCGCCGCCCGGCGTACGCCGCCACGGTGGGCACGACGACGCCCCCCGCCAACAGGCCGCCCGCCAGCACCAGGGCGGCGAGCGGTAGGTAGGCGGCGCAGACCGCGACCGAGACGCCCCCGGCCAGCAAGGCGACGAGCGGTGGCGTGAGGCCGCGCAGAAAGAGGTTCTGCAGGGCGTCGACGTCGCCCACCATGCGGGTGAGCAGATCGCCCCTGCGATAGCCTTCGAGGCGGGCCGGCACGAGCGGCTCGAGCCTGGCGAAGAAGCTCACGCGCAGGCCTGCCAGCACGCGGAAGGCGAGGTCGTGCGAGGTGAGGCGCTCGAAGTAGCGCGAGACGGGGCGCGCCAGGCCGAAGCAGCGCACGGCCACGATGATGACGCCCAGCGAGAGCACCGGCGGGCGTTCGGCCGCGCGGCTGATCAGGTAGCCGGCAAAGGCGATGAGACCGACCCCCGACAGCACCGACGTCGCGCCGAGCGCGACCGAGGCGGCGACCCGAGCGCGCGACGGCCGGGCGGCGCGCAGCAGAGCGAGGAGCGTCTTCACGCCGGCGCCGCGCCCGGTGCGATGACCGGTGCAGAGGCGTGGCCGACGGCCGCCGCGGGGACTGGCGGCTCGCCGGACGCGCCGACTGTTGGCCGAGTCTCCGCGGCGTCGGCGCGAACCGTCTCTGTGACCGTCTTGCCGTCGCGCAGGCGCACTACGCGGTCGGCGAGGCGCGCGAGGGCCGGGCGGTGCTCGATGACGAGCACCGCCCGGCCCTCGCGCGCCTCGCCGATGGCCGCCGTGACCACCTCGGCGCTCTCGGCGTCGAGGTCGGCCGTCGGTTCGTCGAGGATGAGCAGGGGCGCATCGCGCACCAGCGCCCGCGCCAGAGCGATGCGCCGCGTCTCACCGGCCGACAGGCTGCGCCCGCCTTCGCCGATCGTCGTGTCGTAACCGTGGGGCAGCTCACGGACGAACCCGTCGGCGCCGGCCAGACGCGCCGCCTGCTCGATCTGGGCCGCGCTCAGGCCGTCGCTGCCCAGCGCGATGTTGTAGGCCACGCTGCCGTGGAACAGGGTGGGCCGCTGCGGGACCCACGACACCTGGCGACGCCACGTCGCGGCGTCGAACCCGGCAAGATCGACGCCGTCGACCGTGACGTGGCCCGTGTCGGGGCGGCGCAGGCCGAGCAGCAGGGCGGCCACCGTGGTCTTGCCGGCGCCGCTGCGGCCCACCAGGGCGCAGATCTCGCCACGGCGCAGCTCGAAGTCGACGCCGTCGAGCACCTGCCCCGGGCGCCCCGGGTTGGCGAGGCCGACGTCGTCCAGACGCAGGGTCTGCCAGGCGAGAGGCGTCGCCGCCTCTCCGGCGGGCGGCGCGCCGGGCGC
Organism: uncultured Thermoleophilia bacterium; assembly: GCA_964519555.1. Taxonomy (GTDB): domain Bacteria; phylum Actinomycetota; class Thermoleophilia; order UBA2241; family UBA2241; genus Bog-752. The sequence continues at coordinate 12,503 of CAZFJE010000068.1, forward strand.
TTCGATCAGGTCGAGGATGCGTTCGGCGGCGGCCAGGCCGTCGGCGCTCGCGTGGAACTGCAGGGCCAGCGCGCGCAAGGGCACGTAGAGCTCGGGGGTGAGGAGCAGCACGGTGAGCGCGGCGCGCAGGGTGACGCCGCCGTCGACCAGGCGCAGCCCCAGAGTGACCGCGACGAGCGCGGTGGCCAGGGTGGCGGCGAGATCGAGCACGGCGCCCGAGACGAAGGCGACCCGCAGCGTCTGCATGGTGGTGCGCCGGTACTCCTCGCCGACGGCGGCGATGCGCTCGGTCTGGGCCTCGCCGCGGTTGAAAGAGCGCAGCGTGGTGAGGCCGCGCATGACGTCGAGAAAGTGGTTCGAGAGGCGGGCGAGGGCGTTCCAGCGCGCGCGCGTGCGGCGTTCGGTGTAGCGCCCGATGAGCCACATGAACACCGGGATCAGGGGCAGCGTGAGGGCCATGATCAGGGCCGAGACGGGATCGATCGCGACGGTCCAGCCGAGCACGGCCAGGGGTACGAGCACGGCCAGCACGAGCTGCGGCAGGTAGCGCGCGAAGTAGGTCTCGAGCGCGTCGACGCCCTGCACGGCGGCGGTGGCTACCTCGCCCGACTCGGCGCCGTCGACCGCGGTGGGGGCGTCGTGGGTGCGTCGCCGCACGAGCTCGAGGCGCAGGCTTGACATGATGCGCGCGGCGGCGCGGCGCCCGGTCGCTTCGAAGGCGCCCGCCAGCAGGCCGCGGGCGACGGCGAGCGCGGCCAGGGCGACGAGCGCCCCGGCGACCGCGCCGAGGCCGCGGCCGGCGAAGGCCTGCGCGACGGCGTAGGCGAACAGCGTCGCCTGGGCGAGCAGCGCCACGGCGGCGAGCAGCCCCAGGGCGACGTCGGCGGCGAGCGCCGACCGCGCCCCGCGCGCGATGCGCAGCAGCCGCGGGTCGAGCGTCCTCACAGCGGGTCAGCGACCCCCGGTGGCCCCCGCGGAGCCGGTCGCGGCGGCCGGAGCCTGACCGCCCGAACCGCCGCCCCGCACGTCGGCGACGCTGATGCGCCGGCGGAACACGTAGAAGGTCCAGCCCTGATAGATCAGCACGATGGGGAAGAAGATCGCGGTGACCACGGTCATGACCTTCAGGGTGTACGACGACGACGAGGCGTTGCTCACCGTGAGGCTGTTGACCGCGGCGGTGCTCGAGACCATCACGTGCGGATAGAGGAACACGAAGATGGTCGCCACCGTGGCCAACATGGCGACGGCGGTCGCGAGGAACGCCCAGCCGTCGCGGTGCGAGCGCACGGACCAGGTCGCCGCCAGCATGGCGAGGACCGCCACGACCGGCACCGGCGCGCGCGCCGCGTGATGGACCATGGCCAGCGTCCAGATGGTGAAGCCCACCACGGCGAGCGTGGCGAGCGGCGCAAGGTAGCCGCCCAGGTGCTCGGCGCGGTCGTGCACGGGGCCGCTCGTCTTGAGCGCCAGGAACGAGGCGCCGTGGGCCAGGCAGAGCAGCATCACGGTGACGCCCACGAACAGGGAGTAGGGGTTGAGCAGCGTGAAGAAGCTGCCGGTGTACTCGTGGCGGGCGTCGATCGGCACGCCGCGCAGCAGGTTGCCCAGGGCGCAGCCGACGAGCACGGGAATGAGGAAGCTGCCCACGGTCAGGGTGGTGTCCCAGGTGCGCCGCCAGGCGGCGCCTTGCCCCTGGCCGCGAAACTCGAACGAGACGCCGCGGATGATGAGCGCCACGAGCAGCAGGACAAGCGCCAGGTAGAAGCCCGAGAACATGGTGGCATACCACTCGGGGAAGGCGGCGAACATGCCGGCCCCGGCCACGATCAGCCAGACCTCGTTGCCGTCCCA
>CAZFJE010000069.1:0-14321 GCA_964519555.1 uncultured Thermoleophilia bacterium
CGTAGCGGTCGAGGAGCGTCGTGTGCGCGCCCTCGCGCGCCGCGCTCACGGCCGCCGCCAAGCCGCCGGGCCCGCCGCCCACGACCAGCACGTCGGTCTCGCACAGGACGGGGGTCGCCCTGGGCCCTTCTTCGATGATTCTCACGCGACCTCCGGTGGGCTTCACGGCGAAGCATAGCGCAGCCGGTCGCACCCCTGCGCCGCAGCCGGCCACCGCGGGCGCTGGCGCGGCGCTAGCGATCAGGGTACCCGACACCCCGGCGCCTGCGCACCCGTTGACGCGTCTGATAGGATTCGTGACGAGCTAATCGACCGGTCAGTCAATGGAGCCCAACGTCAAGGGAGCATCGTGAAGACCGAAAGGGCCAGAGGCAAACCGCCTCTCGCGGAGACCCAGCCACCCGAGGTGGCGCGCCGGCCGCAGGCGCTGTTCGACGACCCCCTGCCGGCGTTGCCCGGGACCGCCCAGAAGCTGCTGCTGGCCGCCAAGCGGCTCATCGCCACCCACGGCTTCGACGCGCTCACGCTGAACGCCGTCTCCGCCGACTCGGGCGAGAACAAGGCGATGATCGCCTACTACTTCGGCAACAAAGCCGGACTCGTCGCGGCCGTGCTCGACTCGGTGATCCACGACGAGTACGTCACCTCCCAGAACCGCATGAAAGGCGTGAGCCCCGAACGGCGCGCCCAGCGGCTCACCGAAGAGGTGCGCCGCATGGCGGGCGCCACCGACGAGTTCCGCGTGTTCTTCGAGATGCTGCCCCACGTGCTGCGCGACGAAGGGCTGCGGCGCCGCATCGCCCTGCTGTACCGCTGGTACTGGAGCACCAAGCTCGAGTGGCTGGGCGTTGCTACGCCCTCGGGAGCACTCGACGACCCCGACCTGCTGGGCCTCACGCAGCTCCTCTCAGCGGTGATCGACGGTCTCGCGGTGCAGGCCGCGATCGACCCCTCGCTCGACCTCGCCAACCCTTGCCGCGTCCTGCACCGCATGCTCGAAGGCGCCACGCCGCCATTCAGCGCTGCGGACGGCCACGCCGGCCTGGGCTCGGGCTCGACCGAGCTCTGACGTCGGCGCTTCCGCCGTCGAGCGGCGGCGCGGCCTCGTGCCATATGATGGGCCGGTCGCCGGCGCGGTCTTCGGCGACCCCACGCCAGACGCCGCAGGCGAGAGGAGCGCGGAGTTGGAACGCAAAGTGCGCAGCGCCCAGAACATCAGTCGCATGTGCCTCGTGTGCGGCGACGAGAACCCCCACGGGCTCCACGGCAGCTTCTACGAGCTCGACGACGGCGAGCTGCTGGGCGTCTTTCACTCACGCAGCGAGCACCAGAGCTACCCCGGCCGCCTGCACGGCGGCATCTCCTCGGCGGTCCTTGACGAGACCATCGGACGCGCCATCACGATCGCCCACCCCGGCACCTGGGGCGTGACCGCCGAGCTCACCGTGCGCTTCCGCCGGCCCGTGCCGCTGGGCGGCACCATCAGGGCCCTCGCCCGCATCACCCGCGACACCTCGCGCCTGTTCGAGGGCAGCGGCGAGATCGTGCTCGACGACGGCACAGTCGCCGTCGAGGCACGCGGCCGCTACGTGAAGATGCCTCTCGACGCCATCACCGACGGCGAGTTCGACAAACGTGACTGGTTCAGCGACCCGCGAGAGGCGCCCGACAGCGTCGATCTGTAGGGTGAACACCCTCGCCATAGACCAGGGCACCTCGAGCACCAAGGCGCTCGTGTTCGGCCCGCGGCGCGAGGTGCTCGCCGAAGCCGAGGTACAGGTGGCGCCGGTCACGACCACCGACGGCGGCGTCGAGCACGACCCCGAGGCGCTCTGGCAGTCGGTGGTCGCGGCGGCGCGCGCGGCCCTCGCCGGAGCCGGCGAGCCGGTCGGCGCGATCGGCCTGGCAAACCAGGGCGAGACCGTGCTCGCCTGGGACCGCGCGAGCGGCGCGCCCCTGTCGCAGGCCATCGTCTGGCAGGACCGGCGCGCGGTCACGGTGACCGACGCGCTGGCCGGACGAGCCGACGAGCTCGAGGCGCTCACCGGGCTCAAGCTCGACCCCTACTTCGCGGGGCCCAAGATGACCTGGCTGCGCGAGCACGTCACCCGCGCCGGCGTGGTGACCACCTCCGACGTCTGGCTGCTGTACCGGCTCTGCGGCGCCTTCGTGACCGATGCGGCGACCGCGTCGCGCACCATGCTGCTCGACCTCGACGCGACGTGCTGGTCGCCGGCGGCCTGCGCGGCCTTCGGCATCGCCGTCGACGACCTGCCCGCGGTCGTGCCCTGCGCGTCCGTGGTAGGCGAGACCCGCCTGTTCGGCGCGCCGATCCCGGTCGCCGGCGCCTGCGTCGACCAGCAGGCCGCACTGTTCGCCGAGAGCTGCCACGCGGCAGGCGAGGCCAAGTGCACCTTCGGTACGGGCGCCTTCCTGCTGACCACGGTCGGTCCCAGTGCCACGCGCTCGAGCTCGGGCCTGGTGGGTTGCGTGGCCTGGAAGCTCGACGCCGAGACGACGTACTGCCTTGACGGTCAGGTCTACGCGGCGGGCGCGGCCGTGACCTGGCTGCAGGAGATCGGGCTGATCGCCCGACCGTCCGACCTGGACGCGCTCGGCGGCAGCGTCGCGACCACCGGTGGGGCCGTGTTCGTACCGGGCCTCGCGGGGCTGGCCGCGCCTTTCTGGAAACCCGAGGCGCGCGGCGCCTTCGTTGGCCTCACGCTGGGCACGCACCGCGCTCACCTGGTGCGCGCCGTCTGCGAGGGCATCGCGGCCCAGGTCGCCTTTTTGGCCCAAGCGGCGGCCGCCGACCTGGGACGCCCGCTCGAGCGCTTGCGCGTCGACGGCGGCCTGGCGCGCTCGACGACACTCATGCAGATGCAGGCCGACCTGCTGCAGGCGCCGGTCGAGGTCTACCCTCTGCCCCACGCCACCGCGCTGGGCGTCGCCGCCTTCGCGCGCCTGGGCGCGGGAGAGGCCGCCGACCCGGCCGCCGCCGTGGGCGACTGGCGGCCGGCGGCCTGTTTTGAGCCGCGCGTCTCAGCCGACGAAGCCGCCACCCGCCTTGCCACCTGGCGCACCGTCGCCGAAGGGGCCGCGGGACTGCACGGCTGAAGCCTGGGGCGCCTCGGCGGCTGAAGCCCGGGGCGTCTCAGGCGGCCCCGTTGACGACGCCGCGCCGACAGTTCTTCGCGTTATGTTGAGAGACACTCACTATGTGGTATACTCAGCGGTATATGCCGGCTCGAACGGGCAGGCAAAGCCGAAGGAGCTACCATGACGGCGACCGCCGACCGACACCAGCCCGTCTCCGCGACCACCGGCGCCGCCGTAGGCGCCGACGCGGTGACCGGCGGGGCGAGCACCGACCTGGTCGCCCAGCTCGGCGAGCTGCTGACCTGCACATCGTGGCGTCTGCGGCGTGTCGCGCGCGGCGAGCTCGAGCCGCTTGGGCTGACCTTCGGTCAGGCGCGCGCCCTGCGCCTGCTGGCCCGCTCCGAGGCGCCCTTGCGCATGGGCGAGCTCGCCGTACGCCTCGAAGTCGTGCCGCGCTCGGCCACTGCCATGGTCGACGCCCTCGAGGCAACTGGCCTGGTCGAGCGCCGCCCCGACCCCCTCGATCGCCGCTCCGTGCTGGTCTGCCTCACCGATGCAGGCGACGAGTTGCTCGCGCGCCTGAGCCGCGCTCGCCGGGCGGGCGCCGAGGCGCTGTTCGCGCGGCTCGACGCCACCCAGTGCGTGCAGCTTCTCGAACTGCTCACGGTACTGAACCGGCGCGACACACCCACACCCCGCGCGGGTGAACCCTCATGATGGGGCCGGGCGGCTTCACGGCGCTGCGCTCGATGCGCCGCGATCACGGGGTGCAGGATCAGAAGGTCGCGAAGGGCACCGTCCGCCGGATACTCACCTTCGTGGCCCCGTACCGGGCGTTGCTCGCGATCTTCCTTGTGCTCGTCGTGCTCGACGCGATCGTCAGCGCCGCCAACCCGCTCATCTATCGCGAGATCATCAACAAGGGCATCATGCCCCCCGGCAACGTCAGCCTCATCGTGGAGTTGGCGGTGCTGGTCGCCGTGCTGGCGATCACCGACGCCGGGCTCACCCTGATCCAGCGCTTCATCAGCGCGCGGGTCGGCGAGAACCTGATCTACGACATGCGCACGCGCGTCTTCGACCATGTTCAGCGCATGCCGGTCGCCTTCTTCACCCGCACCCAGACTGGCGCCCTGGTGAGCCGCCTGAACAACGACGTCACCGGTGCCCAGGAAGCCTTCACCGATGTGCTCTCGAACGTCATCGGCAACCTCGTCAGCGTCGCCATCGTGCTGGCCATCATGTTCGTGCTGTCGTGGCAGCTCACGCTCGTCGCCCTCGTGCTCCTGCCGCTCTTCCTGCTGCCGGCTCGCTGGCTCGGTCGTCGGCTACAGGCGATCACGCGCGAGCTCTACGGGCTGAACGCCGAGATGAACAACAGCATGGTCGAGCGCTTCAACGTCTCAGGCGCCATGCTCGTCAAGCTCTTCGGCCATCCCGAGGCCGAGAGTCGGGCGTTCGGCGAGAAGGCGGCGCGCGTGCGCGACATCAACATCGTGCAGGCCATCTACGCGCGCTTCTTCTTCATCGCCCTGCTACTGACGGCTGCCGTCGCCACGGCCCTCGTCTACGGCTGGGGCGGCGTGCTGGCGGTGCACGGCGCGCTCGACGTGGGCACCGTGGTCGCCCTGACGGCCTACCTGAACCGCCTCTACGGCCCACTTACGGCGCTTTCCAACGTCAACGTCGACCTCATGACGGCGCTGGTCTCGTTCGACCGTGTCTTCGAGGTCCTCGACCTGCCACCGATGGTCGCCGAGAGCGCCGATGCCACCAGCGTCCCGCGCGGACCGGCCCGCCTCGAGTTCGATCACGTCGGCTTCTCGTACCCCACGAGCAGCGAGGTCTCGCTGGCTTCGCTCGAGTCGGTCGCCGTGCTGAACGACACACCGAGCCAAGAGGTGTTGCACGATGTCAGCTTCACGGCCGAACCGGGACAGCTCATCGCCCTGGTGGGCCCGTCGGGGGCCGGCAAGACGACGATCAGTCAGCTCGTGCCCCGCCTGTACGACGTGCGTGCCGGCGCGGTGCGCATCGACGGGGTCGACGTGCGCGACGCGAGCTTCGACTCGCTGCGCCAGACCATCGGCATGGTCACGCAGGACGTCCACCTGTTCCACGACACGATCCGCGCCAACCTGCTCTACTCCAAGCCCGACGCCAGCGACGACGAGATCCTCGAGGTGTTGCAAGCCGCGCAGATCATGCCGTTGGTCGAGGCGCTGCCCGACGGCCTCGACACCGTCGTCGGCGACCGTGGCTACCGCCTGTCGGGCGGCGAGAAGCAACGCCTGGCGATCGCCCGGCTGTTGCTCAAGGCACCCGACATCGTGGTGTTAGACGAAGCCACCGCGCACCTCGACTCCGAGTCCGAGGTCGCCGTGCAGCACGCGCTCAAGGCGGCGCTCACGGGGCGCACGTCGCTGGTCATCGCCCACCGGCTCTCGACGGTGCGCGACGCCGACATGATCCTCGTGTTGCAGGACGGCCGCATAGTGCAGCGCGGCCGCCACCACGAGCTGCTGGCCGCTGGCGGCCTGTACGCCGACCTGCACCGCACGCAGTTTCGCGGGCAAGACGTGCCCGAGCCGAGCGTGCTCGACGAGCTCGCCGGGTAGACGCTCGGCGGTGGCGCAGCCGCCATCCCGCGACTCAGATCTGCCAGCGCTCTCCGACCAGGACCGGGCGCTCGTCGCCGGCCGGGGTGATGCCCGTCACGGTGACCTCGGGCCCGCCGATCATCACGTCCTGGTGGACCGCCGACTCGTTGACGCCGCGCGCCGCCAGAGCGGCCTCGTCGTCGGGCAGACCCTCGGGGAACGAGTCGTGGATGGCGGCGCCCCAAGCGATGTGGCAGGCGGCGTTCTCGTCGAGCAGCGTCTCGAAGAAGACGGTGTCGAGCCTGCCCACCCGCGACGAGGCGTCGACGAGCGCCACCTCGCCCAAGCGCCGAGCACCGGGGTCTTCGTCGAGGCTGGCGCTCACCACGTCGGCGTTGGTGTCGGCCGCCACCTCGACGATGAGGCCGTCGGCAAAGCGCAGCGTGAGGCCGGTGACCAGCGCGCCGTTCACGCTGACCGGCCGCGTGGCGACGGCGGTGCCCTGCACGCCCCTGAAGTCGGGCGCCACGTAGATCTCTTCGCTGGGCAGGTTGCAAAGGAACTCGCGGCCCCAGCTCGTGGTCAGCCAGGCCGGCTGCCAGCGTGCGTCGCCGTGCAGCGGCACGGACAGGTCGGTGCCCCCGCCGCGAAAGCGCAGCGCGACAAAGCCCGCCTGATCGAGGTGCGTGGCGCGCAGCGCCAGTTCGCCGTGGCGCGCGCTCCAGGCGGCCACCGGGTCGGCTTCGTCCAAGCGCACGGCGTAGCGCAGGTCGCGCCACAGCCGCGCGACGTCGGGCTCGCCGTAGATGCGCCGCGCCCAGGCCGGGGTCGGGCAGGGACACAGGTTCCAGTTGATGCGCGCGTCGACGGTGCGGTAGGCAGGCAGGGTGACGGCCGTCTGCAGCGCAGTGGCACGCGAAACGGGCACGCCGGCGTAGGGGTCGTCGATGGGGTCGCCGAGGGTACGGATGCGCGCCCAGCGCTCGTCGATCACGGTCTGGTAGGCAGCCTCGTACCAGGCCGGCACCCAGGCGGCGAGCGCGTCGGTGGGCGCGCCGCCGGCCTTGGCGGCCAGCACACGATCGTCGAAGTACAGGGTCTCGGCGGCACTCGCCCCGTTGGCGTAGGCGCGCTCGGCCAGGGCGGCGATCAGGTAGGCGTGGTGCACGTCGCCGGTGATGAGGATCTTCTGACCCGCCTCGAGGTTCACGCCACAGCGCAACACGAGGTCGGCGTAGCGGCGCAGGCCGGCGCTGTCGATGCCGTAGGCCAGGGTCTGATCTGCCGCCTGAATCATGAAGGGAGCCCCGTCTTAGTCGTGCCGGGCGTCGCCCGGCGATCGTCGATGCCTGTGGCGACCACAGTATCACCCGCCCGTCCGCTTTTGCGGAGGGTCGCAGCCACCGGTGTCGTCGGGCGCGGCGCCAGGCGAGCGGCGCACCGCACACCATAAACGCCTGCCCACAGCGACAAAAAGAGAGTACCATCGTGGTGTGATCGGAGTCACGAAGGGGGTTGCCATGGAAGTCTGTTGCCCTTACTGCGGGGTATGCCTCGACACTCCCCCCGAAACGACCGGCGAGTGCCCCACCTGTCACGGGACGGTGCATTTCGAGAGGGTCGCCGGTACGAGCGAGCGGTGTCTCATGACCGACGCCGACGTCGAGGACAACGACAAGGCCTGGGAGCGCTGCGACTTGAGGGCGCACCGGCGCCTGGGCTGACAGCCACAGAAGAGAACGCGGGGCGACCCGCACGGCCCGGCGTTCAGGGGTAAAGGCCGCCGCCGCCAGGCCGATACACCTACCATGCACCGGCGCACCCACAAACGACTCGTGCGGGCGACGGCGGCGGCCGCCTTGGCGGCCGCCGCCGTCGCCCTCGGCTGCGCCGCGCTCGTGCCGGGCCGGGCCGCCGCTTCGCCCACCGCGATCATCGCCGTGCGGACGCCGACCACGCTCAAGGGCCTCGAAGTGGCGGCCCGCGGTCAGCGCCGCCAGATGGCGCACCTCGAGGCGCAGATGCAGGCGATCGGCGCCCAGTACGACGCCGCGGTCGCCAACCTCGCCACCGTGAACATGAAGCTCTCGCAGACGCGCCTGCAGCTCGCCCAGTCGCAATCCGTCCTCAATCAGCAGAAAGCCCTGGTCGGGGCGCGCCTCGCGGCCATGTACAAGATGGGGACGTTCTCGTTCCTCGACGTGCTGGCCGGCTCGGCCACGCTCACCCAGGCGCAGACCGAGGTCACCTTCTTCAAGCGCCTGACCCAGCAGGGCCAGCGCGACACCGCGAGCCTCGCCCGCCTGAACGTGCAAGTCACGGGGCTCGCCGCCACGCTTGCCACCCAGCGTAGCGACTCACAGACCGCCCAGGGCCAAGTCGACGCGCAGCGCCTGGCGATGTCCGACAAGATCGCCCAGCGGCGCGCCATCCTCGAGGCGTTCACCCGCCAGATCCAGCGCATCCTGGCCGCGCAGAACCCGCACAGCGGCGGCCTGGTCTCGCCGGTGCCGCTCTCGGGCAGCTACACGCCCATCACGTGGGCCAAAGCGCTGCTCGAACAGCTCGGCATGCCGCTCACGCAGGAAAACGCGGCGGCGATCACCGCCTGGGAGATGGCTGAGGGCGGCCACTGGCACAACACGGCCCACTACAATCCCCTCGACACGACCATGCCCGAGCCCGGCGCCACCGCCATGAACTCGGTGGGCGTGAAGGCCTACCTGAGCTGGGCACAGGGTTTCACCGCGACCATCGCCACGCTGCGCAACGGCTACTACGGCGGCATCCTCGCTGCTTTGCGGTCGGGCACCAGCGCCATAGCGGTAGCCGACGCCGTGGCGGCATCGCCCTGGGGGACCGGGAACTTCACCGGTCTGCTCTAGGGTCTCGCTCTAAGCGAAACGCGGCCCCGAAGGGCCGCGTACACATGAGCGAGAGCCGGCGCGGTAGCTCCCCCGCACTCGCGCGCGAGCATGGAGCTTTCTTTGGAGGAGTCACCTCCCCACAGCGGTTTACGACCCGAAGACTTTCATCCCGCACACGACCGAGCTCTCGCTCGCCGGCATCATACCCCCGCGCTCCGCGCTCCGCGCCCCGAGCGCTGGGCGGCGTTGTCGTTTGGTCGAGGCGCTGCGCGGGCCGTCGTCGGCGCGCCGCGCGCCGTCAGCCCGCCGCGCGCGGCGTCGTCAGCGCGGCAGGCGGGGCTCAGACGGAGCGCTGGTAGGAGCGAAACGCTCGCGTGGCCAGCCACGTGCAGACGACCGCAAAGACGGCCAGATAGAGTGTGTGCATGAGCACCGTGTGCGCCGTGGCGTTGCTCGAAAGCGCGGTGCGGCCCGCCACGATCGCCCAGTTGGCCGGGTTGTAGCGGGCGATGTCCTGGATCCACTGCGGCGCCAGGTTCTGCTGCAGGAAGGCCGACGACAGGAAGATCAGCGGCAACAGGACCATGTTGACCGCGGCGATCACCGACTCCTCCTTGCGCAGCAGCAGGGCGACGCCGTTCGACAGCGATGCGACGCCGATCGACAGCAGGGTCGAGACGACGATCAGCATGACCGCGCCGGCCACGCCGCCGCCGAACCGTCCGCCCACGAGCAGCGCCAGACCCACGATGATGAGCGTCTGGATGAGGATCGTGAGCACCTGCGGCGTGACGCGGCCGAGCATGATCGCGCCGCGGCTCGTGGGCGCCACCAGAAAGCGGTCCATGACGCCACGGTCGAGGTCGTCGATCAGGCCCATGCCGCTCCAACCCCCGGCGAACATGGCGCTCATGACGACGACGCCGGGAGTGAGAAACGAGACGTAGGAGTTCGTGCTGAACCCGGGGATCTCGACGACCTTCTTAAACAGGGCGCCGAAGAGCAACAGGTAGACGATCGGCTGGAACAGCGAGAGTGCCACGAACCAGGGCTGGCGCAGGAAGTTGCGCACCTGGCGGACGGTCAGATGGTACGTGTGTCGCAAGACTGTCATCGGGTCGCCTCCGGGGCCGCGTCGGCGTCTTCGAACCGCCGGCCGGTGTACTTCAGATAGACGTCGTCGAGCGACGGGCGCGCGACGGTGACCGAAACGACCGGCACGCCGTGCGCCTCGAGCGCCTGCAGCATGACGGGCACCGCGCGAGCGCCGTTGTCGGTCCGGGCGTGCAGCAGGCGGCCGTGGTCGACCACGACGTCGCGCACATAGTCCAGGTCGGCAAGCGCCGCCGTGACGCGTCCGTTGGTCTCGATGGCATCGAGCTCGATGTGCACGGCATCGCCGTGCAGTTCGCTCTTCAACTCTTCGGGGCTGCCCTGCGCCACGACCCTGCCCCGGTCGACGATCGCCATGCGGCGCGCCAGACGGTCGGCCTCTTCGAGGTAGTGCGTCGTGAGCAGGATGGTGAGGCCTTCCTCGCCGGCAAGGCGCTCGATCTCTGTCCACATGTCGGCGCGAGCTTCGGGATCGAGGCCGGTCGTCGGCTCGTCTAAGAACAGGACCCGGGGACTGTGGACCAGGCCCATCGCGACGTCGAGCTTGCGCTGCATGCCGCCCGAATAGGTGCGCGTGACACGGCGCGCCGCGTCGACCAGGCCGAAACGCTCGAGCATGGTGTCGACGCGTTGCTCGAGCGCGCGGCCGCCCATGCCGTACAGCCGGCCCTGGAGCAGCAGGTTCTCGCGCCCCGTCGCCTGCACGTCGACGCCCGACTTCTGCGCCACGCAGCCGATCGCGCGGCGCACGTCGTCGGGCCGGCGCAGCACGTCGATGCCGGCCACCTCGGCGGCGCCGCTGTCGGGCCGTGAGAGGGTCGTCAGGATCTTCACCGTGGTCGACTTGCCGGCGCCGTTGGGCCCGACCAGGCCGAACACGCTGCCCGCGGCGACACCGAAGCTCACGCCGTCGAGCGCCTTCACCCCCTTGGGGTAGGTCTTCACGAGGCTCGTGGCCTCGATCGCCATCTCAGTCATGCAACTACCACCTTGTGTCGGCTCCCGTGGGTCGCGACCGTGCAAGTCGCACCGTGAAGGCGTTTAAGAACAGCAGCAGTTTACTGCCACTATATTTCGAGTGTCAAACTATTTGTCTATGGTATATTGCCTGTCAAGGAACCAATTGTCGGATGACGAACAAGTCCACGAGCACGACAGATCACGAAGGCCGCACGCGCGGCATCTTCTTCCCGGCAGCGAGGCGATGACATGGCAGACGACACCGAGAGACTGATCGACGAAGTAGGCACCGAGCTCGGCGAGTTACGCCGCACCGCCGACCGCTTAGACGAGGCGGTCGCCGCGCAGTCCGGCCTGAACCGCACCGACCTGCGCTGCATCGGCATCCTCTACCGTCGCGGCCGCGTGACTGCCGGCGAGCTTGCCGAAGAGAGCGGCCTCACCCCGGGCGCGATCACCACCGTGCTCGACCGCATGGAGCGCAACGGCTACGCCAACCGCGTCGCCGATCCCAGCGACCGGCGCCGCGTGATGGTCACCTCGACCGCGGCCACCCGCGAGCTGGGGGCGCGTGTGTACGGCGAGGTCGAGCTCGCCGGCCGGGCGCAGCTCGAGCAGATCGACCCCGCCGGCGTGGCCGTCATTCGCGACTACCTGCGCGGCATCCGCGAGTTCTACGAAGAGCTCGTGCGCGGCATCGCCTCTCCCCCGCCCGGTCCCGACGCGGCGAGCGCCGCCCCACCTGCGAATGGACGGTTCACGGCCCCGCTCGACGGGGTGTCGCTCGGCCGGCTCGAGTTCATCAAGGGCGCCGCCAAGGCGAAGATCGGCGTCGACGCCTCGCTGACCGGCCTCTACCGCGGCGAGTTCAAGGGAAGCGTCCCCGACATCAACGTCGACGGCGGCACCGTGACGATCGGCCACAGGCGACACCTGCTGCCCTTCGACTGGCGGGTCGCCAGATCGACGATCGCGCTGAACCCCGCAGTGCCCTGGGAGATCTCGATGAAGGGCGGCATGTGGAAGCTCGTCTGCGACCTGCGCGGCCTCACGCTGCGCTCGCTCGAGGTGGGCGGCGGGGCCAGCGACGTCGAGATCTGGCTGCCGGTCGCCGCCGGCGCCGTGCCGGTGCGCATCTCGGGCGGCGCCAGCAACGTGCGGCTGCACAGGCCGGCCGACTGCGCGCTGGCCGGCCAGATCACGGGCGGCGCCAGCCAGCTCGTCTTCGACGGCGAGCAGCTGGCCTCGATGGGCCGGGGCAGCCGCATAGAATCACCGAGCTACGCGACCTCGGCGGACCGTTTCGACGTGCGCATGAGCGGCGGCGCGAGCCAGCTCACCATCGACATCGTCTAGGGACGGCATGACGGCCGTAGCGTCGCCGCGCTCGCGCCGCAGCCCGGCGCGACGGTCGTCGCGTCAGCCGCGGCGTCAGCGCGGACCGGCCAGCGGAAGGTGCAGGGCCATCGTCGTGCCCTGCCCCTGCGTGCTGGTGGCGGTGATGTGTCCGCCGTGGCGCTCGACGATCCAGCGGGCGATGGCCAGGCCAAGACCGCTGCCGCCCTCGCGCGAGCGCGGCGAGTCGCCCCGGTAGAAGCGGTCGAAAACGTGTTCGAGGTCGGCCGTCGCGATGCCCGCCCCCTGGTCGGTCACGCGCACCGCGGCCTCGTCGGGGGTGGCGGTCAGGGCAACGCTCACGCTGCCGCCCGGCGTGGAGTGTTCGATGGCGTTGCGCACCACGTTGCGCAGCGCGCGCTCGAGGTGGGCGGCGTCGGCGGTGGCGGTGACGGCGCCGGAAGGCGCCGTCACCGCCACCGCCACGCGCGCGCCGCCGCCGATCGTGCGCATGTCCTCGGCTGTGTCGCACACGAGCCGCGTCAGGTCGACCGTCGCGAAGCGCAACTCCTCCTGGTGGGCGTCGATGCGCGACAGCGTGAGCAGGTCGTCGACGATGGCGCTCATGCGGTCGACCTCTTCGAGGCCGCTGTACACCGCCTCGCGCAGCTCGGCGGACTCCTCCGAGACCGGCGCGGCGGCACGCTCGCCACCCGATGGCGGGGCCGCCGCAGGATCGCTCTCGCCGCTCCACGCGGTCGCCACGACACCCGTGCCCTCGCCGCGCAACGCTGATGCCGCCGCAGGGTCGCCCTCGCCGCACAACGCCACCTCGAAATCGGCCTTCATGATGGCGAGCGGCGTGCGCAGCTCGTGCGAGGCGTCGGCGACAAAGCGCTTCTGCGCGCCGAAGAGCTCGCGGATGGGGTGCAACGTGCGGCGTGCGTACCAGTAGCCCAGGCTGCCGACGGCGACGATGATGACGCCGTCGAGGGCCACGAGCTGCCAGCGCAAGCGACTGATCGACCGCGTGGCGAGCTCTGATTCGAGGCCGTTCTCGCTTTCGCCGCCGTGGCCCTGGGCCACGTCTGAGATGTTCGACTTGACGGTCAGGTACATGAACACGCCCGAGGCGACGACCAGCAGCACGACGACGGCCGTGAAGAGCGCCACGAGGCGCGTGGTCGCGCGGCCGAAGACGTCGGGGGCGGCGGCCGGGGTCACGCCGGGTCCGGCGCCCGCAGACAGTAGCCGACCCCGCGCACCGTGCGAAAGAGGCTCGGACCGTCGGTGCCATCGACCTTGCGACGCAGGTTCTTCAAGTGCACGTCGATCACGTTGCTCGAGGCGTCGTACTCGTCGTCCCAGACGTGATCGAGGATGCGCTCACGACTGAGCACTTCGCCGGGGTGGCGCATGAGGAACTCGAGCAGCGCGAACTCCTTGGTCGTGAGCTCGAGATCGGTCGTGCCGCGGCGCGCCGATCGTGAGACCGGGTCGAGCACGAGGTCGCCGGCCATAAGCGCCGCGGGCAGCGCGCCGCGCGGCCGCCGCAGCAGCGTGCGCACCCGAGCGAGCAGCTCCTCGAAGGCGAACGGCTTGACCAGGTAGTCGTCGGCGCCGCTGTCGAGGCCGGTCACCTTGTCGTCGGTCGTGTCGCGCGCGGTGAGCATGAGGACCGGCACCGTGAGGCCGCGCTCGCGCAGGTCGCGGCAGATGGTGAAGCCGTCGACGCCGGGCAACATGACGTCGAGCAGCACGAGGTCGTACTCGTCGGCGCGGCTGCGCAGGCGCGCCTGCGCCAACCGGCCGTCGCCCAGGGTATCGACGGCGTAGCCCTCTTTTTCGAGGCCGCGCTTGAGAGTGCGGGCGAGCTTCTCAGCGTCTTCGACCACGAGCAATCTCATGCCCCCCGTTCTACCCGCTGCGCCCGCGCGCCGCAAGGTTGGGCGCGGCCCCGTGCCTGCGCGAAGTGGGCGGCGGCGCTTTCGCGCCGCCGCGCCGACACGAAGGGGGGCGGCGGCGCTGTCGCGCCGCCGCCCCCCGGCTCGAGGAGTGGGGTCCCCTCGAAGGGTGTGCGTGGGGTGTTACCGGCCCGCGGCCGGGCCGCAGGCGCTCGTCGGCGTGCGGCCGGGCCGCAGGCGCTCGTCGGCGTGCGGCGCCGGGCGACGCTGGCCGGATCGAGTGGCCTGGCCGGCGGGCGTGACGTGACCCGCCGGAGCAGGGCAGCCGGACGGGGCGGTCTCGCCGGACGGGGCGGTCTCGCCGGCGTGACCCTCGACGCTCACGTTCGGCAGCCACTCGAGCCAGCGCGGCAGGTACCAGTTCCAGTCGCCGAGCAGCTCCA
>CAZFJE010000070.1:0-6898 GCA_964519555.1 uncultured Thermoleophilia bacterium
CCCAGCACCTCGAACTCCTTGATGCCGTGCAGCAGCCCGCGCCGCGACGGCCAGAGCTTCATCTTCTCGACCAGGCGGAAGAGCGGCACCTGCTTGCGGTAGTAGACGGACTTGGTGGGATCGGTCGGCACGCTACGAGTGTAGCAAAGCGCGCGAGCCGTGGCGCTCCCGCTTGCGTCTCAGCCCTACCAGCAGCCGACCAGCACGCCGGTCCCCACGATGGCGGCGGCGATCAGGGCGCCCAGCGGGCGGGGTGGCGCGATGAGCTTCGCCGAGGCCGGCGGCCGAGTGGGCGACGGAGCGACGGAGTCGGCTCTGCAGAGGAGTGTCGATGGCGGGGAGTAGGGGAGTTACACCCCTCTACGTGGATTTAGAGTCCACGCTGATCCTTCCGATCGACCCCCCGCGCCGCCTCTAAGGCTAGCGCATCGGTGGGCGGCCGGCAAAGCGCGCGACCCGGGTGGGCTACCTCGTCGCCGGGCCCGAGCTCCCCGTGAGGGCCTGCACTGCCATCGCGGCCACGCCGAGGGCGAGGGGCTCGTGCACCAGACGCTCACCCAGCGCCTGAGCGGCTGCAGCGGTGACGCCGGGCGGCAGGCCCGGCGAGCAGACGATGCCGTCGCCGGCCGGCCAGTCGTCGTCGATCAAGTCGGGGGTCGGCGTGGCGTCGAGCACCAGGCGGCTGCGCGACAGACCCTCGGCCAGGGTGACCGGGGTGACCGGCAGCGCCGCGACGACCGCCGCCAGGCGCGCCTCGTCGAGCTCGCAGACGAGCACCTCGGCGCCGAGCGCCACCAGGCGCGCGGCGGCCGCGCGCCCCACGGGGCCGAGGCCGAGCACCAGGACGGGCTTGCCGGCCACGCCGCCGGCGCCGGCCGCCCTGCCGCCCGGCGCGCGGTCGTCCGGCGCGCCGGCGTCGGCGCTGAGGCCGCCGCCGGTCGGGCCGCTGCGGGCGGCCGCGGCGTCGAGGGCGGCCGCGTAGGCATGCGCGGTGCAGGGGTCGTCGTCGGCGACGGCGCGGCTGCTCAGGTCGAAGGCCAGGAAGTGGCGGTCGTCGGCGGCGACGACCAGGTCGTCGCCGCCGGAGAAGGCCTCGGCGAAGCCGGCCACGTCGGTCGCCTCGGTGACGCGCGCCTGCCGGCAGCCCAGCCGCGCGCAGATCGCCGCCACGCAGTCGACGAAGCCGGCGATGACACCCTCGCCGCTCGTGATGGGCACGACGGCGACGGCGGCGTGAGCGAGGGCGTCGCGCGCGACGCCCTCGCTCACGCCGCACGCCCTGGCGGCAAGCGTCACGAAGTCGCAGCCGGTAAGTCGCAATAGCGCTCCTTCGACCTCGTCCAGGTGCGCGGTCAGCACGCGCACGTCGCTTTCGACGAGGCGGGTCACGGCACTGCGCGCCCACTCAGGCGGGTCGCAGACGGGCCGAGTGCGCGTGGGGCCCCTGCGAGCGCATAAGTCACGGCGTCACCAGGACGGGCTCAGACTCGGGCACGAGCTCGAGGCCGTGCTCGTAGGCAAGGCGCGCGACCGCGGCGGCGGCCCGCCCGCGGGCCGCCGCCGCGGTCGCGGCGCGCGTCATGAGCACGGCGACCCAGCGGCCCCGCGCGGCGCCTGAGTCGGGACGGTCGGTGAGCACGACGTCGGCGTCGAACAGTCCGTCGCAGCGGCGCAGCGGGCCGGCGCCGCCTACGACGTGCTCGCCGAGCACCTCGACGCGGCCGTTGTCGACCAGGACGTGTTCGTAGACGGCGGCGCCCAGAGCCTGAGGGGCCGCGGCCGGCGGCCGGCCGGCGGCGAAGCTCTCGACGAGCAGTTCGACGATGTTGGCGCCGCTTGCGTGGAACACGGCAGCCGGCGTCTGGCTGGGCAGGCGGGCGTCGATCTCGATCACCTTGGGCGTGCCGTCGGCGGCGACCATCACCTCGACGTCCATGACGCCGCCCAGCGCCACGCCGTCGGCCAGGCGCCGCGCGACGTCGTCGAGCGCGGTCATCGTGGCCTCGCTCACCGGCGCAGCCCCAGGGCCAACGTCGACCGGCGCCACGACGCGCTTGCAGTCGTAGACCGCGTCGAACTCGAGGAAGGTCGGCAGCAGGGTCAGCGCCTCGCCGCCGAGCGCGATCACCTCGATCGACAGCGACGGCCCGGCGACGTACTCCTCGACCACCGCCTGCTCGCCGGCAGCCGCCAGCGCCGCGCGGGCCAGCACGAGGCCGGGCTCCGACACGACCAGGCGCACGCCGCTGCTGCCGCTGCCCACGCTCGGCTTGACGACCGCGGGCAGTCCGCACGCGGGCCAGGGCAGCGGCCTCGGCACGTCGAGCCGCGCGAAGAGCTCGTTTGAGGCGAGCTTGGACTGCGTGACCAGGTAGGCGTTGTAGTCGAAGAGCAGCGGCACGCCCAGCCCGGGCGCGAACGAGCTCAGAAACTCGAGGGTGGCTTGGTCTTCGCAGGCCGGCAGCACGGCGTCGCAGCCCAGCAGCAGCTCGCGGGTGCGCACCGGATCGGCGGTCACGTCGAAGACGTGGGTCTCGGCGGCCAGGCCCGACGCCGGGCGGTGGGCACACCGGTCGATGAGCACGACCTCGTAGCCGGCCTCGCCCGCCAGGTAGGCGGCCTCGGTGCCCTGCAACTTGCCGCCGACGACCGCCAGCCTCATGCCGCTCTTCCCCACGCCGCGCCGCTCGCTCTCACGGTCACCTCAGACGGGTGTGGGGCGGGCCGGCGTCTGCACCTCGGGCGTCTGCGCCAAGGGCGCCGACGCGGCCGGCGTCGGCGCGGCCGGCGTCAGGCCGGCTGCGGCGGCGGCGCGCTCGCGGGCGCGCGCGGCCCAGGCGGCGTACTCGGCCGCCGTGGCCACGCGCAGGCCGGCGGCTTCGAGGCGCTGCGTGACCACCGGAGCGGTGCGCAGGCCCTCGTCGATGTCGAGCTCGGATTGCGACACGCCGGCCAGGCCTGTGTCGGGCGGCACCAGCGACGTGACTACGTTGGCGCCGGCGGCGATGCGCGACTCGAGGCCGGCGATGCCGTCGACGTCGAGCGAGGCGGGAATGAGGCGATCTGGCATGGTCAGACGCAGCACGGCGATGGTGACGAGCTCGCCGATGCGGCCGGCCGGGGTGAGGTGGGCGAGCGGCGTGCCGCGCTGCGGCACGAAGGTCATGGCGCGCACCTGGCCGAGGCGCTGCTCGCGCATGGCGGCCACGGTGGCGGCGCGCTGGGCGATGGCCTCCCCCACGCCGAGCAGCATGCCGTCTTCGACGAGCAGACCCAGGTCGGCGGCGTCGGCGCGCGCCTGGGCGCGCACATCGTAGTCCTGGCCCGTGCGCAGCCGCGCGTAGACGGCGCGGTCGTGGACCTCCTGGTAGCAGGCATACCACTCGGCGCCCACGTCGGCCAGCGCGGCCAGCACGTCGCGGGGCACCACGCCCGGCGACACCATGACGGGCAGCCCGGTGGCCGTCTTGACGGCATCCACCAACTCGACGAGCGCGTCGAACTCGCCGTGGGCGAAGTACAGTGGGTCTTCGCCCATGGTCAGGTCGATCAGGTGGGCGCCCGACTCGGCGAGGCCCACGCTCACCGCGACGGTCTCGTCGAGCGACTTGCGGTAGCGCGGACTCTCGGCGTTAGCGCGCCGGTACAGGCAGAACGTGCAGTCGTTGCGGCACCAGGTCGAGAAATAGACGAAACCGTACAGGAAGATGCCGTCGCCGAAGTGGCGGCGGCGCAGCTCGGCGGCGGCGGCGTAGAGCGGCGCCGCGTCGGCCGGGTCGTCGATCGCCAGCAGGCTCGCGATCTCGGCGGCCGTGAGCGCCTCGCCGGCCAGGGCGCGCGCGATGATCGGAGCGGTCTCTGCATACCTTAGGGGCGTCGTCATGAGTCCTTCTCGGGTTCGGGCGGCAGGAAACGCAAAACCTGGTCGAGCGGGCGGCGCGGCGTCGGCTTGCCCTCGACTGCCGGCCGACCCAGAGCGACGATCGCGACCAGGCGAGCGGGCTCGACGACGCCCAGCAGCTTCTCGAGAGCGGGTGCGGCCAGCACCGGCGCGCTCAGCCAGCAGGCGCCGTAGCCCAGGACGTGCGCCGCGGTGATGAGCATCTGCACCGCGCCGCCCACGCTCTGCACGTCGGGACGGGCGCGCAACCTGTCGTGCTCGTCGCGCGACACGCCGTGCAGGTCGAGCGCCCGGTCGCTCGCCGACTCGTAGGGCAGCCCACACACGGCGATCGCCAGCGGCGCCTTGGCAAAGAAGGTGGAGTAGCCGCGCATGGTGCGCGTCTCGCGCGCAAGGCCGGCCGCCTCGACTTCGGGCCAGGCGGCCATGGCGTCGATGCGTTCCTCGACGGCCGCGCCCATGGCGGCCAGCAGCGTTTGGTCGTCGACGGCCACAAAGCGCCACGGCTGGGCGTTGCCGGCGTTGGCCGACAGGGTGGCCAAGCGCACCATCTCGCGCACGTCGGCGCGCGACACGGGCTCGCCTGAGAAGCGCCGTACGCTGTGGCGGCCTTCGACCGCGGTCACGAATCCGGCGAGGGCGTCGGGCAGGGGGGCGGGAATCATCACCCCCACATGGTACCAGAGGCGACGGGGTGCTCGGCGCCGCGCCGGGCAGCGCGCGCCGCGAGGGCCGGCACGCCCGGGCGGTCAGTCGTGGTCGGGCGCCTCGGGCAGGTTGCGGATGTTCTCGCCGGTCTGCCACTTGCCGAAGTTGTCGTTCATCGCCTCGATCAGCTCCTTCATGAAGCGCGCCGACATGTTGATGCGCGACACCACCACGCCGTTGATCTCTTCTTCGGTCTCGTTCTCGTGGTCGAGGCGCATGAAGGTGATGGAGAACTCGTAGTCGGAATGGCTGACGTTGGCGAAGTTGGCATAGACGCCGGCCATCATCTCGGGCGTGGCGTGGATGTTGAAGTGGCGCTCGTCGGGTGGTGTGGGCACGGTGGACTCCTTTATGGGGTGACGGCGGCTGCCGACAGTCGCGCGGCCACCGCCCGGGCGAACTCCTGTGTGCCGGCCGTGCCGCCCAGGTCGCGGGTCACCTGGCGACCGTCGGCTACGACGGCGGCCACGGCGTCGTAGACGCGCCCAGCCGCCGCGCCCTCGCCCAGGTGCTCGAGCATGAGGGCGCCCGACAGCAGGAACGCCGTGGGGTTGACGATGTCGCGCCCGGCGATGTCGGGACCGCTGCCGTGCACCGCTTCGAACACTGCGCACTCAGCGCCGATGTTGGCCCCGGGAGCCACTCCGGGACCGCCGATCAGGCCGGCACAGAGGTCGCTCACGATGTCGCCGTAGAGGTTGGGGCAGAGCAGCACGTCGAAGCGCTCGGGCGCCATGACGAGCTGCTGGCAGAGGTTGTCGACGATGCGGTCGTCGAAGGCGATGTCGGGGTAGTCGGCGGCCACCTCGCCCGCCACCCGCAGGAAGAGGCCGTCGGTGAGCTTCATGATGTTGGCCTTGTGCACGGCGGTGACGCGGCGGCGGCCGTGCGCGCGGGCGTAGTCGAAGGCGAAGCGCGCCACGCGCTCGGTGGCGCGCCGCGTGATGATCTTGATCGACTCGGCGGCGTCGGGAGTGACCTGGTGCTCGACGCCGGCGTAGAGGTCTTCGGTGTTCTCACGCACGACCACGAGGTCGATACCGGCGAAGCGGCTGGGCACGCCGGCAAGGGAGCGCGCCGGACGCAGGCAGGCGTACAGGTCGAGCGCCACGCGCAGGGCCACGTTGACCGAGCGGAAGCCCGCACCCACCGGCGTGGTGATCGGCCCCTTGATGGCCACCTTCGTGGCGCGCACCGACTCGACGACCTCGTCGGGCAGCGGCGTGCCGCGGCGTTCGAGCACGGCCGCGCCGGCGTCGTGGCGCTCCCACTCGACGGGCACGCCGCTCGCGGCGATCACGGTCTCTAAGGCGGCGGCCAGCTCGGGGCCGGTGCCGTCGCCGGGAATGAGCGTCACACGGTAGGCCATCGCTCTACCCTTCGGGCAGGTGGAACTCGCCGTACTTGCGGAAGTGCTCGACGAGCCCCCCGTCGGAGAGGATCTTGAGCATGACCGGCGGCAGCGGGGCAAAGGGCACCGTCGCCCCCGTGGTGAGGTCACGCACCTCGCCGGCGGCGAGATCGACCTCGAGGTCGTCCCACTGTTCGATCGCGCCGGTGTCGCAGGTCAGGACCGGCAGCCCCACATTGATCGCGTTGCGAAAGAAGATGCGCGCGAAGGACTGGGCCAGCACGGCCCCGGCGCCGGCGATCTTGAGTATGCGGGGCGCGTGCTCGCGGCTCGAGCCCAGGCCGAAGTTGCGCCCGCCGACCACGAAGTCGCCGGGCTTGACGGCCTTGGCGAACTCGGGGTTTTCGTCTTCGAGGGCGTGCTTGGCGAGCTCGGGCAGGTCGGTGCGCAGGTGGAACAGACGGCCCGGCGCGATCTGGTCGGTCGAGATGTCGTCGCCGAAGGTCCAGGCGCGGCCCCGCAGAAGGTCGTGAGCGGTGGGCACGGGCATGCCCTTCAGGCGTCGCTCTCGGTGATGGTCACCTTGGTCATGGCGACTCCGGGCTCGCGAGCGCTCATGGGGTCGCGATCGGGGATCGAGAAGACGACGTCCATGCCCTCGGTGACGCGGCCGAACACGGCGTGCTTGCCGTCCAGGTGCGGCGTCGCCTTGTGGGTGATGAAGAACTGCGAGCCGTTCGTGTTGGGGCCGGCGTTGGCCATGGAGAGCACGCCGGGGCCTTCGTGGCGCAGGCTCGGGTCGAACTCGTCGGCGAACTTGTAGCCGGGGCCGCCGCGGCCGGTGCCGGTGGGGTCGCCGGTCTGCGCCATGAAGTTGCCGATGACGCGGTGGAAGGTGACGCCGTCGTAGTAGCCGTCGCGGGCCAGCACGACGAAGT
>CAZFJE010000070.1:6998-13986 GCA_964519555.1 uncultured Thermoleophilia bacterium
ACGCGGTGGAAGGTGACGCCGTCGTAGTAGCCGTCGCGGGCCAGCACGACGAAGTTGTTGACGGTGACCGGCACCTTGTCGGCGTAGAGCTCGGCGACGATGTCGCCGCGGTCGGTGGTGATCGTCGCCGTGTAGCGCTTTGCCGGGTCGATGGCCATCGCCGGCGGCGCGTCGTACTGCTTAGCCATGCTGTTCTCCTTCGTTTGCAGGCTCGCCCGAGCCGAGCAGCTCGCGCGGGTCGACGATCTCGCCGGCGACGGCGGCCGCAGCCGCCGTGAGCGGTGAGCCCAGATAGATGGCGCCCAGGGGATTGCCCATGCGCCCCTTGAAGTTACGGTTGGCGGTGCTCAGGCAGACCTCGCCGTCGGCGAGGATGCCCTCGTGGACTCCCACGCAGGCCCCGCAACCGGGGTTGGTGACCACGGCGCCGGCGGCGGCGAAAGCCTGGAGCAGGCCCTCGTCGGCGGCCGCGCGCCACACGGCCTGCGAGGCCGGCGTCACGATCAGGCGGGTGCGCGGCGCGCGGCGGCGACCGCGCAGCAGGCGGGCGGCGGCGCGCAGGTCGTCGAGGCGGCCGTTGGTGCAGGTGCCGATCAGCACCTGGTCGACTTTGGTTCCGGCCAGCGAGGCGGCGCTCTGTACGTTGTCGACCGTGTGCGGCGCGGCGACCATCGGCACGAGCTCGTCGGCCAGGTACGACAGCGACCGCTCGTAGACGGCGCCGTCATCGGGGCCGACCGCGCGGTAGTCGTCGGGGCGGCCCTGGGCCGTAAGGAACGCCCGCGTGACTTCGTCGCTTGCCACAAGACCGGTCTTGGCGCCGGCTTCGACGGACATGTTGGTGAGCGTGAGACGTTCGTGCATGGGCAACGCCTCGATGGCCGGCCCGCCGAACTCGAGCGCCTTGTAGGTGGCGCCGTCGGCGCCCAGGCGACCGATGACGGTGAGGATGAGGTCTTTGGCGGTGACGCCGTCGGCGAAGCGCCCGCCGACCTCGATGCGCAGCGTCTCGGGCACGCGCAGCCAGGTCTGGCCGGTCGCCATGCCGATGGCGACGTCGGTCGAGCCCATGCCGGTGGCAAAGGCGCCCAGCGCGCCGGCGGTGCAGGTGTGCGAGTCGGCGCCGATCACCAGGTCGCCCGGTTTGGCGAAGCTTTCGGCCACGCGCTGGTGGCAGACGCCCATCTCGACGTCGGACAGGGTCGCCCCGGTCTCGTCGCAGAAGCGCCGCACGAGCTGGTGGGCGTTGGAGAGCTCGACGCGCGGCGAGGGCGCCGCGTGGTCGATGAAGAAGACGGCCGTCGGCACCTTGACGTGCACGCGCCCGAGGTCGCGCAGCTGCTGGATGGCGAGCGGCCCCGTGCCGTCCTGGGCAATGGCCACGTCGACCAGGGCGACCACGATCTGGCCGGGCGCCACCGAGTCGAGCCCGGCGTGCGCGGCGATGAGCTTTTCGGCGAGGGTGGCTGCCATGCTAGTCACGGGCCGCCGGCGCAGCCCCGACGGCGCCGGCGGCCCCGGCGGCGGGGGCTTCGGTGGCCGCGGGGGCATCGGCGGCGGCGGCGAGGCTCGCGATGTAGTCCTGGTAGATGTACATGATCTCTTTGGAGAACAGCGCGCGTTTGAGCTCGATCGCCGTCTGGCGCACCATCTTCAGGATCTCGCTGGCGTCGTGGTCTGAGAGCTCGATGCCGAACTCCTGGAACTTGCGGTAGATGGTGCGCGAACCGGAGTGCTTGCCCACCACGATCTGCCGTTCGAGCCCCACGTCTTCGGGGGCGTAGGCTTCGTAGTTGAGCGGGTTCTTGATGACGCCGTCGGCGTGGATGCCCGATTCGTGGGCGAAGACGTTGGTGCCCACGATGCTCTTCCACGAAGGGATCGAGCGCGCCGAGGCGGAGGCCACGTACTCGCACAGCTCGCGGAACTGCGAGGTGTGCAGCCCCAAGTCGACGTGGCCTAAGAACTTGAGCGCCATGACGACCTCTTCGAGGGCGGCGTTGCCGGCGCGCTCGCCGAGACCGTTGACCGTGGTGTTCACGTAGGTCGCGCCGGCCTTGATGCCGGCCAGGGCGTTGGCCGTGGCCATGCCGAAATCGTCGTGGGTGTGCATCTCGATCTCGAGGCCCTGGCCGGCCAGAAAGCTGACCACGTTGTAGGTGTCGAAGGGGTCGAGGATGCCCAGCGTGTCGCAGAAGCGCAGCCGGTCGGCGCCCTCTGCCTTGGCGGCCCGGCCGAAGCGCAGCAGGAACTCGAGGTCGGCGCGCGAGGCGTCTTCGGCGTTCACCGAGACGTACAGGCCGGCCTCTTT
The DNA here is from genome assembly GCA_964519555.1 of uncultured Thermoleophilia bacterium. Lineage (GTDB taxonomy): Bacteria > Actinomycetota > Thermoleophilia > UBA2241 > UBA2241 > Bog-752. The sequence continues at coordinate 9,310 of CAZFJE010000070.1, forward strand.
GGCAAAGGCCACGCACTCGCGGATCTGGTCGAGCACCCACTGCCGCGACTTGGCCAGCTTGTGCTCGATGTGGATGTCGCTCGCCGACATGGAGATGGCGACGGCGTCGACGCCGCAGTCGATGGAGTGCTGGATGTCGGCGAGCACCGCCCGGTTCCAGGCAAGGATCGAGGGCTTGAGACCGAGCTCGACGATCTGCGCGATGGCCGCCTTTTCGTCGCCGAGCATGGCGGGGATGCCGACCTCGATCTGGTGCACGCCGACGTCGCCCAGGAGGCGCGCGATGCGGATCTTCTCGTGGTTCGAGAACACGACGCCGGCGGTCTGCTCACCGTCGCGCAGGGTGGTGTCGTCGATGCGCACCGGCGGACCTTCGGCCGGCGCCTCTTCGGCGATGATGAAACTCGACAGATCGCCGGGGCGAAACTCGCTCATGTCGTTCCTTTATGCTCGTCGCCGGCGAGCGCCGCTCGCACGAGCTCGCCGACGAGCTGGGGGTTGCCTTTGCCCTGGGTGGCCTTCATGACCTGACCCACGAAGAAGCCGGCAAGCGCCTCTTTGCCGGCGTGGTACTGCTCGACCTGAGCGCGGTGCGCGGCGAGCACAGCGGCCACGGCGTCTTGCAGCTCGCTTGAGTCGGAGACCTGGCCCAGGTCGTGGCCGGCTACGATGTCGGCGGGCTCGCCGCGCTCGTCGACCATGAAGGCGAAGACCTGCTTGGCCGCCGTACCGGAGACCTGGCCACCGGTCACGAGGCGCAACAGCGCCGCCAGGCGCGACGCGGTCACGTGGCCGTGCCCGGGTTCGAGGCCGGCGGCGTTCAGGTGCGCCGAGTACTCGCCCATGGCCCAGTTGGCCGCCAGTTTGGGGTCGGTGCCCTCGGCCACAAGCTCTTCGTAGAAGGCGGCCATGGCCGCCCCGCCGCCGAGCAGCGCGGCGTCGTAGCGCGACAGCCCGTACTGGGCGCTGAAGCGCTCGACGCGGGCCGCGGGCAGCTCGGGCAGCGCGCGGCGCACGGCGTCGATCCAGGCCTCGTCGGTGGTCAACGGCACGAGGTCGGGTTCGGGGAAGTAGCGGTAGTCGTGGGCCTCTTCTTTGGAGCGCAGCGGCGTGGTGACGCCGGTCTCGGGGTCGAAATGCAGGGTCTCCTGGCCGATCGTGCCGCCGGCTTCGAGCACGGCGACCTGGCGTGGGAACTCGGCCTCGAGGGCCTGCTGCAGGTAGCGGAAGCTGTTCATGTTCTTGAGCTCGGTGCGCGTGCCGAGCTCGGTGCTACCGGCGGGCCGCACGCTCAGGTTGGCGTCCCAGCGGATCTGGCCTTCTTCCATGTTGCACTCGCTCACGCCAAGGCCTACGACGAGGTTGCGAAGTTGCTGCAGGAACTCGCGAGCCGCTTCGGGCGACGGTATGTCGGGCTCGCCGACGATCTCGATGAGCGGTGTGCCGCCGCGGTTGAAGTCGACCATCGAGTAGTCGGAGCCGGCGATGCGCCCGGCCTCGCCGCCCGCGTGGATGAGCTTGGCGGCGTCTTCTTCCATGTGCACCCGGTTGATGCGGCACGAGAGCTTCTGCTCGTCCACCCAGTAGTCGAACGAGCCGGCCACGGCGAGGGGCTCGTCGTACTGGCTGATCTGGTAGGCCTTGGGCAGGTCGGGATAGAAGTAGTTCTTGCGGTGGAAGATGCTGCGCGGCCGCACCGTGCAGCCCAGGGCCAGCGCGATGCGCGCGGCGTACTCGATGGCGCGCTCGTTGACCACCGGCAGCGCCCCGGGGTGGGCCAGACAGACCGGGCAGGTGTGCGTGTTGGGCTCGTCGCCCTTGGTCACCGCGCAGCCGCAGAACATCTTGGTCGCGGTGTCGAGCTCGACGTGGACCTCGAGCCCGATGACAGGTTCCCAGGCGCTCATGATCGCTCCTCGGGCGTCGCACCCGCGGCGCCCTGCTCGCCGGCCCCCGCCTGCTCGCCAGCGCCGGCGCGCGAGTCGGTAAAGGTCGGCACGGCGCTGAAGCCGATCGCCCCTTCGAGGGCGTGGGCCGCGCTCAGCAGGCGGCTCTCGGAGAAGGCCGGTCCCATGAGCTGAAAGCCGACCGGCAGGTGGCCCGCCAAGCCGCACGGTATGGAGATCGCCGGCAGTCCCGCCAGGTTCACGGGGATGGTGCAGATGTCGCTCTGGTACATGGCGAGCGGGTCGGCGAGACGCGTGCCCAGGCCAAAAGCGACCGTGGGCGAGGTCGGCGAGACGATCAGGTCGACCTGGGCGAAAGCCGTGTCGAAGTCGCGCCGCACGAGCGTGCGCACCCGCTGCGCCTGGCCGTAATAGGCGTCGTAGTAGCCCGACGAGAGGGCGTGCGTACCGATCATGATGCGGCGTTTGACCTCGGGGCCGAAGCCCTCGCCGCGGGTGGCTTCGTACATCTCGGTGAGGTCGGTGGCGTGCGGCGAACGGTAGCCGTAGCGCACACCGTCGAAGCGCGCCAGGTTGGCGCTCGCTTCGGCCGGCGCGATGATGTAGTAGGCCGGCAGGGCGTACTCGGTGTGCGGCAGGCTGATCTCGACGCAGGTCGCGCCGAGCTCTTCGATCAGCGCCACGGTGGCTTCGAAACGGGCCAGCACGCCGGGCTCGATGCCGGCGGCCACGTACTCGGCGGGAATGCCGAAGCGCAGGCCGTCGAGGCGCTCGGCGGTGGGCAGCTCGATCTCGCCGGGCAGAGCCACCGAGGTCGAGTCGACGGGGTCGCGGCCGACGATGCGCCGCAGCAGCAGGGCGCAGTCGTAGACGGTGCGGGTGAGCGGCCCGATCTGATCGAGCGAGCTCGCAAAGGCGATGAGCCCGTAGCGCGACACGGCGCCGTAGGTGGGCTTCATGCCCACCACGCCGCACAGCGCCGCCGGCTGGCGGATGGAGCCGCCGGTGTCGGAGCCCAGGGCCCAGAGCGCTTCGCCGGCGGCCACCGCGGCGGCGGAGCCGCCCGACGAGCCGCCCGGCACGGTGCCGAGGTCCCAGGGATTGTGGGTGGGGCCGAAGGCCGAGGTCTCGGTCGACGAGCCCATGGCGAACTCGTCCATGTTCGACTTACCGAGCATGACGATGTGGTCGCCCCAGATGCGGCGCACCGCCGTCGCGGTGTAGACCGGCTGGTAGTTGCCGAGCATCTTCGAGCCGCAGGTGGTGGTGACGCTCTCGGTGACCATGTTGTCTTTGATGGCAGTAGGCAGACCGGCCAGGGCGCCGCGCGTGGCGCCCATCTCCTGGTCGATCTCGGTGGCGTATTTGGCGGCGTTGTCGGCGGTCACCGAGATGAAGGCGTGCACCTTGCCTTCGACGCGCGCGATCTGGTCGAGGTAGGTCTTGGTCAGCTCGGAGGCGGCGATCTCGCCGTCGGTCAGCAGGCGCCGGGCTTCGCGCGCCGTCAGGCGCAGCGGGTCGAGACCCGCCGTCATGACTGCATCCGGGGCACGCGGAAACAGTCGTCGCTCACCGAGGGCGCGTTGCGCAGCGCCTCGTCGCGCGACAGGCTGGGCCGCGGCTTGTCGGGGCGCACCACGTCGGTCATCGCGAGCACGTGCGCAGTGGGCTCGACCGTGCTCAGGTCGAGCTCGCTGAGCTTGTCGATGTGCTCCAGGATCTTGGCAAGCTCGGCAGTCATGCGCTCGGCCTCGCCGGGCTCAAGCCGCAGGCGCGCCAGGCGGGCGACGTGACGGACATCGTTTTGGTCGATCATACGCGAGTCCTCCTCACACACCCCGCTCGCGCGGGCCTGCAATCGTACCATAGGAAGCGCTCCGCAAAAGGCCTGCAGCCAGCGTGGCGGGCGGGCTCTCTGCCAACGAAACGCGACCCCGCCGGCCACTGGGGCCCGCGGGGTCGCGGAGCGGTACAAGGTTCGGGGTCGGAGCTAACCGACCGGCACGACCTTGGAGGCCTGCAGGCCCTTGTCGCTCTGGGCGATCTCAAACTCGACGGCCTGACCCTGGTTCAGGGTCTTGTAGCCATCGACCTGGATCTCCGAGAAGTGGACGAACAGGTCTTCACCTTCTTCGCGCTCGATGAAGCCGTACCCCTTCTCATTGCTGAACCATTTGACTGTTCCTCGGGCCAACGCGTTCCCTCCTGCTACCTGCCGCGGTTTGCCGTGCGGCACCCCCCGGGGTCGCCGCTAAAGCGACGACCGTTCCACAACGCCGAAAACCTACACCACGAAGACCGGCGCTGCAAATACATAGGAGGAAACTCGTACGTTCGGCGGCGTGTCGAGCGGACCGCAGGCTCGCGGGGCGGCCGCGGCGCGAGCCCTGGGAGAGCCGCGACGCAGGCCCGAAGCGCGCCGCGTCGGGCGCAGTGAGCAGCTGGGAGCGAGGCGCCCAAAAGAAAAAGGGCGGCGGGGCGGCGACGGCCCCCCGACCATCGCCGCCACCTCCGCCGCCCGTGCAGCCGCCCCCCTCAGGGCCGCAGCTGGGAACCGCAGAGTGTCACCAGTCCGAGAAGCCCGTGTTGTACCAGAGCTTGTCCGTGCCCTTCTTGGCGCGTTTGGTCCACGCCTTGGTCTTGGGCTCGGCCTCGATGCGCGCCAGGAACTGGTCGCAGCGGTCCTTGATGTGCTGTCTCTGCTGCTCGGTGAAAGCCGCCACCTTGTCGACGTGCTCTTTGACGCGGCCGAAGTTGGTGGTGGCCGTGT
>CAZFJE010000071.1:0-13943 GCA_964519555.1 uncultured Thermoleophilia bacterium
TCTGCGCCTTGGGCTTCTCGCTCGACACCGCCGAGGCCATGAACTCGAAGGGCTGACTCTCGCGGGGCCGCGCCAGGGGCACCACGCGAATGCCGTGGTGGCCCACGACGAAGAGCTCGCCGGCGGCCACGTCGCACAGCGGCAGGGTCTCGGCACGAGGGCCGCCGGGGCCCGTGGCGGGCCGTACGCGCACGCCGCAGTCCATCTCGGGACCCTCGACGTGCACCCACTCGCCGTCGAGACGCACGTAAGTCTCGAGGTTGGTCGTCGAGTAGAACTCGTCGGGGAACACGCCGTCGGCCGGCGCCGCCGCGAGCACGGCGTCTTCGGGCGCCACGGCGACGGCGCCGTGCTCCTGCACCGCCGTGAGGATCTCTTCGAGGTGCGCGCGGTCGCGGCCGTGTATGCGGATGACGGCCCGCGAGATGTCGGTCTGAGTGCGCCCCACGTCGAACGAGAGGATCTCGAACTCGCCCTCGAGGTCCATGACGTCGTCCATGATCTGGGGCACCATCAGCGAATCGATCAGGTGGCCCTCGATGCGTACGTCTTCGTAAGGTCTCTCGGTCATCGCCTGCGATCATCTCCTACTTCGTGTCGATATCTCCAGCGGCTCGCGCTCCTGGCGCGGGACCGCCGTTCAGCGCGTCGCCATCGCGGCCTGCGCGGCCGGCCCCGCGACCGCTCGGTCGCTGCAGCAGGCGCGGCGGTCGCCTCGTCACTCAGCCGGTGTCGTGGCCGCTCGGTCGCTCGATCGGCACGAGCGCTTCGGCGGGCGCCTCGTTCTCGGCGCCGCCACCTCCCGGCAGCAGCTCGATCAGCAGCATGCCGGTAAAGATCAGCGAGGCGCCGGTGAGCATGCGCCAGGTCACCGTGTCGAGGCCCACGATCACGCCGGCGAGGGCGGCGAAGACGCTCTCGAAGCAGAGCAGCACGGCGGCGTGGGTCGAGCTCGTGTAGCGCTGCGCCCACGACTGGATGAAGAAGGCGTAGATGGTGCCCGAGAGCGCCGTCCACAGGATGGCCGCCCAGGCCTGCCAGCCGAGCGCCAGCGTGAGGTGCGCCAAGAACGGCGTGACGACCACGAGGATGACGGTCGACACCGCCATCTGGGTGACCGCGAGGGTCGAGGGCGGCACCTTGGGCGCGAAGAAGCCGGTCGTCATGATGTGCAAGCCGTAGAGCAAGGCGCCGAGCAGCGTGAGGGCGTCGCCCCAGCTCACGGTGAGGTTGCCGCGCAGCGACAGAAAGCCCAGGCCGGCCGTCGCCACGAAGGCGCCCAGCACCTGGAACCAGCCCGGCGAGCGCCGCGACACCGCCCAGTACAGGAACGGCACCATGGCCACGCTGAGCCCGGTGATGAAGCCCGACTTGCCGGGCGTCGTGTACTGCAGGCCGATGGTCTGCACGACCAGGGCGGTCAGGTAGAAGCCGCCCAGCAGGCCGCCCATGCGCCACTGTGCCCGGGTCGCGCGCAGCAGCGCCAGGGGCTGGATCGCCGAGAAGATGACGGTCGCCACGACGTAGCGAAACAGCAGGTAGACCATAGTGCCGGCCACCACGCTTTTGGCGATAGGGCTGACGGCGTCGGTGGTGCGCTCGGTGACGTGCTTGATGACCACGAAGTTGACGCCCCAGAAGACCGCCACCGAAAACAGCGCGAGGTCGGCGACGAGGGCTTTGCGGCGCGACACCATGGGCCCCATCCTCTCACCCGCCGCTCAGGCGGTCGACCTTGACCTGGTCGCGCGGCGCGCCGGCGCGGGGGCGGCGCGGCGCGGGCGCCGGGGCAACGCGGGCGCCCTACGCCGTGAAGCCGCCGTCGACCACCCAGGTGCGGCCGGTCACGAAGCTCGCCTCGTCGCTTGCCAGGAACGCCACGACCGCGGCGAGCTCAGCGGGCTGCCCGATGCGCCCCAGCGGGTAGCCGTCGGCTTGCCACGACTCGTAGGCCGCGGGGTCGTCTGCGTCGGCGATCGCCTTCGCCAGCATGGGCGTGTCGAAGATCGCCGGCGAGACGCTGCAGACGCGCAGGTTGTCGGGCCCGTGGTCGATCGCCAGGCTGCGCGTGAGCATGATGACGCCCGCCTTGGCGGCGGCGTAGGCGGCGGCCCCCGGCTCACCGTGGGTGCCCGAGTCGCTCGCGATGTTGACGATTACGCCGGAGCGGCGCGGCGCCATGTGCCTGACCGCCTCGCGGCACAGGAAGAAGGTGCCCTTGAGGTTGGTGTCCATGAGCAGGTCGTAGTCGGCCTCGCTCCACCCGACGATCGGCTTCTCGGTCCAGATGCCGGCCGAGTTGACGAGGATGTCGAGGTGACCGTGCTGCGCGACGGCGTCGGTGAAGAGGCGCTCGCACTCAGCCGTGCGGGCGACGTCGCCCAGCACCGTCGAGAAGAGCGCCGCGCCAAAGCCCGCGTCGCCGGCGATGGCGGCCGCGCGTGCCGCGACCGCGTCGCAGCGCCCCTCGTCGCGGCCGCCCACGGCGACCGACACGCCCTCGGTCGCAAGGCGGTAGACGACCGCTTCGCCAAGGCCCGACGACCCGCCCGTGACGAGCGCCGTCTTGCCCGCAAGACCCTTCAGCATCGCACTCCCTTTCTCTTCAGTGAATCGGTCGCCCGGCCGCCGCGGCCTTAGTCTGCCACGCCGCACCAGCGCATGGTGGCCAGGGCGACGGCGGCGGCGGTGTCGACGAGCTCGTCGACGGCCACGCACTCGTCGACCGCGTGGGCCGTGTCCATGCCGCCCGGGCCGAACGAGAAGGTCGGTATGGCGCCGTGCAGGGTGAAGGTCGCGGCGTCGTGCCAGGAGTCGAGACCCCCGACCCGCGACGGCCGTCCCACCGCCGCGGCGGCATCGAGCACGGTGCTCACCAGGGGGTGATCGGCGGCGATCTCGGCGGGCGGCACCTCCCACTCCCACTCCCAGGCGATCGGGTGAGCGGCCAGCCAGGGGTCGCGGGCCGCGGCCGCGTCGATGCGCTCGCGGATCTCGGCCTTGACCGGCTCGGCGCCCAGCGTGGGGTGCCACTGCCCCGGCAGGTAGTGGCAGTCGAGGGTCAGGTGGCAGAAGGCCGGGTAGGTGACATCCCAGGTGCCGCCGTCGACCAGGACCGGCACGATGTCGCCGGGAGCGAGCAACGGGTGGCGTTGATCGACCCGCGCCCGCCAGTCGGCGTTGATGCGCCGCACCTCGGTGAGCACCGGCACGAGCTTGTCGATGGCGTTGACGGCGCCGCCCTCGCGCCAGTCGGGCTGGGGCTCCTGGGAGTGCCCGGCGCGCCCCGGTATGGTGAGGCGCGGCTTGAGAATGCCGCGGCAGGCCACCCAGGCCTCAAAGCCGGTGGGCTCGGCGCACAGCCCCGCCGCCGGCCGCAGACCACGCGCCGCGAAGCGGCGCACCACCGACCAGCTCCCGGCGCCCGACGACTCCTCGTCGGTGACGGCGGCGAACATGACCTCGTCGCCCAGCGTGACACCGGCGTGATGCAGCGCCTCGAGGGCGACCACCAGGGCGGCGAGACCGCCCTTCATGTCGTTCGTGCCGCGGCCGTAGAGCAGGCCGTCGCGCTCGACGACCACGAAGGGGTCGCTCGTCCACTGCTCGCGCGGCTCGACGCCGACCGCGTCGATGTGGCCCGTGAGCAGCAGGCTGCGTGAGGACGCGGCGCGGCGCGCGGCGCCCGGCAACCGCGCGATCAGCTGGGGGCGCCCCACGAAGTCGAGACCGGGCGGCACGAAGCGGCCACCGGCGCCGGTCGGTTCAGGCTCCCACAGGTCGATCTCGGCGCCCAGAGCGGCGAGGCGCGCCGCCAGCAGGCGCTGCAGCGCAGCCTCGGCGCGAGGCGGCGCGCCGGCGTCGCGCGCGGTGGTGTCGAGGGCGACGAGCTGGGCGACCAGGTCGCAGAGCTCGTCGCGTCGCGCCCGCAGGTGGGCCACGACGCGCTCCTCCAGAGCTGTGGGTGCCGCGCTCAAACGCCGCCTCGCTCCTTGTCGACGCTCACGGCCACCGCGAACGGGCCGCGCGGGCGAGATCTCGCCACGAGATCTCGCCCGCCGATTCTACGCCCCCGGCAGACGGCCACGCTCGCCAGAGCCCATCGCCCCGACGGGCGGCGACACTCGAGACAGCGGTCGTGGCTGCTGTAAGCTTGCCCTGCCCGGCCCATAGCTCCAGGAGGTCATCGCCATGTGCGCCGACGAGCTATCGAACAGGATCCGCGTCATCAGGCCCCACGACGTGAGCTGGCAGGAGGCGATGGTTGGTCCAGAAGAGCACGATCCGCCCGGCGAGGAGTGCGTCGCGGCGACTTCGGCCGACGAACGCTTCAGCTGTGGCCTGTGGCGGCGCGAGGTGCAGCGGCGCTACTTCGAACGTCCCTATCACGAGGTGGCCTACATCATCGAGGGACAGGTCGAGGTGACCGACGACGACGGTAACCGGGTGGTGGCGGGGCCCGGCGACATCCTCATCACGCCGCAGGGCAGCAAGGGCTACTGGAAGAACCTGGGCCCGGTCAAGAAGTTCTGGACCACTTACGAAGACCCGGCCGCCCACCTCAAGGCGTACCTCGGTCCCGGGGGGTTCTGACAGGCGATGGATGGACGGCCACGGTGACGCCGATCGGCCTGCCGCTGCCCGACGTGGTGCCCGTGCTGCGCGGCGCCCGCGTCATGCTGCGCCCGCCGCGGCCCGCCGACGGCGGCGTGATCGCGCGCCTGGGCGTCGACCCGGCGATCGAGCGCTTCTTCGGCGTCGAGCGCAGCACCCGGCGCGGGCTCACATCGGCTGAGTCACGCGCCGCCTTGGCGCACCTTGGCGGCCGCACCGGCACGCAGGGCTGGGTGATCGAGCGTAACGGCCGTCTGGTCGGCCTTGCCCGACTCTTCGGCGTCGAACCCGACGAGCGCCGCGCGCGCTACGCGGTGACGCTCCTCTCCCACGACTGGGTCAACCAGGGGATGGGCACCGAGGCGACCCGTCTCGTGCTCGCTTACGCCTTCGGAGTGCTCGGCCTGCATCGGGTGACCGCCCGGGTGCTGTCGTTCAACGAGCGGGCGCTGGCCTGCTTTCGCGCCTGCGGGTTCGTCGAAGAGGGCCGCGAGCGCGAAAGCGTGCCCTTCGAGGGCCTGCGCCACGACCTCGTGCTCATGGGCGTGCTCGACCGCGAGTTCGCCGCCCTGGCGGCGGCGCGGCCCGAGTGCGCCGGGCTGTCGGCGCTCGCCCGCGTGGTACGCGACGAGCTCACCGGGCGCTCCACCGCCACGCTGCCCGCCGCCACGCTGCCCGCCGCCGAGCGACCCCGCTAGCCGCGCACCCGCACCTTGAAGCGCGCGGCTCCCGAGCCGCCGTGCCGGTCGACCACGCGCACCGTCACCGTGAACAGGCCGTCGCGGTGATAGACGTGACCGAGCAGGAAGCTGTGTGAGCGACCGACGGAGCGCCGGCCCTGCGAGCCGTCGCCCCACGCGACCACCGTGCGCCAGATGTCAGCGCCGGGGTCGGTGAAGACGATGCGGCGGCGCAGGGCGAACCCGCGGCGCGCGGCCTCAGGGCGCTGCGCCGCCACGCGCGGCGCCACGTTGCGCACCACGACCTTGAAGCGCGTCACGCCCGCGGTGCCGCCGTTACCGTGCACCGTCACCGCGGCCACATAGGTGCCGGCCACCTTGTAGCGATGCGCCAGGCTGAAGCTGTGGTGGTCGGGCGCCAGGGCCAGCGGCTGCGAACCGCCGCCATAGTCGACCGTGGCAGTCCAGCTCGCGTCGGCGCCCATGTCGATGAACGATCCGGCGCGCGCGAAGTTCCGCCCTTCGGACAGCGTCGCGTCGCCGCCGGCGCTCACCACGAGCGCCCCGGGCTGCAACGCGCGTGTGTCGACGACCTCGAAGTCGCTGCCTGTGACCCGGCCGAGCTCATGCAGGTCGTCGTCGCTCCAGCGCTCGTCGGGGGCGCCCGAGACATACCAGTTCGAGCCGTTGTCGGCGACCATCATGCCGTAGGTCTTGAGCGCCTGCAGGATTGCTCGCACCTCGGGCGAGAAGCCGGAGATGTCGAAGCCGGCCTTCAGGCGCACGCGTAGACCCATGGGCGGCAGGTCGGGGTTGTTCGAGTCGCTCGCCTCGTGCGTCGCGGGGTAGAGGTACGTGTCCTGAGTCCGGGCCACGGTGAAGCGCAGGGCATGGTCGATGACGCCCTTGGTGACCGCCTCGTCGTAGCGCACGAGGCCGGGCAGGATGGGCAGGCCGGCGGCGTCGGCCGACGTCCAGCCGGCCGGCCGCGTGGCGTTGCTGGCCAGGTCGAAGACCGCCCCCGAGCCCGCTTTCCAGCTCCCGTCGCTCTGCGGGTAGGCGGCGTAGAGCTCGTAGAGCTTCTGATGGTCGACGTCGAGCACCAGCACGTGGCGGTCGCCGTCGCTGCTCGGTCCGCCCTCGATGGGGGCGTTGGAGGGGATCGGGTAGGGACCGGGGTCGCTCTCGTCGGCGTACTCGAACGAGACCGGCACCTTCTTCTGCGTGCCCGAGACCGTGACATAGGGGATGCCGTTGGGAGCGCCGTCCCAGGTCGTGCCGAAGTCGGCGTGCAGGCCTGTGGTCAGGCCCATGCTGCGCAGGTAGGCGGCCGAGTTCGGGTCGACGGGGGCAGCATCGACGGGCGTGTTCCAGGGGTTGTCGGTCGGAAACAGGGTGAAGGGGATGGGGCTACCGACGCCGAGCGTGGCGGCCTCGGCGGCGCGCGGCGCGGCGGCCAGCAGGCAGAGCGAGAGCAGCGCAAAGACCAGGGCGGACAGGCAGGCGATGGGCCCCCGCGAGAAGGGTCTCGAGTCGCTGGTCGTGCGGCGCGTCGTGGCCATCGTGCCTCCCTGGAAGCGCGGGCGCGACGGCATCGTCGCGCCCGCGCCTGAGGATCGTATCGGCCGGCGTCGGGGCGCGACTTACCGCTAAGCGTAGACCATTCTGGCTATCGGTCCCGACGGCGACGGCACAAGCCCGTGTGGGAGCGATGGTAGCATCGCTCCCATGGACGCGCCGCCACCGACTCCCGCCACGATGCGCCGCCGCCTGGCCGCGCTGCCGAGCAACGTCGTCGCCCTGGGCATCGTCAGCCTGATCGCCGACTTCAGCTCCGAGATGATCTACCCGGTGTTCCCGGGCTTCGTGACCCGCGTCTTGGGCGCCTCGGCGGCGATCCTGGGCCTGATCGAGGGCGCGGCCGAAGCGACCGCCAGCCTCACTCGTTACCCCTTCGGCCGACTCTCCGACCAGGTCGGCCGGCGGCGTCCGTTCGTGCTCGGCGGCTACGGCCTGGCCACCCTCGGCAAGCTCGTGCTGGCGGTGGCCTTCGTCTGGCCGGTCGCGTTTCTTGGACGGGTGCTCGATCGTACCGGCAAAGGCATGCGCACGGCGCCACGCGACGCCCTGCTCGCGGCGGGCGTGCGCGACCGCGACCGCGGCCTCGCCTTCGGCCTGCACCGCACCATGGACACCGCCGGCGCCGTGCTGGGCCCGCTGTTCACCCTGCTCCTGCTGCAGCTCGGCGTCTCGCTGCGCTGCATCTTCGCCCTGGCGGTCATACCAGGCCTGCTCAGCGTCGTCGTGATCTGGAGAGGGGTGCGCGAGCGGGCGGCGCGCGACGCCGGCGCCTTGGACGAGACCGAGCGCGGCGTCACGACGACCGGGAGCGCCGCTACGCCGGCGAACGATCCAGCAGCGCCAGCCGACGGCGCCGCGACCCCGGCGGCGACCGCTCGCGCGCGCCTGCGCCTGCCTGCGTCGCGGCGCTTTCGCCGCCTGCTGCTGGCCTCGCTCGTCTTTGCCGTGGGGAACTCGAGCAACGCCTTCATCCTGCTCAAGGCATCGTCGGTGGGCTACGGCGTGACGGGCGTGATCCTCGTCTACGTGCTCTACAACCTGACCTACGCAGCCGGCTCGCTGCCGCTCGGCGGCCTGTCGGACCGCGTCGGCCAGTTTCCTGTGGTCACCGGCGGCTTCCTGGTGTTCGCGGCGGTCTACGCCGGCTTTGCCGTGGCCCACGGCATGGCGGCGGTCGCCCTCCTGTTCGCCGCCTACGGCCTGTACATCGCCGCCACTGAGGGCACCACCAAGGCGCTCATCAGCCGCACCGCGCCCGACGCCGAGCGTGCCTCGGCGATGGGCTTCTTCGACACCTCGATCGGCCTCGCGAGCTTTGCCGCGAGCGCGCTCGGCGGCCTGCTGTGGTGGGCCGTCGGTCCCTGGGCGACGTTCCTGTTCGGCGCCGTCACCGCGGCGCTCGCCGCGGCCTTGCTGCTGCTCTTCGCACGAGGGATAGAGCCTCGGCCGCAGAAAGTCTGACGAGCAGCAGCCGCGCGCTGCCCCAGGCTCCCGGCCCGGGACCTTGGAGGGCGCGGCCCGCCCGCCGACTCGAGGAGGCCACGCCGATGAGATCGATCGTGAGCGCCGCAGGCGACTGGCAACGCCTCCGACGTGCGCGGAGCGCTTTGGGCGGACCTTTTGGCGCCGCGGCGCTCGCCGCGCTTGTCGTGGTCGCCGTCGCGGCGACGGTCGCCGCCGGCGGCGGTTCGCCGGCGCCGGCCGCCACCGTGACCGTCACCGCCACGCCGAGCCCGACGTCGAGCGGCGCCTCGCCGTCGCCGGGCCCGTCGGCCACCGCCGCAAGCGCGAGCGCGCAGCTCGTCGTGGCCGTGGCCAGCGGACCCAAGGCCAACGGCATCAGCGTGGTCGGCGCCACCGGCAAGGTGAAACAGCTCGTCGCGCCGAGCGGCGGCCCCATCAGCGACCTCGCCTGGGCGCCCGACGGGCAGCGCCTGGCGTTCCTGCGGGCGGTCAGCGACACCGACTCCACGAGCAGCCTTTTCGTCTACAACGTGCCGCGCAAGCTGCTCTACCGGGTCGGCGCCGGTATCTCGCCGGCCACGATCCAGAGCTTCGCCTGGCTCGGCGCGACCCAGCTCGTCGAGTGCTACTTTCCGGCCGGCGCGACGACCTATCGCGCCAACGGCACGCTCTACGTGCGCGACATCGCCAAGAGCTCGGGGCAGACCCTCAAAGACAGCGGCGGTCACTCGATCAAGGGACTCGGCGTCTCGGCGTCGACCGACGGCGTGCACCTCGCCTACGTCACCTATGGTGCCAAGTCGGGTGGCATGATCGCCGAGAAGCTGCAGTTCTACGATGCCAACGACCTCGCCGTCACGACAGTGACCACCGGTCAGGCGCCCGCCGAGGAGGACGGCGATCAGTTCACCTACCCCAGCATCTCGCCCGACGGCTCACTGATCGCGACCGAGCAGACCGGCAGCGACATCGGCTTTGGACTGACGGCGTACGGAACAGATGGCACCAAGCGCCTGCAGACGGGCTCGCTCGTCTGGCCGGTGCCGGTGTCGTGGAGCGCGCAGGGCTCGCGCCTCGCTTTTGGCGGTGGGTCGACCTCCGGCGCCAGTACCGACAGCGACTCGCTGAACGTCTGGGCGCCCGCAGCGAGCAAGACGACCCGCATACTCTCGGTCGCCAAGCTGCCCATCACATCGCTTGCCTGGACGCCGAAGGCCTTGCAGATCGCCTACGCCGTGGCCAAGTCGAGCGGCCTGCAGGGCACCCTGTGGATCGTCAACTCAGACGGCTCCAACAGGCACCTGCTGCTGGCCGATGGCAGCTCGCCGGCCTGGGCGGTCGCGCGCATCGCCTTTCCCTGACCGTGCAGCCCGGCGCGCTTCGATCCGGCGCGCGTCGACCAGGTGCGCAACGACCAGGTGTGCGGGGGAGACCGAAACGGCAGGCAAGAGGACGGCGGCATGGTGCGCCAAGGGGAGAAGATGGCGGGAGCGACGAGACTCGAACTCGCGACCTCCGGCGTGACAGGCCGGCGTTCTAACCAGCTGAACTACGCCCCCGCGAAGAAGCGACGGCCGGCGGCCACTGGCGCACCGGTCGTAAGTGCAGTGACGACGGATTGTAGCAGATGAGCACAGGTCGGCAAACCGCGAGAGGCGTTGTGCCGTCCGCTCCGGCGCGCGCCGTGCCATACTCACGCCCATGACCGGTTACCCAGCAGACCCCGCCGACTACGACGCCTACAACTCGAGCGAGCTCGCCGAGATCTACGACGCCGTCTATGCCGACCGCGACGACCGCGCCTTCTGGGCCGCGATGGCGCCCGCCGACGGCGCCATCCTCGAGCTGGCCTGCGGCACGGGGCGCGTGCTGCTGCCGCTCGCCCGCGCCGGCCACGAGATCGTCGGCCTCGACCTCTCGGCGCAGATGGTCGAGCGCTGCCGCGCGCACCTGGCCGACGAGCCCGCGGCGGTGCGCGAACGCGTGCGGCTGGTGCAGGCCGACATGACCTCGTTCGAGCTGGGACGACGCTTCGCGCTCGTCACAAGCCCGTTTCGCGGCTTTCAGCACGTGACGAGCGTCGAACGCCAGCTCGCCTGTCTGGGGCGCTGTCACGCTCACCTTGCCTCTCACGGCCGGCTCGTGCTCGATCTCTTCAACCCCGATCCGGCGCTGCTCTACGAGCACGGCGGCAGCGACGGCGAAGAGACGGCCGAGACGGTGGCCTGGAGCAACGGCCGCACGATCCGCTGGTGGGGTCACGTCGTCGGCTTCCACCGCGCCCGCCAGGTCAACCAGTGCGAGATGACCTACGAGATCAACGGCCCCGACGACGGCGTGCGACGGATCACCGAGCGGTTCCCCATGCGGTATCTGTTCCGCCACGAGCTCGAGCACCTGCTGGCACGTTCCGGTTTTGCCATCGAGGCGCTCTACGGCGACTACGACCGTTCGCCCTACGGCGACGACTCGCCGGAGCTGATCGTGGTCGCCCGGGCCATCGGGTAGCCTGCGCCCTTTGCGTATGAGCGGGCAGCGTAGTACGGTCATCGTCACCGGACGCCTTCGCCACAGGCCCGCAAAGGAGTCGTGACGAGTCTTAGCCGCATCGCCGATGTCGCCGTCCGCCTCGCTTCGAGTCTCGAGCCCGGCGAGGTCTGCGCCACCGCCGTGCGCGCCGTCGGCGAGGCGCTCTCGGCGGCCGCCTGCTCGCTCTACGACTTCTCGCCGACCCACGAGCTCGTGACCCTGCAGGCTGCCTGGTCGGCCGACGGCGACCCAGACGCCGGGCAACTCGTCGGGGTACCCTTCCCGCTGGCCGACCGTCCCGGCCTGCGCGAGGCCATCCGCGAGCGCCGCACGGTCGAGACGCACGTGAACGACCCCGGCCTCACGCAGGCGGAGCGCGACGAGATGTGGGCCGACCTCACGATCCTCGCCACGCCGCTTGTCTTTCGCGGCGAGGTGATCGGCGCGCTCACCCGCGCCGACAAGAGCCTGCGCCGCGCCACGCAAGAGGAGCGCGACCTCTTCGAACAGCTCGCCGCCATCGCGGCGCTCGCCCTCGGCAACGCCCGCCTGTTCGCCGGCCAGCAGGACCACAACCGCCACCTCGCCGCGCTGCTCGAAGCCAGCCGCGCGGTGAGCTCGACGGTCGTGCTCGACGAGGTGCTGGCCGTCCTGGCGCGCAAGGCCGTCGACGCCCTGCCGATCGTGCGCTGCCGCGTCTACGAGTACGACTCGGCGAGCGGCCTGCTGGCGGAGCGCACCGGCTATGCGGCTCCCTTCGACGACGGCGAGCTGCCCGCGGTGCCCGACGCCGACGACCCCTCGTCGGTGGTGCGCCGGGCGCTGTCCTCGAGCCGCATCGAGACCGAACGGCTCACGCTGCCGGCCCAGGTCCGCCGCCGACCGCGCCTGCGCACGGCGCCCGACCGCTACCTCACGCGCTTCGCGGTGCCCATCGTCTTCGGCGGCGTCCCCCTGGGGGCGATGGCGTTTCTCGAGTCGCGCGGCGAGCGCGAGCTCTCGGTCACCGAGCTGGAGCTGGCCCAGGCCCTGGCCGCACAGGCCGGCGCCGCCATCCGGAACGCCCATCTCTTCGACAGCCTGAAAGAGCAGGCTGTCACCGACGGGCTCACCGGCCTGCACAACCACCGCTACTTCTACGACCGCTTGGGCGACGAGATCGCACGTGCGCGCCGCTACGGCGCGCCGCTCTCGCTGCTCATGCTCGACGTCGACGGCTTCAAGGAGTTCAACGACGCGCACGGACACCGGGCGGGCGACGACGCGCTGCGCACCATCGCCCACCTCCTCCAGGCCCAGCTGCGCAAAGGGATCGACGTGCTCGCCCGCTACGGCGGCGAGGAGTTCGCCGTGATCCTGCTCAACACGGCGGTCGAGGGCGCGGCGCGCAAGGTGACGGCCCCCGACCAGACCGGGGCCACCAATGCGCACGTGGGCACAGCGACGTCAGACATGGGGACGCAGGCGGCCGTGCAGGCAGCGGCAGCCCCGGCAGTGCCGACGGCCGGGACCGGCAGGCCGCAGCAGGGCGACGGCGCCCTGTGCGTCGCCGAGCGCCTGCGGCGCAGCGTCGAGGCCGCGGGCACCGGCGGGCTGCGCCCGGCGCGCCGGCTCACGGTGAGCGTGGGCGTCGCTCAGCTCACCGACGGCCTCGATACCGCCGCCTTCGTGGCTACGGCCGACGCCGCGCTCTACCAGGCCAAAGAGCGCGGCAAGAACCAGGTCTGCTCAGCCACCTCATGACCAAACCCGACTCGAGTGGGCCCTCGGCGATCAGCCACGCAGCGCGCGTCGAGCGGCGAGCGACCGGGCATGCGAGCGCCGTGGAGGCGCCCACCTGAGCGGTGAAGGCACGCGGTCAGGTGGCGGCGCGCTCATTGGCCGGTCGCCGGCGGAGGCTCGGATCCTGGAGGGCCGGCGGCCGGTAAGCCTGGTCGAGCGTGCCGATGTCGGTGCCGGGCGGGACGATCTCGTCGATCCGGTCGAGGATCTCGTCGCTGAGCGTGACGTCGAAACCGGCCAGGAGATCGTCGAGCTGCTCCATCGTGTGTGGCCCGAGGAGCGCGCAGGTCACGCCCGGATGAGCGATCGCGAACGCCATCGCGAGGTGCGTCATCGACAGCCCTGCCTCTTCGGCGAGCGGCACGAGCTGCTCGACGACATCGAGCCGGCGCTCGTCACTCATGGCCTTGAGGAAGGCGGCGCGGCGCAGGTCGTTCTGCCGACCCTTGCGGACGCGGCCCGTGAGCATGCCCTGCCCGAGCGGGCCCCACACCAGCGTGCCCATCCCGTAGCGTTGCACGACCGGCAGCACTTCACGTTCGATGCCGCGGTTGAGCAGCGAGTAGGGCGGTTGCTCAGTGCGCAACCGCTCCAGGCCGCGCCGCTCGGCCACCCACTGGGCTTCGACGATGTCGGAGACGGGCATCGCAGACGACCCGACGGCACGGACCTTTCCGCTGTGGATCAGGTCCGACAGCGCGGAGAGCGTCTCCTCGATGTCGGTGGCGGGGTCCGGTACGTGGATCTGGTAAAGGTCGATGTGATCGGTCTGCAGGCGGCGCAGCGAGTCCTCGACCGCCGTCATGATCCAGCGCCGCGAGGTGCCTTGCCGATTGGCATCGTCGCCCATCGGGCGACTGAACTTGGTCGCGAGGACGACACTGTCGCGGCGCCCCTTGAGCGCCTTGCCCACGACCTCTTCGGAGTCGCCGTAGGAGTCGGCGGTGTCGATCAAGTTGATGCCCGCGTCGAGCGCTTTGTGGATGATGCGGATCGAGTCGTCGTGGTCGGGGTTACCGATCGACGTGGCGAACATCAGTGCGCCGAGCGCGTAGGGGCTGACCTTGATGCCGGTCCGGCCGAGGGTGCGGTACTGCATGTGGCCTCTCCTTACGTGGTCCGGGTGCGATGGCGCCTCGTTGGGCGACCTACACCGAGAAGTAGCCTTCGGGACGGCAGCGCGCGGGCTTTGCCGCGCGCCGGACGGCGTGCGCGGAGTGGTGGGCGATGCTGGTTTCGAACCAGCGACTCCCTGCTTGTAAGGCAGGTGCTCTACCCCTGAGCTAATCGCCC
>CAZFJE010000072.1:0-13907 GCA_964519555.1 uncultured Thermoleophilia bacterium
CAACCCGCGAATACTTACGTGGCGGGGCGCCGTTTCGCTACATACGGTCTAGCGCGGCAAGGCCGCCCTTAGATCCAGCCGTGCTCGCGGCTCACGATGACCGCCTGGGCGCGGTCGACGACCTCGAGCTTGTGGTAGACGTTGTGGAGGTGGTTGCGGATGGTGCTCTGCGACACCTGCAGGGCGTTGGCCACCTGCTTGTAGGTCTTGCCGCTGGCGAGCAGCTTGACGACTTCGTGCTCGCGCTCGGTGAGGGGACTGGGCACGTCGGTC
Organism: uncultured Thermoleophilia bacterium; assembly: GCA_964519555.1. Classification (GTDB taxonomy): domain Bacteria; phylum Actinomycetota; class Thermoleophilia; order UBA2241; family UBA2241; genus Bog-752. Next base: position 274 of record CAZFJE010000072.1, read on the forward strand.
TTGGGCGCCTCGCCTTCGTGGAGGTGCACCTTCACGCGCGCCAGCAGCTCCTTTATGTGGAACGGCTTGGTGATGTAGTCGACGGCGCCTTTTTCGAAGCCCTGTAGTCGGCTGTCGATGTCGCCGGCAGCAGTGAGGAAGATGATGGGGCAATCGAGCGCGGCGGGCTTTTCGCGCAGCTTGGTGCAGACGGTGAACCCGTCGTAGTCGGGCAGACCTACGTCGAGCAGCACGAGATCGGGCAGCGACAGGGCGCCGTCGCGCACCGCCGAGCGGCCGTCGGGCGAAGTCGTGACTTCGTAGCCGGCTCCCGACAGGGCTTCGTCGACCAGCCGCAGGACGTCGGGGTTGTCGTCGACGACGAGTATGCGTCTTGCGCCCATCAGCGGGCCTTCGGCCACGCCGGGCACCTGGCGGGTACTGGACGCTGAAACTTCACGTTCGTGCCTCGATTCGCTGTCGCACCGCCGTAGGCAGGCGCCCGGGTGATGCGTCTCAGGTTATCGGCACACGCAGCACAAACCTTAGGAGCGCCGAGGGTCGCGGTCGGGCCTGGCGACGCCGGCCGAGCCGCGGACCCCTTGCGCTACTGCAGCAGGGCGTCGCCGTAGGTGAACAGCAGCCAGACGGTGAGCAGAATGATCGCGCCGGCGACGCCGATGTCGAGGAACTGCCGCCGGCGCACGGCGTCGATGACCAGTTCGACCAGGAAGAAGGCGGCGACCGCCAGGCCCACGGCTCCGGCGACGATGATGACGGCGTTCACGCCGGCGGGCGCGGCCCATCGGCGCCGGGCTCGCCCGCGGCGTCGAGCCGCGTGGCGTAGTCGCACCCCAGCTGCAACGCCTTCAGGTTGAGCTCGACGATGCGCGCCGGCAGCCGGCGGCGCAGGGCGTCGGCCAGGGCGTCGAAGTCGACCAGGCCGCTCAGGTGCGAGACGGCGCCGAGCATGACCATGTTGGCGGCGATGGCTTTGCCCAGCTCGCTCTCAGCCACCTCGGTGAACGGCAGACCGACAACGCGGCGCTCCGGCAGGGTGGACGGGCGCACGAGTCGCTCGTCGTAGACCACAAGGCCGCCGGGTACGGTGAGCCCCGCATAGGCGTCGAATGCCTCTTGTGACAGGCAGACGGTGATGACGGGCGCCGTGACCTCGGGAAAGTCGATCTCGTCGTCGGAGACGATCACTTCGGCCTTGGACGCGCCGCCGCGGGCCTCGGGCCCGTAGTTCTGGGTGGCGACGACCTCGCGGCCGGTGGCTACCGCGGCGTCGGCGAGCAGCGTGGCCGCCAAGATGATGCCCTGGCCGCCGGCCCCTGAGAAACGGACCTCGTGGCGGGCGGCCGCGGCGCGCGCGACCGGCGCGGCTGCGGAAGCGGCGGGCTCAGTCACGAGGCGGCTCCTGGGAGCGGCGCACCACGTCGGCGTAGGCCGCCGTGTACTCCTGGCGCTCGGCGTGGTGCAGCACGCCGACCGGGTAGCGGTCGCGCAGGCGCGGGCCCTCGCTGTCGAACTTCTCGACCGGCACGGCGCGGGCCTTCTGCATCTTGAGCATGTCGGCCGGGGTCGGAATGCCGTTCTGGCGACCGTAGTAGGTGGGGCAGGCGACCATGGCCTCGACGAACGAGAAGCCTTTGTGGGCGATGCCGCCGGCGATGAGCTGCGCAAGGCGCTGGTAGTTGTACGACGTGCCGCGGGCCACGTACGTGGCGCCCGCGGCGCGCGCCAGCTCGCAGATGTCGAAGGCCTGCTCGACATTGCCGTAGACACTCGTCGTGGAGACGTCGCCTTCGAAGGTCGTGGGGCTCATCTGGCCGCCGGTCATGCCGTAGATCGAGTTGTTGAAGACCACGGCGGTGACGTCGATGTTGCGCCGCGCGGCGTGGATCAGGTGGTTACCACCGATCGCCACGCAGTCGCCGTCGCCCATGACGACGATGACGTTGAGGCCGGGATCGGCCGCCTTGGCGCCGGTCGCCACGGCCAGGGCGCGGCCGTGAGCGGTGTGCACGGTCGACCAGTTCAGGTAGGCGGTGATACGCCCGGCGCAGCCGATGCCGGCGATCACGCAGGTGCGGTCGTCGTTCAGGTCGAGCGCCAGCACAGCGTCGATGAGCGCGCGGGTGACGATACCGTTGGAGCAGCCCGGACACCAGAGCGTCTTGGGCGTGCGCAAGTGGCTCGTGATCTCGGCCGTGCGGTGCGGCGTCACGCGCGGCAGGCTGTTGTCGTGCGGGGCCCGTTCGAGCAGTTCTTCGTCGACCAGGGCGGTCATGGGGTCTCCTCGAAGCGGTGGTAGTGGAACTCGCGCCGAATGAGGTCCTGGATCTCTTCGGGACGGATGAGCTTGCCGTCGATGCGCCCATAGTCGATCACCCGGGCGCGGCCCCAGACGGCGGCCTGGACCTCCCAGGCGATCTGCTTGAGGTTCATCTCGGGCACGATGATGGCGCGCACCTGCTCGGCCATGTGATCGACGGCCTCGGTGGGGAACGGCCACAGTGTGATGGGCCGCACGAGGCCGACCTTGACGCCCTGACGGCGCGCCCACTTCATGGCCGCGCGGGCCGAGCGCGCCACTGAGCCGTAGGCGAAGATGGCCACCTCGGCGTCTTCCATCTCGGTCTCCTCGACCCGGCAGATGGCGTCGCGGTGGTGGTAGATCTTCTCGCGCAGGTAGCGCCCGAGGCCCTCGGCGACGGCCGGCGTGCCGGTGGCCGGCGTGCCCCCTCGGCTGCTGTCGTAGACCAGTCCGGTGACGTGCACGGAGTAGCGCGAGCCCAGCGCGGGCCGCGGCATGATGTTGTCGACGGTCGACATGACCTCGTCGTAGTCTTCGGGCGGCACGTCGGGCTCGCCGCGCTCGGCGATCCGCAGCTCTTCGGGCAGCGGCAGCGCCACCGCTTCGCGCAGGTGGCCGATGGTCGCGTCGGAGAGCACGATGACGGGCGTGCGGTACGCCTCGGCCAAGTTGAAGGCTTCGACGGTCAGCGAGAAGCATTCGGCCACCGAGCTCGGCACAAGGGCGATGATCGAGTGCTCGCCGTGAGTGCCCCAGCGCGCCTGCATGACGTCGCCTTGCGAGGGCTCGGTCGGCAGGCCGGTCGAGGGGCCGCCGCGCATGACGTCGATGATGACGCAGGGCACCTGCGCCATGGCGGCGTAGCCGATGCTCTCCTGCATGAGCGAAAAACCGGGACCCGACGTGGCCGTGAGCGCCTTGGCGCCGGCCAGCGAGGCACCGATGACGGCGGCGATCGAGGCGATCTCGTCTTCCATCTGCACGAAGTGGCCGTCGACCTGGGGCAGCCGGCGCGACAGCACCTCGGCGATCTCGGTCGAGGGGGTGATGGGGTACCCGGCAAAGAAACGCGCGCCGGCGGCGATGGCGCCCTCGGCGACCGCTTCGTTGCCGGCGATCAGGCGGCGCGGCTGAGGCATCAGGCGTTGTCTCCCACACGGACGATGTCGATGGCGAAGTCGGGGCAGTGGCGCTCGCAGAAGGCGCACAGCGTGCAGTCGGCCAGGCGAGCGACCACCGGACGACCGAAGTCGTCGCGGTCGAACACGTCGGTCGGGCAGAGGGTGATGCAGATGCCGCAGGCCTTGCAGAGATCGAGGTCGATGACGACCGCCTCGGGGGCGCGGCTTTTGGCTTTTGTGGAGGCGTCAGTCATAGGTGTCGCTTGCGGCAGCGCCGGCGCCGGGCGCACAAGCGATCGCGACCGATGCTGCCTGCATAGAGTGTATGCGCTCGCGACCCGGAGCGCCACTGCAAGACGATCGCTCGTGGCGGCGCCGAAGCGGTGCGCAGGGCGGCGGATCAGCGCCGCCGCGCGGGGCGGCGGATCAGCCGAGAAGCCGCTCGGCCAGCAGCTCGAGAGGGTGGCGGGCGGGGCGGGCGGCAAGATCGGCGATCTGCGACCGGCACGACGTGCCGGTCGCCAGCAGCGCCGCGTCGGCGCCGGCCGCGCGCAGCGCCGGCAGCAGGGCGCGCTCGGCGATGCGCACGCTGAGCTCATAGCGTTCCTTGCGATAGCCGAACACCCCCGACATGCCGCAGCAGCCCGCGTCGAGCACCTGCAGGTCGAGGCCGGGCACGCAGCGCAGCGCGCGCACGGTGTCGTCGGCGCCGAAGACGGCGCGCTCGTGGCAGTGGGGGTGGACCACGGCGCGCCCCCCCGGCGAGAAGCGCAGCCGACCGCCGGCCGCGTCGTCGGCGACCAGGCCGAGCGCGGAGCGCGCCGCCGCCGCCACGGCGACCGCGTCGGCGTCGCCGGGCAGCAGCCGGCGCCAGTCGTCGCAGACCATCGCCTGGCAGCTCGGTTCGACGAAGACGATCGGCAGTCCGGCGGCGGCGTGCGGCGCCAGCACGGCGGCGCTCGCGCGCGCCGCGCGGCGCGCCTTGTCGATCATGCCCACCGACAGCATCGTGCGCCCGCAGCAGCCGGCGCTCACCACCAGCGGCGTGTGGCCGGCGGCGCGCAGGAGCACAAGCAGCGCCTCGCCGACGTGGGGCTCCTGGTGTTCGATGAAGCAGTCGGCGAAGACGATCAGGTCGGCGGGCGGGCGGGCTGGCACGACGGGCGATCGCGAGCCGGCTGGCGAGGCGGCCGACGATCGCGAGCCGACGCCCCCAGCGCGGGCCCGCCGCGAGAACGAGCGCCGCGCGAAGCTCGGCGCGGGCCGCCGCGGGTCGACTCCGACGAGCGGCAGGAGGGCGCGGGCCGCAGGCCCGCGCCCGAGCGCGTTGAGCAGCGGTGCGAACGGAGCCGCCAGGCGCGAGAGCGTGCGCAGGTTGGCGACGGCCACGGCGAGCGGCGGAGCGCCGTCGCGGGCGTTGACCTCGGCGAGCCACTCGACCTTGAGTGTCGCCAGGTCGACCGCCGCGGGGCACTCGGCGCTGCAGGCTTTACAGGCGACGCAGGTGCCGAGCACGTCCTCGAACTCGTCGCTGCCGATGGCGGCCAGCGGCACCGCGCCGGCGACGACCGCCTGCAGCAGGTTCGCGCGCGCCCGCGTGGTGTGCCACTCGTCGCGCGAGACCGCCGCCGGCGGGCACATGGTGCCCACCTGTTTCTTGCACAGGCCGGCCCCGAAACAGCGCTCGACGGCGCGGTCGAAGCCGCCTTCGCGAGCCCAGGAGAGCCGCGGTCGCCAGCCGGATCGGTCGCGGTAGCCGGCGCCCAGGCGCAGGTTGTCGGCGATCGGCGGTCCCTCGACCTTGCGACCCGGGCTGAGCTGCCGCTTGGGGTCGAACAGATCCTTCAGGGCGACGAGCTCGCCGTAAAGCTCGGGCCCGAACAGCTCGGGATTGAACCACGAGCGCGAGAAGCCGTCGCCGTGCTCGCCCGAGAACGCGCCGTGGCGCTCGGCCACCAGGCGGCCGACGTCGCGGGCGATGGCCTGCAGGCGCTCCACGCCGACGACCGTCTTCAAGTCGATCATGGGGCGCACGTGCATGCAGCCCACCGAGGTGTGACCGGTGAACGAGGCGCGCGCGCCGTGCGCTTCGACGACGTGCCGGAACTCGTCGACGTAGTCGGCCAGGCGCTCCGGCGGCACCGCCGTGTCTTCGACGAACGACTCGGGGCGCTCGGCGCCCGGCGCACCCATGAGCAACGGCAGCGTGGCGCGCCGCAGCTCCCAGGCCTCGGCCAGGGCGGCGGGGTCGGCGAAGACGGCGGTGGTGCGCGCGCCCAGCTGGGGCGCGACACCGCGCAGGCGGTCGAGGCCGGCGAGGCCCTCGTCGCGCGCGCCCTGGTATTCGACCAGCAGCACGGCCGGGTCGTCGCCGTCGAGGATGGGGCCCAGGCGTGTGAAGCGCCGCAGGTTGGGCGAGCGGCGCAGCGGCGCCAAGTCGATGAGCTCGACCGCCGACGGACGGGTCGGCAGGATGACGAGGTTGGCTTCGAGCGCGGCGCGCAGGCTGGCGAAGGTGAGCGCCGCCAGCGGCCGCGACTCGGGCCGCGCGTCGAGCTGCACTTCGATCTCGGTGAACAGCAGAAGCGTGCCCTCGGAGCCGGCCAGCAGACGCGCCAGGTTGGGCTGCGGCGCGAGCAGCTCGGGCAGGTTGTAGCCCGAGACGCGGCGGGCCGTGCGCGGAAAGTCGGCGGCGATGCGGGCGCGCGAGCGGGCCCGCATCGCCGCCAGACCGTCCGCGAGCGGCCCGCCGCGGCCCGCCGTCACGCCGCTGCGCAGGTCCTCGCCGGTGCATTGTCCGAAGGTGGCCGCCTCTCCCCCGGCCAGCACGCCGCGCACGCGTAGCAGCCTGTCTTTGGTCTCGCCGTAGATGATGGAGCGCGAGCCCGAGGAGTTGTTGCCCACCATGCCGCCGATGGTCGCCTGCTCCACGGTCGAGGTGTCGGGCCCGAACTCAAGGCCGTAGGCGGCGGCGGCGGCGCGGTTGAGCGCGCCCTGCACCACCCCGGGCTCGACGCGCGCCGTACGGCGCTCGGGGTCGATCTCGAGGATGCGATCGAGGTGAAAGCAGTCGATCGCGATGCCGGCGCCGAGGGTCTGCCCGGCCAGGCTCGTGGCCGCGCCCCGCACGCACAACGGCACGCCGTGCCGAGCGGTTATCTCGACCGCCGCCGCCACGTCGTCGATGGAGCGCGCGATCAGCACCGCGTCGGGCAGCACCCGGTAGATCGAGGCGTCGGTCGAGTACAGCCAGCGCGACAGCGGGCTCGTGCGCACCTCACCGGCCACGTGCCGGGCAAGCTCGGCGGCCGCGGCCAGGCCGCGCTCGCTGGGGGCACGTATGCCGGCGTCGGCGCTCATCGTCCAAGCATAGACGCCCGCGAGAAGGCGAGCCAGGGGCTGCCGAAACGCCGGCTCGGGAGGGCGCTCCGGCCGGGGCAAGGGGCTTTGGCGGCGGCCGCTCGGGAGGGCGCTCCGGCCGGGGCAAGGGCTACAGGTCGGGGCTGTCTCGGTCCCGGTCCGCGGACGCACTTTGGGAGCGTCGGCACCTCGCAGGCCGACCTTCCGCCCTTACCTCGGCCTTCGCTAACGGCCATAGGCGACGGCACGAAGCGCCGGCGTCAGCCCGGGCCTTCGCTAACGCCGCAACGGCGACGGCACGAAGCGCCGGCGTTGCCCGGGCCTTCGCTGGGGGCTGAAGACCGCGGCTCCAGCCGCAGCCGAACGCCGAAGCGCGGACCGCACCGACGCCCCGCACTGGCCGGCGCCAGAGCCGGGCGCAGAGCGTGCCCCTGCCGGCAGTGTCCGCTCGCCCGACCCGACCGGCCCGATTCGCCTGCTGTACAGTGGTCCTGCACGCCGGCGCTGGTCCGGCGGCCCCTCGCGATCGGAGCATACCCACGGCGGCGGACCCTCGAGTCGAGTTTCTGAAGACCCTGGCACGAGAGCTCGCGCCGCTCGGCCAGACGGCCGCCGAGCTCACCGAGCAGCTCTCCGCCTGCAGCGAGGGGCTCGACTTGGCGACGCACTTCTTCGTGCTGCCCACAGTGGTACAGATCATCTACGAGGAGTTCGGCGAGGAGCACATCGCCTTCGTTCCCGTGGGGCGAGGCAGCGTCGACTTAGAGACGCACGCCCTGCTAGAGAACGTCGCCGTCGCCGTCGGCAAGAGCTGGATCAGCCCGCAGGCCGGCACCGAGCGCATCGCCGCGCTGGTCGCGCACCGGCCGCGCTTTCCCCTGTGGCTGCGCCTCGTGGCCGGTGGCCTGGGGCCGGCTAGCATCGCCCTGCTGCTCGGCGGCGGCCCGCGCGAGGCCTTTGCCGCCACGGGCATCGGGCTGGCGGTCGCCGTCTTCCACGGCCTGGCGCGCCGCAGCGCGCGCCTCGAAGGGCTGCTCGAGCTGTCGTCGGCCGCCTTTGCCGCCTGTCTTGCCCTGCTCCTGGCGCACGTCCTGCACCACTTCGACGCGACGACCGTGGTGCTGGCCGCGATCGTGCAGCTGCTGCCGGGCCTGCGCATCACCCAGGGGGTCTCCGAGCTCGCCGCCGGCGACCTCGTCTGCGGCACCGCGCGCCTTGCCGGAGCGGGCGTGACGCTGCTCAACCTGAGCATCGGTGTGGCGCTCACCTGGACCGTCTTCCGCCGGCTTCACGAGTTCCCCGTGCTTAGCCGCGCGCACGGCGCGACAGCCGCCATGCTGGTCCTCGCGATCGTCGGCGCGGCCCTGGCCTTCTCGGTGTCGGAGAACGCCCGGCGCCGCGATGTCGGCTGGGTGTTCGTCGCCGTGATCACAGCGACGATCGCCAGCCGCTTCGGCGTGTGGGCGCTGGGCACGACCCTCGGCGTGGGCATCGCCAGCCTGGCCGTCGGCCTCGCCGGCAACGCCTATTCGCGCTACCTGCATCACCCCAAATCGACCATCACCGTGCCGGGGCTGACGGTGCTCGTGCCAGGAGCGCTGGGTTTCAAGGGGGTCTTCAGCCTTGTGAGCAAGGGCGGCGTCGGCGGCGTGAACGTGCTCGTGACGACGCTGCTGCTCGCGGTGGCGCTCGTGGTGGGCTCGACGATCGCCGAGGCGATCGTCGCGCCGCGCACCCTGAGGCAGCGCGTGAGCGAACCCATCGCCCTGCCGCCGCGCCTGCCCCGCCTGGGGCGCGGCAGGCGCCCCAGGCGCCCCTGACGGGCCTGCGACCGAGGCTCGTCCAACGCGTGCGCCTACTCTCCTGAATATCCGCACGGCAGCGCGACTACAGGGGGCCAGCCGCTCAGGGCCGACAAGAAACACACTCGGGCCCCGAGAATCAAGCGCACGGACCGTCCGCCCTGGTTAGTACGTATGTCGGCAGGGAAACGCGGTCCGACGGCAAACTCATACATCTGGGCCGACCTTGCGGCCCGTGGCCGTACCTTTCGACTGCAGGAGGATACGCATGGACACAAGGAAAGCTCCCACACGGCCAACGGGCCGGCGACTGCTGTTCGTCGCCGCGCTTGCCGCCGGCGTCGTGCTGACGTGCCTCGCCGTCGCCGCCGTCGCCGGGGCGACGTCGGTCAAGCAGATCTGGGGCACCGGGACGCCCACCTGGCAGGTCCAGATAGCCGGCTCCGGCATCTCGAACGACAAGGGCAACGCGGTGTGCGCCACGAGCGGCGGGGCCGCCTTCGTGACCGGCGCCATCGGCAACGGCGCGGGCAACACCGACCTCAGCTTCAGTGCGATCGTGAACGGCGTGAAGAAGTGGACGCGGACCTACAACGGGGGCGGCGCCGACGGCGGCGCGGCCATCGCGCTCGGTCTCAAGGGTACCGTGTACACGGCCGGCTGGACGACGAACGCCGCCGGCAACGAGAACATGTTGCTGATCAAGTGGACGACCGCAGGCAAGCGTCTGTGGGTGCGCACGTACGACGGGCCGAAGCACCGCATCGACTTCGTGAGCGCCCTCACCGTCGACAAGTACGGCGACGCGACGGTGGCGGGGGCGTGCGACGGCACCACGGCGCCCGCGTACAGCAACATCGCCGTCGTGAGCTGGAGCAGCAAGGGCGTCAGGCGCTGGACATGGCGCTACGCAGGCACCGGCCACGGCGTCGATATGCCCACCCACGTGCTCGCCGCCAAGGACGGCAGCGTGTACATGACCGGCTCGGCCTACATGAGCGGCGCCAAGTACGCCGCCATCACCGCCCGGTTCTCGCTCGCCGGCAAGCGCGTCTGGTCGCGCACGTACCTGGGCCCCGACGCCCTCGGCGCCGTCGGCAACGGCCTCGCCGCCTGTCCCACGGGGGGCGTCTATGTGGGTGGAGGCGTCAGCAGGGCCGCGACGGGGACCGACGGCATGATCCTGCGCTACACCGCCAGCGGGGCGATCAAGGTGTTCGCCTTCGACACGAACGGCAGCACCGGCACCACGTGGCAGTGGTTCAACGACATCGCCGTCACCACCGGCAAGCACGTGATCGCGGTCGGCGAGACGGAGCAGAACGACGCGTCGGGGGACGCCTACCTCCAGGACTACACCTCGTCGGGGCAGGCCACGTGGCCGGCGGGCGGCAACATCATGGCCTTCGGAGCGGGCACCCAGTACTTCGCCAAGGTGGTCGCCGACAGTCTCGGCGGCTACTACATCACCGGCACCGAGGGCTCACCCTCGAACATCATGCTCTACCACGGCAGCCAGAACCTGGGCGGCGTCTTCTGGCAGTCCATCTGGGGCAACGACCCAAGCCACGTCGGGGCCAACACCCCCAACGGCATGGCGGTGGGTGGCGGGACCTGCTGGGTCGCCGGCACGTGCGCGACGCCTGCGAGCGGGACTGACCAGATCGTGCTCGGGTTCGCTTACTGACACGAGCTGCTGAAGGCCCGCGCCTGGTTCCGGCGCTGCGCCGACAAGCAAAACGACCGGGGCGGCCATTGGCCGCCCCGGTCGTTTTGCCGCACGGTGAACGGCGCGGTATGCTACCCCCCCGGGTATCCTGCCCGGAGTCGAAGCCAAGCCGACGAGCGAGGGTCCATGGCCACGTACGATCTAGTGTGTCTTCAGTGCGGCAACGATTTCGAGGTCTTCGTGCCGGGTTTCATCAAAGACGAAGACCGCCAGTGTCCGGCCTGCGGCTCGTTCAAGACCCGCCAGAAGTACTCGGCCTTCCTCACCAACGCCTCGACCTCATCGAACTCGTCGGGCTCCGCCGGCTGCGCCGACTGCGCGCAGGGGTCGTCGGGCGGCGGTTTCACCTGAGGATCCTGACCGGGCGCGTGCGCCCGTGACGCAGGTACGCAGGTAACACGAACAGCTACGGCGACGCCCCTCGGCGGCTGCTACGATAGTCCCATGAACGTACTGGTCACCGGCGCCGCCGGTTACATCGGCAGCGTTATCGCGGCGCGCTTGCTCGCCGCCGGCCACGCCGTCACCGTCTACGACGATCTCTCGCGAGGGCACCGCGCGGCGGTGCCCGGCGGCGCCGCGCTGGTCGAGGGCGACATCCGCGACGCCGAGCGCCTCACGGCCGCGCTCACCAGCGGCGGCTGCTCGGCCGTCGTGCACATGGCGGCGCTCGCCGAGGTCGCCGAATCGGTCGCCTACCCCGAGCGCTACCACGACGTGAACACGGGCGGCACTCGGGCGGTGCTCGACGCGGCCCTGGCCGCCGGCGTGTCGCGCATCGTCTTCTCATCGACGGCGGCCGTGTACGGCGCGCCCGAGACCATCCCCATCGACGAAGACGCGCCGCTCGCGCCGGCCAACCCCTACGGCGACAGCAAGCTCGCCGCGGAGCGTCTGCTGGGCGAGGCGGCCGCCGCCAGCGGCGGCCGCCTCGCCACGGTCGCTCTGCGCTACTTCAACGCCGCCGGCGCCGACGGCGCGCGCGGCGAAGACCACGCTCCCGAAAGCCACCTCGTACCGCTGGCCCTGGCGGCCACCCGCGACGGCGGCGAGCTCAAGATCTTCGGCGACGACTACCCCACGCCCGACGGCACCTGCGTGCGCGACTACGTACACGTGAGCGACCTGGCCGCGGCCCACGTGGCCGCGCTCGAGCGGCTGCCGCAGGCGGCCGGCGCCTACAACCTGGGCACCGGCCGGGGCAGCTCGGTACGCGAGGTGGTGCAGGCGGTCACAGCGGCAACAGGCCGCGCGCCCTCGGTCGCGATCGCCCCGCGGCGTGCCGGCGACCCGCCGGTCCTGGTGGCTTCGCACGAGCGCGCCCGGCTGGCGCTGGGCTGGCAGCCGCGGCGCAGCCTCGACGACATCGTCGCCGACGCCTGGCGCTGGATGGACGACCACCCGCGGGGCTACGACGACAAGGGCGACGGGCGGCGGTAGGCGGGCCTCAGGCGGGCGACGAGGCGGGCACGGGCGCCAGCTCGGCCAGGGTGACCTGACCAAGCACGTCCATCATGCGCTCCTGGGCCAGGACCCAGACCTCGTGCATGCGGCAGTCGGCGCTGCGCCGACAGTCTTCGGGCCACAGCACGCAGCCGTTCAGGGCGATGGGCCCATCGACGGCCTCGACGATCTCGCGCACGGTGATCTCGGCCGGCGGACGGGCCAGCGAGAAGCCGCCGTGCGCCCCGCGCTGCGAGACCACGAGACCGGCGTGCACGAGGCTCTGGAAGATCTTGGCGAGAAAGCTCTCGGGGATGTCCTGTTCGGCCCCGACGCCGTGCAGCGCGGTGATCTCGCCCACAGGCCTGCGCGCCAGATAGGTCATCGCCCGAATGGCGTACTCGCCGCCTCGTGTCAGTTGCAGTCCCATGGTGATCACCCGCGCCGGGTAGCAGTCGGATAGTTTTTGTCCGTTTGTAGGCGTACTCTAGACGGCCCGCGGCGCGGGCGTCAAGCGAGCCCAGACGTTTATTAAGCAGGCGTTAAGGACTGTTACAGGCCGTCCGATAGGGGCGATGCGCCCCGAAGTCGGTCGCATACTACAAGCAGTTGCCCGCGTCCTCGCCCGCCTTGTTACGAAAGGACTTGTCGCGTTGCGGAGACACTACGCCGTCGCCGGCATCGTCGTTGCCGTCCTGGTCGCCGCCCTCATCGTGTTCGCCGGCTCACGCTCGCGCGGCGACGACAACGGCGGCGGCGCCCACAAAGCCACCGCCGCGACCCCGCCCACGACGCACCCTTCGCCCAGCGCCCAGAGCCCCTCGCCCACCGACTACGCCGCGATGGTGGGGCTGCTCAAAGCGCGCTACGCCCGCCACCCCTCGAACGAAAAGGCAGCGCTGGCACTGGCCGACGCCTACCTCATGACCGAACAGCCCGCCAAGGCCCAGCGCCTCTACACCAAGGTGCTGGCCACCGACCCCGACAATGAAGACGCCGAGTCGCAGCTCGCCCTGGCGCTGCACGCCAGCGGCCACGACGACCAGGCCCTCAGCCTGCTCACAAGCGTCCTCAGGGCCGACCCCCGCAGCCAGCTCGCCCACTTCAACCTGGCGGTCCTCTACTTCTCGGAGCAGAAGTCGAGCCAGGCGCGCGACGAGTGGCGTAAGGCCGCGGCGATCGATCCGCACACCAGCATCGGTCACACCTCGCAGAGCTTCGTGAACCTCATGGAGGGCGACACGGGCGGCGGCGCGGCGAAGGGCGGCTGACCGGCCCGGCGGACCGCCGCGGTCGTTCCCCAGCTGCCTACCCGACGAGCTCGAGGCGCGGATTGGGCCGCTCTACGCGGCCCTCTTTGGCGCAGGGTCGGCCGTCGACCCGCACGACGTCGGCGGTGAAGTCGAGCTTGCCGCGCAGCAGGCTCGAACCCACCCCGTAGGCATCGGCGGGCACGCCGCTCTTCTCGAACTCGGCGATGCGCTGCGCGTCGAAGCCGCCGCTCACCACGATGCGCACGTGGTCGAAGCCCTCGGCGTCGAGGGCGTGGCGCACGTTGTGCACGAGCTGGGGGTTGACGCCGACCGGGCGGAACTGGCCCATGCGCTCCCACAGCGAACGGTCGACCATCGTCTCAGAGGTGTCGAGCCGCACGCCCCACAGGCGCTCGCCGAGCGCGCGGGCGCAGGCCAGCGAGGTCGCCACGCAGTCGTTGTCGAAGTCGACCAGGGCGATCACGTTGACGTCGGGGTAGAGCACGTCGGTGAAGGCTTCCGAGGCCGCCACCGTGTCGCCGGCGTAGGCGGCGATCAGACCGTGAGGTACCGTGCCGCCGCCCTTGCCGCCCCACCACGACGCCTGCTCGTCGGTCGAAACGC
>CAZFJE010000073.1:0-13887 GCA_964519555.1 uncultured Thermoleophilia bacterium
AGCTCATCCTGAACGGCAGCTACAACATCAACTTCACCATGGACCTGGCGCGCAAAGACCTCTACTTCGCCCACCAGATGGGGCGCGAGCTCGGCGTGCCGCTCGAGCTCGCCGGCCTCACCGAGCAGATCTTCGCGCGGGCCCGCGCCCTGTACGGCGGCGACGCGCAGTCGCCCATGGTCGTCAAGATGCTCGAAGACGCCGTGGGCACCGACCTGCGCGCCCCCGGGTTCCCGGCCGAGCTCGAGCCCGAGTGAGCGCTCGAGCAGGAGCCCGAGTGCGCGCGCCCGAGTGAGCGCTCAAGCGCCCCTGCTGCTCGACGGCCGGTATGCGCACTATGCCGTCGCCGCCGGCCACAACGGCAGAAGGTTCTTCTGACGGCTTGACTCGACGAACTTTCCGCCGAATACTCAGGTTCGCGCGGCACGCCGCCGCGAGCGCACGAACGCCCCAGCACGCAAGGCCGACACCGCTTCGCCGGTAAAGGAGACAGGCGCGATGGAGATCAACGATTTCACGATGGAGCTCTTCTCGCTCAAGGGCAAGAACGCCGTCGTGACCGGCGGCAACACAGGGCTCGGCCAGGCCTTCGCGCTGGCGCTCGCCAAGGGTGGCGCCAACGTGCTCGTGCCGAGCATCGTCGACGACGACGGCAGCACCGGCCCGCTGATCGCAGCCGCGGGCGGCCGCTACGAGTTCATGAAGGCCGACATCACGGCGCCCGGCGTCCCCGCGCAGATCGTCGCGGCCTGCGCGGAGCGTCTCGGTTCGCTCGACATCCTCGTGAACAGCGCGGGCGTGTGCCCGCTCGCCGAGGTCCTCGAGTTCGGGCGACCGCAGTGGGATGCCACCATCGCGGTCAACCTTACGGCCGCTTTCGAGATGAGCTACGAGGCCGCCAAGCTCATGGTCCCCCAGCGCAGCGGCAAGATCATCAACATCTGCTCGGTCTTCACCTACCTGGGCGGGCAGTGGTCGTCGGCCTACGCCGCCAGCAAACACGGCATCGCCGGGCTCACCAAGGCCTACTGCGACGAGCTCGCCCAGCACAACATCCAGGTCAACGGCATCGCGCCCGGCTACTACGCCACCGAGATCACCACCCAGACGCGCAGCAACCCCGTGACCAACCAGCGCGTCCTCGACCACATTCCCACCGGCCGCTGGGGCGACCCCGCCGACCTCATGGGCGCCGCCGTCTTTCTGGCGAGCCGCGCCTCGGATTACGTCAACGGTCACGTTCTGCTGGTGGATGGTGGCTACCTGGTCCGCTAGGCTGACGCGACGCCAGGAAAGGTCGCGCTCACGGCCGCTCGGCCGGCTCGCAAGCAACTCATGACCAGGGAGCGAAGATCAACGATGTCGGGCAAGTACATCATCGGAATCGACGCTGGCTCGCAGAGCGCCAAGGTCGTCATCTTCGACCTCGAGGGCAACGTCGTCTGCCAGGGCCGTCAGGTCCTGCAAGCCATGAGCCGCCCGCGTCACGGCGTCGTGGAGCACCCCGACGACGACCTGTGGGACACGATCACCGCGGCCAGCCGACACGCCATGGCGGCCTTCACCGGTGACCCCGCCGACATCATCGGTCTCGGCCTGTGCACCATCCGCTGCGAACGCGCCTTCCTAAAGCGCGACGGCTCGCTGTCGTCGCCCGTGATGAGCTGGATGGACACGCGCGCCTACCGCCCCTACTCGCACGACAACCCCGAGACCGCCTACGTGACCACCTCGTCGGGCTACATCACCCACCGCTTCACGGGGCGCTTCAACGACAGCGCCGCCAACAACATCGAGGGTCAGTGGCCGATCGACACCGACACGTGGCAGTGGAGCGACGACCCGGCGGCCTTCGAGCGCTGGAACATACCTCGCGAGATGTTGTTCGACCTGCAGATGCCGGGCGATGTCGCCGGCTACGTCTCCGCCGCGGCCGCCATGGCGACCGACATCCCCGAGGGACTCCCCGTGGTCACCACCGCCAACGACAAGGCGACCGAGGCCCTGGGCTCGGGCACGATCGGCGAGACGACCGCGCTGGTCTCGTTGGGCACCTACATCGCCTCCATGGTGCACGGCCACGAGAACAGAAAGACGCCCACCGAGTTCTGGACGAACTTCGCCTGCGCGCCGCACAAGTACCTCTACGAGAGCCACGGCATACGGCGCGGCATGTGGACGATCACCTGGTTTCTCGACCTGCTGGGCGAGGAGTTCGCCCAGGCGGCCGCCACCGCCGGCATCTCGCGCGAGCTCTACCTCGAACGCGAGGCGCAGCTCGTGGCGCCGGGCAGCGACGGCCTCATGACCGTGCTCGACTGGCTGGCGCCCGACGACAAGCCCTTCCGCAAGGGCGTCATGATCGGCTTCGACGCGCGCCACACCAGGGCGCACGTCTACCGCTCGATCCTCGAAGCCATCGCCCTGACCATAAAGAACAAGGTCGACGCCATGTGCGACGAGCTCGGCATCACGCTCGAGGCGATCGCCGTCTCGGGTGGCGGCGCCGCCAGCGACCTGTTCATGAGCATCTTCGCCGACGTCTTCGGCATCCCGTCGTCGCGCTGCGTGGCAAGTGGCGGAGCGAGCCTGGGCGCCGCCATCTGCGCGGCGGTCGCCGCGGGCGTCTACCCCGACTTCGACGCGGCCGTGGCGCGCATGACCAAGGCGCGCGAGTCGTTCGCACCGCACCCGGCCAACGCCGACGTCTACCGCCAGATGAACCGCACCGTCTATCAGACCATCGGCACGGCCACCGACGCCATCCTCGAGCGCTCCTACCCGATCTTTCATTGAGAGGAAGGGCGTCAGAGCCCGGCTCGGCCGGACCGTCCGACACACCAAGCGAGTAGACAAAGGATCGCCACCATGGACCTGAGCAGAGAGGGCATCGTCGAGGGCCTGCGACGCATCGTCGCGCCCGCCGACGTCGTGACCGACGAGAAGATCCTCGTGCAGAGCAGCGTCGACAACTTCCGCAAGCTGCAGAACATCTTCGACGTGCACACGATGCCGGTGCCGGCCGCGATCGCCATGGTGCACAGCGCCGAGCAGGTCGCCGCCATACTGCGCTTCGCCGCCGAGCACGGCGTCAACGTGATCCCGCGCACCGGCGGAACGGCCACCGAGGGCGGCCTCGAAAGCGCCGTGCCCGACTCGATCATCATCGACGGCTCGGCCATGAACGAGATCGTCGGTATCGACGCCTACAACATGCAGGCCACCTGCCAGTGCGGCGTGCCGCTGCAGGCGCTCGAAGACCGTGTGCGCGAGCTGGGGCTGACCACGGGCCACTCCCCGCAGTCAAAGCCAGTGGCCGACATGGGCGGCCTCGTGGCGACGCGCAGCATCGGGCAGTTCTCCACGCTGTACGGCGGCATCGAAGACATGGTCGTCGGGCTCGAAGCGGTCTTCCCCAACGGCGCCGTGACGCGCATCAAGAACGTGCCGCGCCGCGCCGCGGGGCCCGACATCCGCCACGTCGTCATAGGCAACGAGGGCGCGCTCGCCTTCATCACCGAAGTCACGGTGAAGCTCTTCCCCTACTTTCCCGAGAACAACGTCTTCCTGGGCTACACGCTCAAAGACATGGCGACCGGCTTCGCCGCCCTGCGCGCCGTCATGGTGAACGGCTACAAGCCATCAGTGGCGCGCGTCTACGACCCCGGTGACGCCGGCCTGCACTTCTCGCACTTCGCCGCCCCCGACGACTGCGTGCTGCTCTTCATGGCCGAGGGGCCGTCCGCGATCGCCCAGGCGACGGCCGCCGGCATCGAAGCCCTCGTGGCGGGCTTCCCCGAGTGCAGCAAGGTCGACAGCGCCTACATCGAGACCTGGTTCAACGATCTCTGCTGGGACGCCAGCAAGATCACCGCCGAAGACGAGCGCATCCGCCAGACGCGCAACGTGAACCGCACCACCGAGGTCTCCGCCGACTGGGGCTCGATCAACGACATCTACCAGGCGGCGCGGGCGCGCATCATCGCCGAGATCCCCGACATCACCATGATGGGCGGGCACTCCTCGCACAGCTACATCAACGGCACCAACATGTACTTCAACTACTTCTTCAATGTGGTCGGCGTAGGGCCCGAACAGGAGACCGACAAGTACTACCTGCCGATCATCGCCATCATCTGCGAGGAGACGCTCAAGCGCGGCGGCTCCATAGTGCACCACCACGGCATGGGCAAGGCGCGGGCGCCCTGGGTGAAGCAGGAGTACGGCTCGTCGTTCTACATCCTCGAGACGCTCAAAACGGCGTTCGACCCCGACGGCATTATGAACAAGGGCACGATCTTCCCCCTGTGAGCGACACGCCAGACACGGGATCGTTCCTGCCGCTGTGAGCGGCGCGCCCGACACGTTGACGCTCCTGCCGCGGTGAGCGGCGCAGACGACACGCGTGCTTCTGGCTCGCCCGGCCCGCTGCGCGTGCTTGTGTCGTTCAAGGTGACCCCCGACTTCGAGGCGCTGCGCCCCGCCGACTGGGCCGCCGGCGCGGTGGAAGCCGGCACGCCGGGTGCCGGGGCCGCGAGTGCCACCGGCGCGAGCTCCCCCGGCGCAAGCGCCACCGCGCCGCGCGACGAGGTGGCGTCCGCCTCCGGCACGCACGCCGCGCCGCGCGTGCCCACGCGCTGCGTGCGCCGCGTGCTCAACTGCTTCGACGAGAGCGCCCTCGAGCTGGCGCTGCGCCTGTCCGACACGCTCGCGCAGCGCGGCGGCGGCGCGGACCTTGCGGCGCTGTCGATAGGCGGACGCGAGATCGACCCCCACCTCACCACGCTGCTCGCGCTCGGCTATGAACGAGCGGCCAGGCTCGATGTCGAGTCCGACCTCGATTTCGCTCCCGCCGTCGTGGCGTCGCTCATCGCGCGCTACGTCGCGCGACGCGAGCCCTGCGATCTTCTGCTGCTGGGCTGTTGCAGCGGGCCGGGCGACGGCGGCACGGTGCCCTTCCGGGTGGCAGAGGCGCTCGGCTGGCCCTGCGTGAGCCAGGTCACCGAGGTCGAGGCGCTGACCGGCGGAGGGCTGCGCGTGGCCTGCACGACCGACGAGGGGTTGCTGCGCCTGACGGTGCGCGGCCCCGCCGTGCTGGCCGTCGGCAACGCGGTGGTGTCGCGGCTGCGCGTGCCGACCCTTCGCGACCGCCTGGCGCGACGCGACGCGCCAGTGGCGATCGTCGCCGCGGCCGAGCTGGGGATCGACGTGGCCGCCGAGCTCGGCCGCGAGCCGACCGCCCTGCGCGGTCTCGAGGTGGTCGATCGCGCGCGGCGTGGCGTCGTCGTCGACGGCGCCACCCCGCGCGACAAGGCCCGGCTCCTCTACGACGCTCACCTGCGCGCGCTTCTCGAGGCGCCGTGAGGTTCGCCGCCCTCATCGACGGTACGACCGCCGCGGCGCCGCTGCAGGCGCGCGCGCTGGCCGCGTTCCTGGCCGACGGTCTCACAGGCGACGGCCCCACGGGCGATCTTGGCGGCGAGACCGTCATCTTCGTGGCCGACGACCGCGAGGCGCAGGGGCTGGTCGCCCTGGCGCCCACGCGCGAGGTGCGGCTCGTGCGCGCGGCGCCGCGGCGCCCCGACCTGATGGCCGAGAGCCTGCTGACGGCAGCCCGCGGCGGCGAGATCGACCTGTTCCTGGCGCCCGCGGGACCCTGGGGCGCCGAACTCATCACGCGCCTGGCCTGCCGCAGCGACGGCGCCGCGCTCACCGGCGTGCTCGACGCCAGACTCACCGGCGTGCCCGGCGCCGAGCCTGCAGGCGCGCCCGGCGCCGATCTTGCCGGCGCGCGCCTGCAGGCGCGCGCCAACGTCTACTCCAACCACATGGTGGGGCGCTTCGAGCTCTTGCGCCGGCCGTGGTGCGCCGCTATCGATGCCTCGTGGAACGGCGGTCGTCCGCTCTCCCCGCCCGCTCACGAGGTGCTGCCGGACACCGCCGCGTCCGCCGACGCCGCGCCGGCCGCGTCCGGCGACGCGAGGCTCGACCCTCTCACCGACGTCGAGCTCGTGGCAGAGCCGCCGGCCGGTAGTCTGGCCGACAGCCGCTTCGTGGTGGTGGCGGGCTACGGGGCCGGCGGCCCCGACGGCGTCGGGCGCATCGCGCGCGCGGCGCGGCGCATGGGAGCCGACTTCGGCGTCAGCCGCCCGGTGGTCATGAACGCCTGGGCGCCCATGGACCGGCTGATCGGCGCCTCGGGCGCGCGCACGGCCCCGGCGGTCTGTCTGGTGGTCGGAGCGTCGGGCGCGCCTGCCCTGCATTGGGGCATCGAGCGCGCCGCCTTCATCGCCGCGATCAACTCAGACGATCACGCCCCGATCACGCGCAACGCCGACGCCGTAGTCGTCGACGACGGCGTTGCGGTGATCGAGGAACTGGCGGCGCTCATCGACCCGCACGGCAGGGTCGAGACGGAGTAGCCCGGGGGTCGTACCGCCCGTGACCGGGCAGCGTGCGCCAAGAAGCGATGGGGGTTCGCTGCCCGTGACCGGGCAGCGTGCGCGCCAGGAGTCGCCAGGCGGCGCTACGAAGCGCTGGGTTCGCCGGGCGCCATCGGCCCGCCGGCCGCCGCCGACTCACCCGAAGCACCAGGCGTCGCCGACGCAGTCGCGGTCGCGCGCTGGGCGGCCAGGAGCTCGTCGGGCGGAATGTGGCACTTGTAGGTGTGTCCGCTGACCGGTTCCTGCAAAGGCGGCTCCTGCTGCACGCAGATGTCGCCCAGAAACCGATGGCAGCGGGTGTGAAAGCGGCAGCCGCTGGGCGGCTCGCTCAGGCTGGGCATAGAGCCGCGGAGCGCTATGCGCTGCTGCTCGGTCCCGAACTCGAGCTTGGGGATGGACGACAGCAGCGCCTCGGTGTAGGGGTGGTGCGGCGCGTTGAAGACCTCGTCAGCCGAACCCACCTCGATGAGCTCGGCCAGGTACATGACGCCGATGCGGTCGGAGATGTAGCGCACGACCGCGAGGTCGTGCGAGATGAAGACGTACGACACGTGCTCGTTGGTCTGCAGCTCGACGAGCAGGTTGAGAATGCTCGCCTGCACCGACACGTCGAGCGCCGATGCGGGTTCGTCGCACACCACGAGGGTCGGGTCGCCGGCGAAGGCGCGCGCGATGGCGATGCGCTGCTTCTGGCCGCCCGACAGGTCGGTGGGTTTCTGCGCCAAGAAGCGCGGTTCGACGCGCACGTCGGCGGAGAGCTTGTCGACCTTGGCGCGCACCCCACTACCGCTGCCCAGCTTGCGCACCGCGCGCGTGAGGATGGCGCGCGTGCTCCAGGCGGGGTTGAGCGTGGAGTCGGGGTTCTGAAAGACCATCTGTATGGCGCGCAGAGCCTCCTGCGAGCGCCGCCCAGCGGTGGGCTTCAGCTGCTTGCCCTCGAAGACGACAGTGCCGGAGTCGGCCGCGATGAGCCCGGTGATGCACTTGGCCAGTGTGGTCTTGCCGCTGCCCGACTCGCCGACCAGGCCGAAGGTCTCGCCGCGGCGCAGGCTGAGCGAGACGTCGCTCACGGCCGTCAGCTTCTTGCTGCCGTCTTTGAAGGTGCGCCGCATCGACTCGATATCGAGCACGTCGCCCACGGCGCCGACCCTGGCTTCCAGACTAGTGGCCAGCACGGGCGTGCCGTGCGGCATGTCGGCAACCTCGGCGGCGAAGTAGCAGCGCGAGTGGCGCGCGGCCTCGCCCACCGGATTGGAGTGGTGGGGCGAGAACATCGCCGGGTCGGGCGGCTGCGCCTCGGCCCACACGCGCCCCTCGGCCGGCGCATCGCTCGGCCACGCGTAGAGGTCGGGCTCGCGCCTGGTGCAGACCGGCTTGGCCACCGGACAGCGGGCGGAGTACACGCAGCCGCTGAGCGGCTCGCCCAAGGCCGGCAGCGTGCCGGGAATGGTCTGCAGCGCGGCGTCGGTCTTGTTCATGCCGAACTTCGGTACGCAGCGCAGCAACCCCATGGTGTAGGGGTGGCGCGGGTCGGTGAAGATGTCGCGCGCCGGACCCTCTTCGACCAGGCGCCCGGCGTAGAGCACGCCGACGCGCTCGCAGAGGCGCGCCACCAGGCCCAGGTTGTGGGTGATCAGCAAGATGGCGGCGTGTATGCGGCCGCGCAGCTCCTCGATCAAGTCGAGGATCTCGGCCTCGACGGTGGCGTCGAGGCCGGTGGTGGGTTCGTCGAGCACCAGCAGATGCGGGTTCACGGCCAGCGCCATGGCGATCACCACGCGCTGCTGCTGGCCGCCTGAGAGCTCGAAGGGGTAGCGGCGCATGGTGGCGTCGGGGTCGGGCAGCGCCACGCGACGCAGGCTCTCCCGGGCGCGGACTAAAGCTTCTTTCTTGGGCAGGCCCTCGTGGTAGCGGAAGACCTCGGCGACCTGGTCGCCGACGCGCATGGCGGGGCTGAGCGCCGTGGCCGGGTCCTGGTAGACCATGGAGACGGCTTCGCCGCGCCACTTGCGCAGCGCTTCGTCTGACAGCGTGCTCACGTCGCGGCCCTCGACCAGCACCTTGCCGGCGTCGACGGTGCCGTTGGCCGCCAGGTAGCGCAGGGCCGCCATGGCGAGGGTGGTCTTGCCGCAACCCGACTCGCCGACCAGACCGTAGGCCTCGCCCGGCTTGATGTGCAGCGTGACGCCCCGCAGCACCGGCAAGTCGCGGCCACGGCGGTGGAACGTGACTTCGAGGTCGTGGACGTCGAGCGCCGCGGGCGCCGACCTCTCGGGGGCGCTGTCTCGTTCCACGACGCTCATTTGGAGAACACCGAGCTCAGCCCGTCGGCGATGAGGTTCACGCCCACGACCAGCGTAGCCAGGGCGATGGCCGGAAAGAGCACCGTCCACGGCGCGGCCTGCAGGTTCTGTCGTTCGACGGCGACGGTGAGGCCCCAGTCGGGCGACGGCGGCTCGAGCCCGAACCCGAGGAACGACAGCGTAGCGACGGTGAACACGGCGTAGCCCAGGCGCACCGTGCCCTCGACGATGATCGGCTGCGTGATGTTGGGCAGAATCTCGCGCGCCATGACGAAGGCCGAGCGCTCGCCGCGCAAGCGTGCCGCCATGACGTACTCGCGCTCGCGCTCGCCGATGACCGCCGAGCGGATGGTACGCGAAATCACCGGCGTGAACAGCGCCCCGATGACGACGATGAGGACGGCGTACGACCGGCTGAGAAGCGAGATGATGAGGATCGAGGTGATGATGATCGGCAGCGCGAGGAAGGCGTCGACGACGCGCATGATGAGGTCGTCAGTGAGTCCCCGGTAGAAGCCGGCGATGAGGCCGACGGCGCCGCCCCACAGCAGCGCGAGGATGGTGGCGAGCGGCGCGATGATGAGCACAGTGCGGGCGCCGGCCATGGTGCGAGCGAACACGTCGCGGCCGAGGTCGTCGGTGCCGAACCAGTGCGAGCCGCTGGGCGACTGCAGGACGGCGAAGGGGTGCGGCAGCGCCGGCGCCTGGGTGAACCCTGTCGAGAAGATGGCCATGACCACCCAGAAGAGCACGATGACGACACCAACCATGAAGGTCGGGCTGCGCAGCAGCGCCCTGACGAGGTAACGGCGCTGGCGGCGCTGTTCGGCCGCCGCGGCAGCGTCGGCCTGCAGCTCGTCCATCTGCCGACCTGGCGTTGTACCGGTGGCCGCCACCTCAACCTCCCATGCGGATACGCGGGTTGAGGAAGGCGACCACGATGTCGGCGATGAGGTTGGAGACCATGTAGATCACGGCGACGACGAGCACGCAGGCCTCGAGCAGCGGCAGGTCGTGGTTGAGCGCCGCGTTGACCATGTAGTTGCCGATACCCGGATAGACGAACAGCGTCTCGACGACCACGAGGCCGCCGATCAGCCAGCCGATCTGGCTGCCGATCACGGTGACGGTCGGCACCAGGGCGTTGCGCAGCACGTGGCCGAAGATCACACGACGCTTCGGCAGGCCCTTGAGCACGGCAGTGCGGATGTAGGGCATGTTGAGCACCTGCACCGTGCCCACGCGAGCCATGCGTGCGATGTAGCCGAGCTCGAGCAGCATGAGCGGGATGGCGGGCAGAATGAGGTAGTAAAAGCGGTCGACAAAGGGTGACCCTTGCGGCGGCATGGCTGTGACCGGCAGCCAGTGGAGGGTGACTGCGAACACCACGATGAGCACGACGCCGCTCACGAACTCGGGAATGACGGTCATGGACAGCGATGAGATGGTGATCGCCCGGTCGAGCAGACTGTCGCGTCGCAAGCCGGCATACACGCCCACGAAAATCGAGGTGGGCACGATGATCACGAGCGCGAAACCGGCGAGGAGCAACGAGTTGCCGAGAGCGTGCATGACCAGCGGGAAGACGGGCGTGGTGTACTGGTACGAAGTGCCCCAGTGGCCGGTAACGAAGTGGCCGGCCCACTCGACGTAGCGTACGTAGATCGGCTTGTCCATGCCCAGGCTGCGGTTGAGGTGGTCGACCGCCGACTGAGTGGCGTAGGGGCCGAGGATGAAGCGCCCCACGTTGCCTGGCAGGACCTCTGCCAGAGCGAACACGAGGATCGACACCAGAATAAGCGTCGGTACCATGAGCAGCAGTCGCCGCCCGATGAGGCGCCCCATCCCGGTCCCCTACGTCAGTTTCTTACTGAGGTCGTCACTTGGTGATGTAGGCCTGGCTGGCGTCGAAGTAGAACGAGCCGGGGCCCTGGATGTTGTAGACGTTCTTCTTCTGGGTGCGCAGCTGCGAGATGTAGAAGGCCACGAGGATCGGCGTCTCGTCCTGCTGGATCGAGGACAGCTGCGTGGCCAGCGTGGTGCGGCTGGCTTCGTCGGTGGTCGACTCGTACTGGTCGAAGGCCTTGACGAAGGCCGGGCTGTTCCAGTGCGAGGAGCTCCAGGCGCTGGTCGGCAGCAGCATGGCCTGAGCGTAGACGCCCGGCGTAGGCCGGCTGCCCCACTCGACGATGACCATCGGCGCGTTCAGCCACGGCGTGGTGCTGTTGGTGCCGGCATAGATCGCGTTGTAGCTGATCTCGTTGATCTTGACGTTGATGCCGGCCGGCTTGCACTGCGCCTGGATGAGCTGTGCGTAGGCGGGGTTCTCGAGGTAGTTGGCCACGGTCAGCGTGACGTCGAGGCCGCTCGGGTGACCGGCCGCGGAGAGCAGCGACTTGGCCTTGGCGTAGTCCTGGGCGCGCACGGTCGAGGGCGGGCTGCCCGGGAAGACCGTCGGCTCCCAGAAGGTGTCGTAGCCGAGGTTGCTGCGGCCGCCGTAGAGGGCCTGGTTGATGGCCTTGCGATCGAGGCAGTAGGCCACGGCCTGGCGGACGCGCTTGTCTTGCCACGGGGTCTTGTTGACGTTGAACGCGACCTCGCGGATACCGCTCGACGGATAGACGTCGACGCGCAGCGCGGAGTCGCTGAGCACCGAAGCCCCACCCTGGAAGATGGTCTGCGGCTGCACGTCGACGGCGCCGGACTGGAGCTGCAGGTTGGCGGCCGAGGTGTCGGTGACGAGCGCGAAGTCGAGCGCGTCGAGGTACGGCAGCTGGCGGCCCTGGGCGTCTTTGCCCCAGTAGGTCGGGTTCTTGACGAACGAGGCGCTCTGGTTGGCTACGAGGCTCTTGAGCATCCACGGGCCGGTGCCGATGGGCTTCTTCTGGAAGTTACCGGCGTAGTTGCGCGGCAGGATGGCCGTGTTGTACGACGACGAGCTCACCAGATACGGGAAGTCGGCGAAGGGCTTGTCGAGGTTGAACACCACGGTGTGCGTGTCGGAGGCCTTGGTGCCGCCCGGCGAGAGGATGCCGGCGAGGGCGGCGAGGGCGCCCGAACCGCTCTTGGGGTTGATCACGCGCTCCATGCTGGCGACCACGTCGGCGGCCTCAAAGGGGGTGCCGTCGTTGAAGGTGACGCCCTGGCGCAGTGCGAAGGTCCAGACGTCGCCCTTCTGGTTGGGAGTCCAGGACAGCGCGAGCTTGGGCTTGAGGGCATTGGTGTTGGAGAGGTCGATCAGGTACTCGGCGACCTGGTAGACGAGGACGATGCCGCCCTGGTCGTAGATGGTGACCGGATCGAGGGTCTTGAGCGGCGGCGGGATGACGGCCTTCATGGTGCCGCCGGTGACGACGGGCGGAAGGGCGCTGCCGCTGGCGGCCGCCGAGGGCGACGTCGCCGCAGTGCCGCCCGAGCTGCCGCACGCTGCCAGCAACGAGCCCACGGCCGTGGCCGAAAGGCCGAAGACGGAGGCGCGAACGAGCAGCTGGCGCCTGGTCATCTTGCCGTTGATGACCTGTTCTACGAGGTGTTGGCCATATTCCCTTCGGTATTCCTGGTCGTCCATGTTCGATACTCCCCCTGAGCTCAGACCCGCGACGCGGACCGGACTGGCGCGGCGCCGGCACGATTACTCCGGCCCTAGCCACATTTGTCGGACCATACAAGCTGTTTCACGGTATGGCAAGAGAGTTTGACCGGTTAATTAGTGGAAGAACCCCGTGACGTTGTCGATTTGTTCTGAATCGGACCTATCCGTCAGCATGAACTGCTGATTGCGAACGCACAATCTGACACATGTGCGCCACGGTGCCTCGTTGGCCGGGGGGCCGCCTAGAAGAGCCTGACGCCTTGGCGCGCGAGCGCTGACTGCAGGTGCGCAACGTCGACGTGGGCGGTGCTCGTGTCGTCGCGCAACGAGACCGCGGCGGCGGCGCCGGCCGCCTGTCCGGTCACGGCGCAACACATCTGGCTGCGCGTGGCTGCGTGCGCGACCCGGTCGCCCGCGACGCAGCGCCCGGCGACCAGCAGGTTGTCGATCCCCTGCGGCACCAGCACGCCGTAGGGCACCTGAAAGTAGCGCCCCGTCGTGGGCAGCACCAGGACGCCGTAGCCATCGATGAACTCGGGGAAGATGCCGACCGAATCGGCGAAACGCGCCTCGCCGCGCACCTCGTGCCCGGCGAGCTCGTGGCGGCCGCGGATCTTGCGCGAGTCGCGCGTGCCGAGCGTCATGCCGAAGTTGCGCAGGCGCGCGTTAGCGAAGCCAGGAGCGAAGCGCCGCAGAGCCTCGATGGCCAGCAGCACCTGGCGGCGGCCTTCGATCTCGGCGCGCGTGAGGTCGGCCACGTCGGTGCAGTCGTAGCCCGGCAGGTAGACCAGGTTGAGGCCGGTGGCATCGCCGGAGTCGGAGATCCGGCTCCAGGTGCCGCCGATGCTGGCGATGCTCTCCGAGATGATGCCGGCGTCGCGCGCCAGGTCGAACGGCTCCTGCAGGAAGGGGCTGAAGAGGTCGTCCTCTTTGCCGCTCGTTTCCATGCGCCAGCCGGCGGCCCAGTCCTTGTAGGTGGGCGCGCACTGCTTGACGTAGTCGAAGAAGGTCTCGCGGTCGATGCCGGAGCACGAGAACACGACGCTCACGCCCATCATCTCGGCCAGCGGCGTCGTGCGGCAGGGCGCCCCGGCGCGGTAGGCGATGTCGGCGTCGCCGGTGGCATCGACCACGCGCCGCGCGAGAACGGCCTGCCGCCCGGACTTGCTCTCGATCACGACCCCGCCGGCCGCGCCGGCCGCGACGATGGGCGCGACCGCGAGGCAGTGCAGCAGCGGCTGCACGCCGGCCTCGCGCACCAACTCGTCGGCGACACACTTGAAGAGCTCGGGGTCGAGGGCCTCACTGCACGACTGACACTCGGCCTGCGTGCCGCCGAAGGCCTTGGCGCGCTGCTCGAACTCGATGCCGATGCCCTCGAGGTCGGTCGTACCCTCGTGCCGATACCAGGCGACGCTCTCGATGCCGACCTGGGTGATGACGCCGCCAAAGCATCCGTAGCGGTCGAGGAGCGTCGTACGCACGCCCTCGCGCGCGGCGCTCACGGCGGCCGCCAGGCCGCCGGGCCCGCCGCCCACGACCAGCACGT
>CAZFJE010000074.1:0-13866 GCA_964519555.1 uncultured Thermoleophilia bacterium
CGGCGAGGGCCAGGGACCGTCACCCTCACCCGTCGGCCATAGTCCACCCGGACGGCGGAGACAGGGCGAAGGGGGAGTTATTGCCTCGCTGCGAATAGGGACGCCGCTCTTTGAGGCTCAAGCGCGAGCGGGACGAAGCCGACAACTAACAGTAATAAAACCAAATGCCCGAGGCGCAACATGCCATTTTGCAGGGAGTGCGGAGACCACATAGCCGAGAGTGACCAATTCTGTGTCAAGTGCGGCGCGACAACGCCGTCGGGCGCATCCGGCGAGCTACAGGCTAACGATGGACGTTCGCCTCGAAAGCGACGCCTAGTCACCATTATTGTTGTGGCCGTGGTACTTGCCGTAATTTTGTGTGCGCTCGTGTTCGGCCTCGGACGTTCACATCGTGACGGTGACGCCCTCGCAACTGTTGCCACGCCAACTGCGGCGGCCACACCAGCCCCGGCCACATCCCCGTCGGGAGCTGCCCAAGCCTCTACCAGACTCCCGGGAATCGGTGGTTCAAGGACTTTCTATGACAGCGCCTACCCTGATTTTGGATTGACCGCGACCGTGGACAACACAAAGACCCTCCCGCCCGTAGAGAACGACAGTATTTGGTCCGATGTCCCCAAGTACGCGTATGGGGTGCAGCTGACAATTGAGAACACTGGACAACAGAGCTATGACGATGATCTTTCAGTTACGGCCAACAGTACCCTTGGAATCGCTGGCATCTTCACCCTCTACGACACAGATGGCAACTCCCACGGTTGGAACGACGGGGGCGATTACCCTGACGTTCTGCACCATGTGCACGTCTTGCCGGGGGAGTCGATTTCCGGTTGGGTCTATTTCGGATCAGATAACTCAATCACGCCAGTCTCTTTTGAGTTTGCTCCGAATGACATACAGGACAATGTGACCTTCAAGCCAGGTGAGTGGCAACTGCAATAGTGGCAGGGGGTCGCGCTCGCTAGCGTGGGCTTGCGGCCGGGTGGCTACGCTGGCGGGACGCCGATATTAGACAGTTGCCCGGCCGCAGAGTAATGCCCCGTGGGCCATCACGATGGAGGCGCGCCGAAGTCACCAACTCCGTGCCATCGGTCGCCGCCGATGTTGACATGACAGCCAGCTAGCTGAAGGCGCTGCGCAAGCTGCTGTCGCTTGGAAACGGAGTCGTCGAGACGGAGGATGTGCCGACCTGCGATGTCACTGAAGGGGCGAACCGTGCCGAGCTGAACAAGCACGGTTCTCTTAGCGTCTCTGCCCATGGCCATTCCAGCCTCAAAGATGACATTCATTCGTGCTTGAGGCGTGAAAGACTTCTCATGATCGGGGTCGGAGGATTGCTGAAAGTCAGGCAGCAGTCGCCCTTCATCGTCTGGGGTTATCAAGACCACTACCGCGGCGGCTTGGTCGAATGCTATGTCGAGAATCTCGCCGACATATGGCGTTGGATGACCCGTCCCGGCAACCGCCTCAGACCACTCAATCGGATGTAAGTCGATGGCGGACAGGAAGTCAATCAGCGAGCGTGCCGCAGCAAGGTCTCGCCCATGGACAACAAAGACGTCGCGCGCGTCGGACGGCTCGCGGCCATTCTCCCTTGCCATCTCTTCAGCGGTTGCCCTGTCCACGGAGACCTCGGTTCCATTGGATCGCACCTGTGAGGCCATTAGCTCTAAGTGACGAACGGCCGCCTCAAGGATTCCTTTTATCTGGTTGCGGTATTCGTGAAACACATGCTGGAAGTCGTTCTTTGAATGCCAGTTGCTGCTGCTCAATACATGATCATCATAATTCATGACCCGAATGGCAAAGATATTGGTCACGTTAGTGAACTTCACGGTGAGCGGATGATTGTCACCAAAAAGCGAACGCAGTATAAGTTCTGCGTCAGTCTGCCATGCGGAGAACTGAGATGTCCAAATGTTTACTTCAAGACGTTCTAGCTCGTCCAGTGATGTCTTTATTCTTACTATGGCGTCTGAATGGCTGATTCTGTTGTTCAACAATTCTCCAGAAATCAGATTCTTATCACCGTCGCATCGGAGTCTCGGAGCTTAGGTGAGATCCAATGTTAGCGGCGTGCTCTCGTCGCTCTTGGTCTTTGGAGCCTTCTTGAAAGTCACATTTGTCTCCGACGACACCGGACTTTCGATCCGCGCCGAGCCGTCCAGTAACTTCGCGACTGTGAGAAGCTGAATGCGAGGATACGCGCTCTGCCCCTCCCATCCCGCGTGGTAGAAGCCCGCCGCCGCCGCGTCTTCGCGCATTGGCTTTGTAGGCTCCGGCATTGTGATGAGGACACCGATAGCGGCGCCCTCGCGTTCGATGACGCCGCGCAGCTCATGGACGTGGTGACGACCCGTGTGCCCGGCCTTCACGCTCAGAATGATTTGACTTGCCGCCTGTGCGCCGCCTTGCTCCGCAAACAGTACGTTGTATGTCGCGTTGGAGTTGAACGGCGGGTCGAGATAGACGAGGTCGACAGATTCGTCGGCTACATAGCGCCGCAAGATGTCGAGATTGTCGCCGTAATAGAGCAGGTTGCCCACGGGGTGAACGCTATCACCGTGGCGAGACAGACGAAAGGAACGTGCGCGGCTCTCAAGGGGTTGCGGCCTCTGCGAGGCCTCGCAGCTTTTCCCAATGTCTCGGGTGCGGAATGTACCCCCGCCGAACCCTTGCACACATCGTCAGCGACAGCCCCGTCGCCGCCTTCATCTTGCGCAGCGACACACCCTCAAGCAGCGGCAGTATCTCGCGCCTGAATACAGCCGGGTCCGGCTTGTCGTGGGTTCGATCCCATTCGATTTCCTCGCGTCGCCGTTGTGCGGTGGCCTCACCGAGTTTGCGCCGCACTTCCGCGCTATCCATCGGTTCGCGACCCTCCGCGCGCATCTTGGCAAGCGCGGCAACCCCCGACGCCACGAATGCTATTTCCAGTTGTTGCCGTTCGCCGGGCAAGCAGTCGTCACAGAATTGGCGCTCGCTGTTCGGCAAAGGTCCGCCGCAAGTTGCGCAGGTCGCGGCCGGTCTGCGCGTCTGCGAGGATATCGGTCTCGTCGGCTTGCGGCGCACGGTGTCGCGCCCGCTGCTGCGGTTTGCCTGAGTTAGCGGCGTCGGTAGGCGTTCGATCCGCGATGGAGACTTCGAGGCGAGCATGCCCGCGACGTTCTCGACGACCGGCGCAATAGCGCGCGCCCATTGAGTAGTCGTCTCCGCGAGGGTGTGCGTCAGGGGCGCAAGTACGCGGCAGACACCTTTTCTGGTCTCAACAAAGTCTTTAGCGGTAAAGGTGCGTGCCGCGAGCAAGTCGAGTAGATAGGCGTCGACCTGCGGGCGCACCGTTTCCATTAGGTCGAGCACTAATGAGTCGCGGGATTTCTGGTCCGCGTGAAATACTCCTAACCCCGGATCGAGCCCGCAGGCTAAACAGGCAAAGCGCGTCTCTGCCTCAAGCAATGCGTAGAGGTAATTGAGCATCGCATTTGCGGGATTAGCTGCGCGACGCGGCGACCCGGTAATCGGCGAGCCACGCTGCCCGAAATTACGCCAATGCTCAGGAGTTGATTTCTCGTCTTTCTTGGCAAAGCGCAGCGTGATGTCTCGCCAGACTCCCCAATACGCCGCAGCGCCCGTCGATTCGGCCGTAAGCATTTCCGGCAAAGAAGCGGCATTATCGGCCATTATCCTCGCGGCGGTTAATTCGGCGGCAGCATTATCCGGGAATATCGACCGCGATAGATTAATTTCCTGACCGGCTAGCTTCGCGCAAAGCACATAGCGCGCTATTTTGAGGCCAGCGGTATTTGTCGGGGCGAGCGCCAGCGCGCGACGTAGGCGCGGATCGTTTAGCCCATAATTGGCGGAGGCCGCAATTACCTCGCCATCACGGTCGATCTGCAGAAATGCGATTCCGGCGTCGGTTAACCAGCGCAGCGCCTCGAGGCTAATTGCGCCCTCGTGGCCGACAATAATTAGCCGCTTTATGCCGACAAGTGCTTTCGCGAAGCTGCGCTCGCGACGAAAACGCCCGATGCCATCGGAGACAATCAGGCTGCGATTGCGAACCCGAACCTGGACGCCGTAGCCGTCGACCACGCAGACACCGCCCGCGCAGTCGAGGCTTTGGAAGGTTGCGCTAACATAGCTCTGCATTTCGGAAACCCTTTCTTCCGAGTGCCACGCCCCCGGACCGCAGCCACGGTCGCGGGGGCACTTGTCTGCTAGGTCGAGTCTCCTGGTAGTCCGTCGGGGAAGAGCAGGGCCCTAGCCTCGGGATGAGTGACAAGAAAGCCACCGACCCTCTCGGGGTCCTCCCGGGCGAACATCTGGACAGCGACCAGCAGACGCTTGAATTGATCCGCGTCGTGGAGGGTCGACTTCAGCCTGGCAGGCGTGAGCGTCTCGTCTTCGACGATCTCGGGGACTTCGGCCATGAGCTGCTCAAGGATGCCGATGAGCGGCGCGAGGTCAAGCACCGTACGGGTCCCCGGCACGGGCCGTGGTCCCCTGAAGGCTGGATCGTCGAAGAGCGGCTCCAAGACAAGCAACCAGCGCGCCTGGTCGACAGCATCGCTCGGCTGCAGTGCCGCGAAAAGACTCTCGGCACTCTTGCCGCCCGCTTGCCGCGCCACGAAGCCGATTTGGCCGACTTCCACGAGCACCTGCTGGACGTGGTCGCGACAGCGGCAGAGGTCGTCATCTGCGAGCGCCGCTAGGCGCTCCGAGTAGCAACCAGACAGCACACTTCGGGCAACCTCGCTGACTTCGACCACGTCGCCGCTGCCCAAGGCCTTTTGGCCAAGCAGCACACCGAAGAGAAACTGCAGGCCGAGCCCTTCGACGAGCCCAGAGGAAGTGCCGTCGCTCACGGGCGGTGCCAGCAGGGATGCCATGAAGCTCGGCAACCCACCCTTGCCGACCCGCCGTCTGGCTCGGGAGGCAAGCGCTTCGCTGGGTGCAAGCCGCACGTCCTCGCTATACCCGGCCTCGACGGCCGGCTGCAGCTCGTCCGGTGACTTTGTGCGAAGGGCATCGGCTCCACTGTCGACGCGCCGAGCCACCTCTTCGAGGAAGCCGCGAACGGTGGCCATCGGCACATGGCAGCGCTCCCACCACAGATACCACGCAAGTAGGTCGTGACGGCGGGTGCGCTTCTCCTGGCGCAACTCGCAGATGCGCAGGAGGCGGTCAGCCGCTTCAGCTGGGTAGATGAACTTTCCGCTGCCGTGTTTCTTGCCTAGCCACTGACGATCGGGTGCCGGCAGCAACCCCTCGCGGTGCCACCTGGCGAACTGCACGTCGCTCACGCGGTAGCCGCGCTTTGCAACGAGGCGAACCAGCTCCTGCTGCGTGTGACCGTCAGCCATGGACCGACTATACATCATTACTTTAGACCGTGCATCTCAGCGTCGCTTTGGTGCCGCAAAATCGCCTCCTCTACGTTTAGCGCAAGCAGAAGACAAGCGTAGAGGTGACGTATGGAAACCGACGAACGCAGACCTCACCACGAGGCGCAATCGGGCGAGCAGGCTCCCCCCAGGCCGACCGGCCAGCCGGCCATGGTCGCCACGGGCAGCCTGCAGCCTCACCCGCTAAGCCTGGCCATCTACGGAGACGAAGCGGTCGACCTCGAGCTGGCTGCCAGCATCGCACAGCACGGCGTCCTCGAGCCACTCTCGGTCCTTGAGGACGGCACCATCGTCTCTGGTCACCGCCGCTGGCGGGCAGCCCAGGCCGCCGGCCTTGCCAGTGTGCCGGCCACAGTCGTGAGCTTTGACGACCCCCTTGACGAGCACACGGCCCTCATCGAACACAACCGCCAGCGCGTCAAGAGCTACAGCCAACGCATGCGTGAGGCCGACCAGCTCGAGACAATCGAGCGCGAGCGGGCCGAGCAGCGTCGGCGTCATCACGGCGGCACCGCCCCGGGGCGTTCGGCAGACACTGCCGGCAACATTGCCGGCAGTGAGGCCGGCGAGACCCGTGACAAGGTCGCCGCCGCAGTCGGCATGAAGGCGCGTAGCTTTGCCAAGGTGCGCAGCGTCTACAAGGCTGCCCAGCAGGGCAGCGAGGTCGCAGCCAAACAGCTGAGCGCCCTGGATGCCGGCGAGATCACGATCAACGCCGCCTACCAGGATGTGCGTCGCGAGGAGGCCGGACGCTGCACCACAGGCCTGGTCGATCCCGACGCAGCACCCCAAGCGCCGGAGCAGGTTACCAGCGAGCTCGGTGACCTCTGGATACTTGGCGAGCATCGACTTGCTTGCGGCGATGCCACCGACGCAGCGCTGGTGGACCGTCTGATGGCCGGCGAGCGGGCCGTGCTGATGGCCACCGACCCTCCCTATCTGGTCGACTACGACGGCGGCAACCACCCGCAGTCCTGGCGGCACAACGGCGAACACTCAGACCCGGAGACTCAGACCAAGCACTGGGATGCCTACGTCGACCAGCGTAGCGCCGAGGATTTCTACAGCGCCTACCTGGGCAGCGCCCTGGCCGAGGCACTCACTGAGCGTCCGACCATCTACCAGTTCTTCGCCATGATGCGCTTCGAGACCGTGCTGGCCGCTTGGCGGGCGAACGGCCTGCTTGCACACCAAGTTGTGATCTGGCACAAGAGCCGGATCGTGCTCGGTCGTAGCTGGTACATGTACGACTACGAGCCCTGCCTGGTCGGCTGGATCGCGGGCCGCCAGCCGGAGGCCGAGCGTCGTCCGCCGGCCAACGCCGCCGCCGTCTGGACCGTCGCCTCGACCGAGGGCAACGAGGCCACGATCTCGAGCCATCCCACGGTCAAGGCCGTCGAGCTCATTCGCCGGACGATTGCCTACCACACCCAGCCCGGCGAGCTGCTCTACGAACCCTTCGCCGGCTCGGGCACCGCCATAGTCGCCAGCGAGATGACCGGCCGGCGCTGCTATGCCGTCGAGCTTGCCCCGCTCTTTGTCGACCAGGCGGTGCTGCGCTGGCAGCGCTTCAGCGGCAAGCAGGCGACCCTGCAGGAGAGTGGCCTCAGCTTCGCCGAGGTGGCCGCCCAGCGCGCCACAGGCGACCGTTCGGCATCTGCAGCGAGGCCCTGAGCCTCAGTACTTTTGGAGGGAGAAAGCCGTGTCAGAAAGGTACAAGAGCGGGCCGTATCGTCCGACCAGAGGTCGCTTCGCAGGTCGCGAGTTTGCCTCAAAGCGGCAGTATGAGAATGCACTCGCCCAACTGAAGGGCCACGCCACGCGCAGCCGGCTGGTGCGGACCAGTGGCAAGAAGGTCGGCCCCAAAAGCCATGGGAACCTGGCAACCTCGGAGCGACAGGCGCGCTCACGAGCCCTGGCTGTCACCTCACGTATGGCGCGGGAGCGTATCTCGCTGGCCAAGGCGGCTCGGCTTGAGGGCACCACGGTGGGCAACGTTCACAAGTGGGCCGAACCTGCCCTGGAACGTAAACCCAGCGGTCGCTACGCCGCCAAGCCCAATCGTCTCTACCGGCGGATGGTGGCGATCACAACCGACGGCGTCGTCGAGGTCGGCGTGCGCAGCTCGGGTCAAGCCTCGCTTATCTCCGTCCACCACACGGCGGTGAAGCGCTTCCTGGCCACCGGCGACGAGGCGGGCCTGAGGCGATTCCGTAACAAGACGGTCGACGGCAGGCGGCTTGAGACCGATCCCGCCGCCCTCGAGGAACTCGAGCGGGTCGGTCAGTTCGAGTACGAGTCGATCTACGAGGACTAAACCGAGGAACCGTGGAGAAAGATCCCGCCAAGAACGACCGCCGCCGGTCGCGTCGTGCACGCAAGCTCGGCGAGGACGCTGCGTGCATTCTGTGCGGTTACCATCGTTGCCTCACAGGACTGAAGCAGGTGGACCGGCGCTTCCTTGAGGAGCACCACCTTCTTGGCTGGGTAACAGACGACACGCTCACCGCCTCTCTGTGCCGTAACTGCCACGCCGAGGTGACCGAGGATCAGCTCACTGACGGCTTCGACTTCAGGTCCGCAGAGCGGTCCGCCGAAGACGAGGCGAGGTACCTTCTGCTGGCAAGCGGGCGCTTCCTGTCGAGGCTCGGGCCGAGAATGACGGATGTCGCCTATCGGTTAGACTCCGGGACATGTCTGTCAGCGCCCGCGACATCCGCCCATGAGCCTCGAAAAGATCGCCCTGCGCGCCTACGGCGAACCAAGCGCCGGGGCGCGGCGCTCTACCAGTAGGTCGCGCAAGGGCTTCAAGCCGCGCCACGTTCTTATTTTCGACACGGAGACCACCATCGACGCCGCTCAGGCGCTGCTCTTCGGGTCGTATCGCTACGTGCGTATCCGCTGGCAGGGCAATACGCCGACTCTCTCCACGGTCGAAGAGGGCCTGATCTACGCCGACGAGCTGCCCGATGAGAACGCCGAACGCTTTACCGTCCTGCAGGACTACCGGGCAAGCCACCCGGCGGCGCTCGATCCCACCTACAGCCACGGCCTGCCGGTCGCGCTCAGGTTCTACTCCCGCCGCGAGTTTCTCACGGAGATGTTCTATCCGGCGGTCTACGAAAGCAGGGCTTTGGTCGCCGGCTTCAACCTGCCCTTCGATCTCTCTCGCCTGGCCGTCGACTGGTCGGCGGCACGCAAGGCATTCGCGGGTGGATTCTCGCTGGCCGTCTTTGAGTACGAAAAGGACGGCGTCTGGCGCGAGAACCGCTTCAAGCCCCGCATCGTCGTTAAGTCAATCGACAGCAAGCGTGCGCTCAAAGGCTTCGCCGGCACCTTCTCACCCGACGAGATCGACACGATCCCCGAGGGCGAGACCGAGCCCGCAGAGGGCTACATCTTTCGCGGCAACTTCCTCGACCTGCGCACGCTGGGCTTCGTGCTCACCGACAAGGGCCACACTCTGGAGTCGGCGTGTGAGGCCTTCGGCGTTGAACACGGTAAGACCAAGCCCAACAAGCACGGCGAGATCACACCCGAGTACATCGACTACAACCGCCGCGACGTGCTGGCCACAACCGAGCTGCTTGAAAAGACACTTGCCGAGTACTACCGCCACCCGGTCGACCTGCAGCCCACGCAGGCCTACTCGCCGGCTTCGCTCGGCAAGGCCTACCTGCGCGCCCTCGGTATCGCTCCGGTACTCAACCGCCAGTCTGACTTTCGTAAGGACGTGCTCGGCTATGCCATGCAGGCCTACTTTGGCGGGCGGGCCGACTGTCGCCTGCGTCGCCTGCCCGTGCCGGTCGCGTATACCGACTTCACGAGCATGTACCCGTCCGTCAATGCCCTTATGGACAACTGGCGGCTGCTCACCGCGAAGCGCATCGAGGTTCTCGACGCCACACGCGAGGTTCAGGAGCTGCTTGCCCGCGTAACTATCGACGACTGCTTTGCTCCCGAGCTGTGGCCGCAGCTGCGTGTGCTCGTCAAGGTGCGGCCTTCAGGTCAGCCCCTGTCTACCCGCGCCCGCTACGACCGTCGCCGCGTCCCCGCCTCCGCCAAGGCACGCAATAAGGAGCGCCAGGGCCAAGGCTGGCAGATCGGCATCAACTACCTGACAAGCGAGAAGCCGCTGTGGCTCGCCCTGCCCGACCTCATCGCCGCGAAGATCCTAGGCGGCAAGGTGCCCGAGGTGCTCGAGGCTTGGAACCTCGTGCCGGTCGGCAAACAGTCCAGCCTCTCGGCGGTCGAGCTGCGCGGCTCGATTGCGGTTGATCCAACCAAGACCGACTTCTTTTGCACAGTCATCGAAGAGCGCCAGCGCGTGCGCGCGAAGGCCAAGGCCGACGGCCGTGAGAACGATCCGCTGGAGGGTTTCCTCAAGGTGCTCGCCAACTCGACAAGCTACGGCGTCTTTGCCGAGTTCGTGCGTCACGAGCTGACCGGCAAGCGCACCGAGTCGGTGCGTGTCTGGGACACCGAGGGCGAGAGTTTCGCCGCAAAGACGCACGCCCCCGAGCTGCCGGGCGAGTACTGCTTCCCGCCGCTTGCCGCCTTCATCACCTCGGCGGCGCGCCTCATGCTGGCCTTGCTCGAGGCCCGCGTCACAGAGCGCGGTGGTAGCTACGTCTTTTGCGACACCGATTCCATGGCGATTGTGGCAGACGAGGAGCCCCACCTCATCGAATGCCCCGGCGGACCGCATCTGACCGACGAGGGCAAACCGGCCGTGCTCGCCTTAGGCTGGGATGAGGTCGACGAGATCCGCGAGCAGTTTAACCGGCTCAACCCCTACGACCGAAGCGCCGTGCCAGCCCTCGTTAAGATCGAAAGGGAGAACTTCGACGACAAGGGGCGGCGCGTGCCGCTGTTCTGCTACGCGATCAGCGCCAAGCGCTATGTGCTCTTCTACAAAGACAAACGGGGAGAGCTGTCAATGCCCAAGGCCTCCGAGCACGGCCTCGGCCACCTGCTCAACCCTTACGACCCCGACGAGGGCAACCGCATCGAAGACGGCGCTGCAGCCGATGGCAAGAGCAAGCCCAACTGGATCAAGGAAGCCTGGCACGACATCCTCGCCAAGGAAGTGACCTTGCGGGCCGCCAAGTCGCCTTCGTGGTGGCACGAGCCGGCCCTTGTTCGCATCACGATCTCAAGCCCTGCGGTGCTCGAGCCCTTCGGGGGCATGAACACGGTCAAGCCCACCTACCGCGAGCGCGTGAAGCCCTTCAACTTCATGCTCTCGGCGCGGATCGAGGATTTCGGCTATCCGCTCGAGGTGACCGACCCTCACCACTTCCATCTGGTCACGCGCTACACGCGCAAGCCGCGCGAGGCGCTCAAGGTCACCTGGTTCAACCGCTACGACGGCAAGCCGTACCGCGTGACCATCGGAAGTTCGTCCGACCTTGCCGGCCAGGCCCGCATCCTCACCTACGGCGAGATGCTTGAGGACTACCGCTACCGGCCGGAGTACAAAAGCACTGCGCCGGACGGACAGACTTGCGGCCGGGAGACATCCGGTCTGCTAGGTAGGCGGTCGATTGAGGCTCTCAAGTTCATCTATGTCGGTAAGGAGTCAAACCGCCTCGAGGAAGCGCAGCAAGGCCTGCTGCACGATGAGGAAGAGGCGCTCAGCGAGTTCGACGATCCGCGCCACAGCGACTTTTGCGAGTTCGTGCTGCCGGTGCTTGCCACGATGCCGCTGTCGGTGTTGGCCACAGCGACCGGGCTACATCCGAGCACACTCAAGAGGATTCGAGCCGGGACGGCGCAGCCGCGTACTAACAACGAAGACGCCCTCTGGGTGGTCGCCATCGAACACGCGCGGGCGGAGCTTACGAGGCGCGGTTTTCAGCTGCCTGAGACGCACCTTGCGGCGTTGCGCGTCTACATCGAAGCGATGTCAGCCCAGCCGCGGCAGTGCCCAGTCTGCGGGGAGCCGATGGTCAGCAGGCGTCAAAGGTATTGCAGCAACAGATGCCGCCAGCGAGCGGTACGTGCTCGGTCTCGAGCGAACTGACTTTCCGATGCCTTGGGGGGCGCAGCGCAATCTCACCCTTCACGTCTCTGCCATCGCCACCGCAGAGGTCGTCGGTGACGCCCGCATGGGTAAGGCGTCTGATCTGGCGACCTGCCGTCCCGATTACCTCACGCGCAGGTACCATATCGATCTGGTTCCAGTCGAAGTCACTGATCGGTCGACTGTCGAAGGTGCAGTTGGTGAAATCCACAGTGTCGAAGCTAGCCAAGGTCTGCGGTGCGCGGTGCAGGGTGAAGGCCAATCGACGCGCTACGAAGACGCGGCTCGCGTGGCAGCGACAAAGCTAGACGTTGGCCAGGATTTCGGCTCGCTTTGTTTCGTACTCGTCCGCGCTAAGAAGTCCTTGACTCCGCAGCGATGCGAGGTCGCGAAGGCGCCGCGCAACGAGCGGCTCCCCCTCGTTCCTCACGGTCGCCACGACGGGGCGATGGGTTGGTGAGCGAACCGTGCGCACAACAGCAGGAATTGCTAGTGCAATAAATAAGCCGAACAATATTATTGTCACTAATTCTAAGAATAATGCTGTCCCATGATCTAGATACGAACTTCTCCCACCTTCAAGAACAGAAGTCACAGACGGTACTGTCGCAAGCGACCTTATGTAAAAAAATAATGTCAGACAAATTACAGCGAGTATAGATAGGGTGACGGCCAAGACAGACGATATCGTGGATTTCACGAGACCCGTCATGTCCAGCTTGCGCGGTCTATTTGCCCGACTCGTTTGCAGACTCGGAGGGCGCACGACCGGCGCGCTCGGTACGAGCGCCGTTCCGCACTTGCGACAGAACAAGTCCCCCGTAATGGGTGGACTGCTACACTGCGGACAGAGAGCCATGATTGTCCTCGCGGTTGGTCGTATCTGTCTCGTTCTCGACTCCGACGGCAAAGAGCCCCATTCGTTGATATGAGTTTCCTTGGTGGTTGTCGCGCTGGCTAAGCAACGTCGGGTCGGCGCGTTCTTTCCTAGGGTCGAGTGGCGGGAATGGTGACGCCGCTATCTCCCACCGCCCACCCGTGGTTGACATCCGCGAAGGCCACTGCCTCGGGTTCGTTTGTGCCTGTACTTTGGAGGGTCCAATGGGTGCCACGGTCGCTACTTGAAAGGATGACGCCGCCGGTGGTGTTGTCAGCGCCCACGGCCCATCCATGCGAGCTATCGGCGAAAGAGACACTGTAAAGCTGGGCAGTCGTACCTGAGCTCTGCACATTCCAGGTAGCGCCGCCGTCGGTGGTGCCAAATATGGTTCCGTTGTCGCCCACTGCCCAGCCGTGCGAAGCATCAGCGAAAGAGACACCACGGAGCGTGCTTGCGGTACCCAAGTCTTTCGCGTCCGGGCCGAAGCCATGCTGCACGTTCCAGGTAGCGCCGCCGTCGGCGGTGGCAAGTATGGTGCCGTTGTCGCCCACCGCCCAGCCGTGCGAAGCGTCGGAGCAGGTGACGGCGTTAAGGCCCGGAGTCGTGCCCGGGTCCTGGGCGCCCCAAGTGGCGCCGCCGTCGGTGGTTCCCAAGATGACGCTCGAGCGTGTCGAGGGGTCCACGCCCACCGCCCAACCGTGAGACGGATCGGCAAAGGAAATACCGCTGAGGAAACTCGTCGTGCCCGGGTCCTGGGCGCTCCAAGTTACACCACCGTCGGTGGTTACCAAGATGACGCTCGCACCCGTCGTCGAAGTGTCATCGCCCACCGCCCAGCCGTGCGAGCGATCGACGAACCAGACACCAAAAAGCTGAGCTGTCGTACCCGAATTTTGCGCCCCCCAGGTAGTGCCGCCGTCGGTGGTGGCAAGGATTGTGCCACCGTCACCCACTGCCCAGCCGTGAGAAGCATCGCCGAAGCAGACACCATGAAGCGTTTGGGTAGTCGGGTGGGCAACGCGATAATGATGCGAATGTCCCATGCCAAACACGAGCGCACACGCGATGGCAGCAAGTACGACGACAACGACACCAATGAGGATGGCGCGGTGTCGTCTTCGGGTGGGGCGGGCTTCGCTGGCCTGAGGCTCGCCGGGCACAGCGGACGGTGTTGCAATCGCGGCGCCACATTTAGCGCAGAATTGGTCGCTTTCCACCGTGAGGTTGCCACACTGTCTGCAAAATGGCACGCAACGCCTCCGACGCAGGGTTAGTACAACATACTGTCGGCTTCGTCCCGCTCGCGCTTGAGCCTCAAAGAGCGGCGTTCCTCTTCGCAGCGAGGCAAGAAACACCCCTTCGGCGCGTCTCCGCCGCCCACGGTGACGGTGGGGGGTGACGTTGTCCCGACGGCCGGACGCCGAGCCCCCGATCCGTCGGCACCCGTTGCACCCGCTCCATCCTGTCTGTGCCTGAGCCCCCGAACCCAACCCCCGCA
The DNA here is from genome assembly GCA_964519555.1 of uncultured Thermoleophilia bacterium. Taxonomy (GTDB): domain Bacteria; phylum Actinomycetota; class Thermoleophilia; order UBA2241; family UBA2241; genus Bog-752. Next base: position 13,815 of record CAZFJE010000074.1, read on the forward strand.
GCCCCGCCCGTACGCGGGCTCCCGGCCCTCGTGCGACGACCGTAGGGCAAGG
>CAZFJE010000075.1:0-13798 GCA_964519555.1 uncultured Thermoleophilia bacterium
CGCGGTCTCGGAGCGATTGCTCGAGGCCATCGCCGCGAAGCTCGGCGACCCTGCCCGGGACCCGCACGGCGACCCGATCCCCTCAGCCGACCTCGAGATCGACGAGGCCGATGCGATCTCGCTCGACCGTCTCCCGGTGGGCACGAGCGGCCGCCTCGTGCGTATCCTCGATGCTGAGGCTGACCTGCTTGCCTACCTCGATGACCTCGGGATCTCGCTGGGCGATGACGTCCAAGTGCTCGCCCTGGAACCCTTCGGCGGTTCGTTCACCGTGTCGATCGCGGGCCGCACGCACAGTCTCGGCCGCCTGGCCGCCGCCGCGCTGAGCATAGAGACCGAGTGACCCCGCCCGTCGAGCAGAAGTCGCCAGCCCCGCCGCGGCTGTCGAAGGGCGAATGGCCCGAGCTCTCCCACGAGGACCTCGACCGTGCCGCCGATCGCTCGCGGGTGTTCTGGGCCCGCGAAGGTGGGCGGCGCTGGCAGTTGCTCTGGCTGCTTGTGGGCCCCGGTGTGCTTGCCATGATCGGCGAGAACGACGGTCCCAGCATGATCTCCTATGCGAGCAGCGGCGCCGCCTACGGCTACGGCTTCTTTCTGCCCTTCATCGTGGTCACCTTCGGCGCGGCGATCGTCTGCCAGGAGATGTGCATGCGGGTCGGCGCCGTGACCCACCGCGGCTACGGTGAGCTCGTCATCCAGCGTTATGGCCGTGTCTGGGGCTGGTTTAACGCAGGCGACCTGGTGCTCACCAACCTCGTCACCCTGGTGGCCGAGTTCGTCGCCTTGCGTATCGGCCTCGCCTACTTCCACCTGCCGGCCTGGGTGGCCGTGGTCTTCGGCCTTGCCCTGGTGGCCTTCTCGCAGAGCGGCCACCGCTACTGGCGCTGGGAGCGCATCGCCTTGGGCTTGGCGGTCTTTAACGGCCTCTTTTTGCTGGCCGCCATCCTGGCCGGGCCGTCCTGGAGTGCGACCGGCAGGGCCTTTGTCACCATCGGGCCGTTTCCCGGTGGCAGCTTCAACACCATCCTGCTGCTCGTGGCCTCGACGATCGGCGCCACGGTGACGCCGTGGATGATCTTCTTCCAGCAGAGTGCCACAGTCGACAAGGGCATGACGCCGCGCGACCTAAAGCAGGGGCGCGCCGACACGATCCTGGGCGGCGTGCTGGCGGCCCTGTTCGGCTGCGGCGCGCTGGTCGTGGGGGCCGTGCTTTTCAGCCACCACGCCGGTGGCGTGCAGGGCCTCGCCGGGGCCGGCTTTCCGGGGGCGCTGCGCAACGTCTCCGGCGCCCTGGTGGCGACCCTGTTCGCTTTGGGCCTGATCGAAGCCGGCGCCCTGGCCTTGCTCACCATCTCGGCAAGCACGGGCTATGCGGTGGGCGAGGCTTTGGGCGTGCACCACAGCTTCAACTACTCGGTGCGCCGCGCGGCCTTGTTCTATGCCTGCAACATCGGCGCCGCGCTGATCGCCGGGGCCGTGATCCTGATCCCCGGCGTGCCCCTGCTGTCGATCGCTTTGAACGCCAACGTGCTGGCCACCGTGCTGCTGCCCGTGGCCCTCGTCTTCTTGCTCATGCTGGCCAACGATCGCCAGCTCATGGGCAGATGGGCCAATAAGCGCAAGACCAATGTCGCGGCGCTCGTCGTGGTGGTGGTCGTGGCAGTCAGTGGTGCCGCCTACGGCATCGATTCGTTTCTGCTGGCGACGCACCTCATCCACTGATGGACGATCACACTCAACAGACCGGGAAGCCTCGGGGAGAAGCGACCTTCCTGGACGCCCAGGACGACACGCGCGACGAGCTCGTCGGCTACCTGGAGCGCGACCAGCTCGAAGTCGAGATGGACAAGACCCTGCCGCCTGCGCGCCTCGGACACTGGAGCCGAGTCGGCCTGTGGGCGCTGCGTGTGTTCGTCTTGGTCGTCGGTGCGATGGTCATCTACACGTTCATCGCCGGGCTGCATTAGGGCCGTGATCCTCTATCGACGCATCCTCGTGCCCTTGGGTGACGCCGGCGATGCCGCGGTCTTGGACCACGTGGCGCAGCTTGCCGCGCTGACTGGCGCTGAGATCGTGCTGTTGCGCGTCGCCCACTACCACACCCGGGGCTCAAGGACGGCCGAGGTCGACGAGTCCGAGGCGCTGCTCGGCGAGGTTGCGCCGCGCTTGGCCGACAAGGGCCTGAAGGTGCGCACTGCCGTCGGTCACGGTGAAGTAGTGGAAACGATCCTGGATCAAGCCGAGAAACTGGAGTGCGATCTCATCGTGATGGCGACCCACGGGCATCACCTTCTGACTCGCGCGGTCCTTGGCTGTGTCAGCGAGGGCATTCGGCGTGGCAGCTCCGTGCCCGTACTCACGGTGAGCATCGCAGGCGCGGTGGAACTCTGATCGACTCGGCAGGATCGTCTTGGGCTCGCGCCATTTGTGGAGCCAGCGCAGGAACACGAGGGCGATCTTCAGTTGGGCAGGGCTCGCAAGGCTGCCCCGCCCGAGCTTAGGTCGCCTTTCTGCTGAGCTCGACTACCGAGCAGGAGAGCGGCGTTGCGCCACAGGATGTCTTGGCGAGCCTCCTCGGCCAAGGGCAGTCCGCCCAAACAGGCCACCTCCGAGGTCACATCGGCCCATGGCCCGTCGCTGCCAAAAAGGATCCTCTGGGCGCCGTGTGCCGCGACGATCTCGCAGAAGCGACGCTCACTGAGATAGGGCATCGTGAACGAGGTGTCCAGGTAGACCTCACGCCCCACCAGATGATGGAGCACCTCGTCCCACTGCCGCCAGCCACCCATGTGGGCGAGCACCACGGTGAGGTCCGGGAACCGGTCGAGGAGGCGCGCGAAGATCTGCGGGTCTGAGTGCATGCTGGGCAACGTGATGTCGCAGCCGGCGTGAAAGAAGACGATGAGGTGGTGCTTCGCCGCGGCGCTGTAAAGGGGCTCGAGGCGCTCCTCGTCGGGGCGAAAGCTCTGGTATTCGGGGTGCAGCTTGATGCCGGCAAAGCCCAGGTCTGCGAGGCGGGCAAGCTCTGCCGCAGGATCGGCAAAGTCGGGATGCATGGCCCCAAACGGTACGATCCGGGGATCGTCGAGTGCAGCCAGCCAGTCGTTGATGGGGCGCACCTGGCTTGCCTTGCTGGCCACAGGCTGGATCACGCTGGTTGCGACGCCGGCCCGTGCCATGGCCGCGCCCAGGCCCGCGACGGTGCCATCGAAGGCGGGCGCGATACCAGACCGCTTGCGCAAGCTGGCAAGTGCCGTGGTGGCCAGGCTGTCGGGAAAGACGTGCGTGTGAAAGTCGATGACCGTGTGGGCTCCTAGACCGCTGTCTGATTCTAGATCACGGTTACAAGAGCACACGCAACCTGTCGCCGTGGACGGTCGGGCGGGACGGCGCCGCGGGCGACTCAGCAGCTCAGGCGCGCTCCCTGAGCCACTCGCGCACCCGCGTCTCGATTGCGTCGCGCGCCTCGCGAAAGGCAGCGAGGCGCTCCTGCTCACTGCCGGCGACCGCTGCGGGGTCGGCAAACGACCAGTGCAGGCGAGTGCTGACGCCGGGAAAGACGGGGCACTCGCGCTCGGCGCGCTCGCAGACCGTGATGAGGATGCCGAAATGCTGCTTGCCGAGGTACTCATGCAGTCCCTTGGCGCGCTGGCCGGAGATCTCGATGCCACGCTCCTTCATGGCCCGCAGTGTCAGCGGGTCGATTTCGGTCGGTTAGAGTCCGGCGCTGAAGGCCTCGTAGATGTCGCCGCCGTAGGTGCGCAAGAAGGCCTCGGCCATTTGGCTGCGCGCCGAGTTGTGGGTGCAGATGAAGAGCACTTTGGTCTTTGCCATGTGACCTCCCGTGATGTCAGGCGCAGTGAGCCTAGCGCGGGACGGTTAAGGGACGGTTAGTGGGGAAGAGGGCTGCAGGCCGGCCGCTGACTGTGCGGCGGTTCTTGGCGAGCGCGTGGTGGTTGACCGGGCCAGGACTGCCTGCTTCGAGATGAAGTCTCGGCTTGCCGTGGTGTGTGCCGCGGCGACGGGCCACGTCGCCTCTCTAGAAAAGGCACGAGCCCCGCTGGGAGGCGGGGCTCGCTGGGCGCTTGGCGTCGCCCTTGGCGGGAGGTGACACAAAGCTAGCGGTGGATTCTTAAGTCCGTGTTAGAGGTGCGAGGCGCCAGGTTAAGGGGCCCGTGTTCCAAGCGGCCACGCGCTCGGTCGCTCACCAGCGCGGCCACCGGCCCATATAGTGCAGCTCGCCCTGTCGGCGCCGTCCGACGGCGAAGTACGAAAGCGGCCCCATCAGGTTGATGAAGGCAAGCGGCGCCCAGAGCCACTTCGAACCTCTGATCTGGTCTGCCGGCCGACGCTTGAGGTCGATGAGCATCGCCACCTTGAGGGCGGCTTCGGCGGCTCCCGCGACAATGATCAGCCTGCGCCTTCCCTTGCTCAGGTCGCTCCACTTCTGCTTGGCCATGACGATCCTCCGCTGGGATGACCTCGACGAACAGTAAAGGGCCTGCAGTCTACAGTTCCAATACGCTGCGCAGGCGATAAGCGTCCTTGCCTGAGAGCGCTCGCGGCGTGTTCATAGGCGAGGGCCCTTCCTCGAGCCGCTTAAGACTAGCCATGGGTGGGTTCCGACTTGACTGCGTCTCCCACCAGGCGGCGCTGTTCAGGCGATATGATTGCTTGCAGGTCAGGTGGTCTGTGAACTCGGCATCTTTTGGTCGGTGGAGTCTGCCTTAAGACCCGAAGCTGTCCGTGTGGCAGCTATCGAGGGGAAGACCGTCGCTATGGCTGCGTCAAGGTAGACCGACTCCTCAAGCGCTGCCAGGTGAGCCCCCGAAAGACGATCGCCGGCCTCAATGAGCGTCAGTGTCGCGATCTCATCGAGGCGCTCGGCAAGTAAAGACAGGCCGCCACGCCAAAGACCGAGGGGACGAAAACCGGGAGCCTGGCCCGGTGACCACGGCTACCTAACGACTGCTACGCCAGATGCGCCAAGGCGACACACTCGTAGAGCACAATGCTCCCGTAGACCGCCAAGGCAAAAAGCGCCGCCATAAGAGACAGGCGCCCATAGCCTGGACAGGCCAGGAGCAGCTCCCTGATCCTAGCCGTGGCCAAGTACTGCGGCGGCTTCACTGATGAGGGTAACAATCGACAGCTCGCTGCGCTTCAGCTGAGCTTTGGGCGCCGCCCGTTGCATGCGCACCTCGTTGGCGAGCGCCAGTGACTCTCGACGTTGATCGACCGATCGCTCCGGGGCGTCGGTGCGTCGAGTGAGGGAGGAGTCCATGGCTGGCAGTATATGGGTCGGCGCCGCGTCGGCAAACCCGACGATGTGCAGGGGTTGTTGAGGCACCACAGGTCTCGCACACGTGCGCGATATCATCGTCGCCCGGCGGATGGGCATGAGGTTCTCAAGAGATGCTCACACTCGCTTCACAATCGAGTGGCACAGTGTGAAAGGCATCCAACGCGGGACGCCCCCTTCGTTCCGCAGCCAGGTCCCTCCGGCCAAGGGGCCCTCCTTGGCCCGCCGCCTCAACAGACCCCGTAGGCGGCGGGCCGCCTATCTTCGAGATCAGCGCGCCGCGAGTACTTCCGTCGGCAGCATGGTGGCGTAAGCGCCTTGTGCAGCGGGATTGGGGACCGTACAGGTGTGGCTGACCTGAGCATGCGCGCGTAGGCCCGCTCCCTTGGGTGGCGGACCGCCAACCTCTGCGCAGATCATGAGGCGGGCGCGAATGCCTCAGTCGGTGATCCTTCAGTCTGATTGCAGTCGATGACTGCGTGATCGACAGCGGTCTGCCTTGACTCCTGCCCGGAGAAGCGTAGTTTTGAGTGCCCCCCTACTCGTTATCAGACGAGCCAGGAATGCAGCCGAATCCTACTGGCAGGAGGCGCCCCATGGCTCAAACCCTCACGTTCTCTCAGGTCCGTGGTTCTCCGCACTTCGCGTGGCACCCGCTGGGCTACCTTCTCATCGACGGTGGACTGTTCCGTGCGGTGCCGATGGAACCGCCGGCCGCCGGTGGTTACCGGGGCGTGCTGGGCGTTCGACAGTCCAGCTTACGAGAAGGAGATCACACCCTGGTCGCTGGCTGGTACCACGCAGACCAGTGCCGCTGTGGGCTCTGTGCGGACTCCGCGAGCGCGCCCAGCTATGACGCCCTGCCGCCTCAACAGACTCCCCTGTCCGGGCACCGAACCGGGAAGGCTCTCTCAGATGTAACGCGCCTCGGCCATCGTGGCCAAGACGACTAGGAGAACCGCCAGAGCGATCAGCTGTGTTGTCGGCGGAAAATCTGGCGATGGGCAGCCGCGCGCCTTCGGTGTTCTAAGTGTGGCGGCGGATGGCTCTTGCGGCGGTCCTTTGACCACAGCAAGGCCGCGCCGCCGGTGTGATCGTAATCCCGCGAAGACAGCGCCATTTGCCGGACAACCTAGGCAGCACCTTCGACAGGCAGCACGAAAGGACGTCGTGAGCGACGGACGTAAGGTAAAAGGAGCGCTGGCGACCATCGATCCTACAGGGCGCCGCCGTTTGAGCTTCAGGGAAGTCGTCGGTTCCGGTCAACCAGCTGTGTACCGGCAGTTCGGCGACTCGCTTCTGTTTGTGGACGGCACGTTGTTCGACGTGCGCACGCCAGGATCGCCGATCAAGCTCGGGCTGAAACTGCCGCCCGATGACCCCCACTTCGCGCGCCGCGCCGTCGGTATCGAATACGGCTGGCGGCACGCGCTGCACTGCCCGTGCGACGTGTGCAGACCACGCGGTTCGCGCTGACATCGGTCAAGGCGGGGCGGTGACGGGCAGAGGGTTCGCTAGGTCCGGCGGACAGGTTCTGCTCTGGATGCAGGGCTACGCGTAGGCAGCTCCAGCGCGCCGTGTGAGTGAGGCGTCCGTGGCCGGCGGCATAGGCGTCAGGGTCTCGTCGGCAAAGTGGGGGGTTATGGAGGACGCACGGGCCTCCATAACCTGTGTCCGGGGTCGGTCGATGTGGCGTTACCGTCCAAATGCCACGCGCAGACACCATCTTCCGGGCGGTTACCGGAGCCGCGATGTTCTCGTGGGACTCCAGCGTCTCTGCTTGGTTGCCGTCGCGGTTGTGGCCCGGCTCACATCTGCCGATACCCGTTGCATGTCGTCGCTCATCACGAGACTCGATGTCCAGGTGCGTCGCTTGCCAGACTGGCTCCTGCCCGCCTTCAAGCCTGCTCTACTGTGAGGCCGCGGTGAAGTTGTTGACATCGGATCTGTTGACGCGGACTTGGGGCGGGCTCCAGAGCGCCTGGAGCGGTGAGGGTCGCTCGGGGGTTTCGGTCACCTTCGCCGCACGCTCTGCGGCGCTGATCTTCCTCATCGGTGGCGTCGTCGATCTCCTTACTGCGTTGCAGCCCGCGGTGGCCGGCGTCAGCACCTGGGTGACCGCGGCCATCGGTGTGGGCGCTTTGCTGGCGGGTGTGGTGAGCTGGTTCCTGCCGTGGCGGCGCTGGTCGATCCGAGGCACGCTGTGGCTGGTCCCGGTGGGCCTGCTGTGCATCGCCCTGAGCAACATAGCGAGCGGACAGAGTCCGTGGGAGTGGAGCGCCTTCTTCATAGTCATTTTCGCCTGGATCGGCATCTGCCACAGGCCGGGCACCTCGCTTTGGATGCTGGCGCCCTTTGTCGTCGCCTACGTCGCGCCGCTGTTTCCGACCCACCAGGCCTCGGCCGTGGCGCTGAGCTCGGTGATCTTCGTGGGCATCACCTGCATCGTGGTCGGCGAGAGCATGGCCTGGGTGTCACTCCGCTTGCGACGCGCCGAATCCGAGCTCGGCGCACTGATGGGCAACCTTCCCGGGATGGCCTATAAGTGCGCCAACGACGAGCAGTGGACCATGCAGCTGGTGAGCGCCGGTAGCGAGGGGCTCACCGGGTATGCGCCGGAGGCGCTCATAGGCAATGCCGTCATCTCCTACGGCGATCTGGTGTTGCCCGAAGACCGCTCCAAGCTCTGGGAAGACATCCAGACGGCGACCGAGTCCGGCCGTCCGTGGACCTGTACGTACCGCATCGTCACGGCCGCCGCCGAGCCCAGATGGGTGTGGGAGCGTGGCGTAGCAGTCATAGATGGCAGCGGCGGCGTGCGCATGCTCGAAGGTTTCATCCAAGACATAACCGACCAGCACGAGGCCGATGAGAGGCTCTCGGCCGCGGCTACAGAGTGGCGTCAGACCTTTGACGCGATGCCCGACTCTGTGGCCGTCCTTGACGCCGCCGGCATCGTGCGGCGCTGCAACCGGTCGACCGCAGGGCTCGCCGGTCGGGCGGTCGACGACGTGATCGGTAGCCACTGTTACGAAGCGTTTCACGGCACCCACGACTTCGCCGCTGACTGCCCACATCGACGCGCGCGAGAGTCGGGGAAGGCTGAGACGAGCGTGCTGCGCCAGGATGGCCGCTGGCTGCGCGTGGCCTTCCAGCCGGTCGTCGATGCGGCCGGCAGCTTCGCCGGTGGCATCCACGTCGTCAGCAATATCAGCGAGCTCAAACAGGCCGAACAGCGGCTCATCGACAGTCTTGCGCAGGTGCGAACCCTCAGTGAGCAGACCATCGCCGTGATCGCCGGCATCGTCGAGCTACGCGATCCCTACACGGCAGGTCACCAGCAGCGCGTCGGCGAGCTCGGTGCGGCGATCGCCGGGCAGATGGGGCTCGACGATGACACCGTGGCCGGCGTACGGGTGGCGGGTCAGGTTCACGACGTCGGCAAGATCGCCGTGCCGGCCGAGACCCTCAACAAGCCTGGCCGTCTATCGGAGGTGGAGTTCGCGGTGATCAAGCAGCACGCCCAGACCGGCTACGAGATCCTGCGTCCCATCGACTTTCCCTGGCCGGTCGCCGAGGTCGTGCGTCAGCACCATGAACGCCTCGACGGGTCGGGCTATCCGCAGGGACTGCGCGGCGCCGACATCTTGCTCGAAGCTCGCATTCTCGCGGTCGCCGACGTAGTCGAGGCAATGGCATCGAATCGGCCTTACCGCGCCGCACTCGGCACCGATGCGGCGCTGGCGGAGGTCGAGGCCGGAAGCGGCGTGCGCTACGACGAGGTGGTCGTCGCCGCCTGCCAGTCTGTGCTTGCCCACGGTATCTTCGAAGTCGACGAACGCGAGTACGCTGGCGCTGCTGACTGATCTCGGTGATCGCCTGATACTGCCGGCGCGCTTGGCGGTGTACCCTCCCGATGGCATCCGCAGGCTGGGCTCCCGCCTGTCGTCGCGCGCTCAGGCGGCGAAGTGCTCCTCGGCGTATCTGCGAAGCTCCTCTTCCTGTGCGGAGTCGAGATCGCCATTGAGCCCGAGCAGGTGCGAGAGGGCAAGGTTCGTGCGCCCGAGGAAAAGGCGCTCGACCAGACTGTCCAGGATCGCATCGGCCACTTGGTCGCCAGGGATCGCCGGCTTGTAGACGTAGGCGATGGCAGAGCGGTCCTGGATGAGCAAGCCCTTCTTGACCAGGTTGCCCATGACCGTCATGACGGTCGTGTAGGCGATCTGGCGCTGTGTGCGCAGGGTCTCATAGACGTCGCGCACCGTGACCTGTTTGTGCTCCCAGATGATGGCGAGGATATCGGCTTCCAGTGAGCCGATCCCCATGAAGGGAGTGCCCTTGGTGCTCTTCAGCCATTTCAGGTTGGTGGTCATGTCTACCTCTCGTGCGGACCTTTGTCTCGGCCTGTCGCGTGCTCCTGCGAAAGCAAGACGAAGACGAGTCGTCTTCATACGTGCAATTACCGCAGTATGCGGACGGCGAATCCTTCGCTCGTGCTCCGCTAGTGTCTGCGCGTCCACTGGGCCCGGTTGTAGAGCCGCGCAAGAGCAGGTAGCCTCCCTGCCATGCCCGAGCCCGACCCCAATCCCGCCGCCACAGACGCGGTCCTGCACCTCTACTTCTTCCTCATCTCAGATGCCTATCGCGAGTATGAGAAGGAGGAGGTGCGCTGCGAGTGCTACGCGCAGGCCCAGTTCCACTTCGACGACGGCGTGAAGTTCATCGTCGATGCCAGCGGCGAGGAGTTTGCAGTCGACCACCCGTTGTGGGGTGCCTACGCCGAGAAGATCGCCGAGGTCGAGGCGCGAGTGGTCCACGCCGAGGAGCGCAAGCGGGAGCGCCTGGCCGCACTGAAGGGCGTACGGTTGGGGTTCGAGCGTTTCTGCGCAGAGCACGCTATCGGCGGCGGCGAGCGCCTCGTCGAGCTCGGTCTGCTGCCGCCTGCCACGCTGCCCGTATTGATGCGCTCTGCCGAGGTCGCCAGCGATGAAGAGACCGCCGAGGAGACCCAGCGGTTGCTGAACGACGAGTGGCGGCGCCTCGTGGGCCAGGTGGAGCAGCCGAACCCCTAGCCGGCCGCATCGGGCTCGGAGAGTCGGGCCGCTTGGCGTCCGCGATCGACTCCAGGGCCGACCCTCAGGTGCCGGCGCACGACGGCGACAAGCGACGAAAGCTGCTCGTCGCAGGCCACTAGGTCCTCCATCACGTCGTAGGGGAACTCGAGCACTAGCATGCTCGCCACAACGGGGCGGCAGCCTAGGGACGCGTTTGCGCGGTCTCGTAGGTGTGCACGCGGCCGATGCGCATCTGGTCGGCCCGGTCGAGCCCCCCCCTGCGCTTATCGCTAAGATGAGCGCAGGTTCTCAGCGAAACGCCACGAGAGGAACAGGTGAGCAGAAAGGTCGACGTAACGGACGTGAGGCGTGCCGGACGCTACGCTTGGAACGACGCCACCGGTGAGTTTCGGGTCTTCAACCCGGACAGGGCCCATTTCGGCTTCTGGACCCGCAGCGAGGCAGACGGTCGAGTGTTGTACGCGCACCTGATGTCTCCTGCTCTGGGGCCGCAAGCAGAAGAGTTGCTCGTCACGTGGAATCACGAGGACGGCTGCACCTGCGGATTGTGTAAGGAGGCACCGTGAGCCGCTTCCGCAGCTTGGGCTCCTCGAGCGGTCCCTCGTGGCAAACCGACCCCGCGGTCTAAGGCGCCATGGCACTCTCCACTTTGACGCTCGCGCCCCAGAGCTCCTCGGCTGCCACCCTGCGGGCCTGGTTGCGCACCGTACTGGCCGAGGAAGGTATACCCAAGCGGGCAAGCGAAGAGATCGTCCAGGCCGCCGAGGAGGCGCTCAACGCCGCGATCTTGCACGGCGCATCAGGTGAGGAGATCACGATCACGTTAAGCACCGTCGGGCTGGACATCTACCTGACCGTGTCTGACTCGGGTACGGGGCTCCATGACGAGCGCTTGGCGGACAAGCAGACCGACATCGGCGACGACACCACTGATCTCGGTCTGCTCTTGGTTCGTGGCCTCATGGATGAGGTCACCTTGAGGTCGACTGCCGAGGGCACGGTCATTCGCTTGGTCAAGCACCTACGCCGCCCTGTGAGCGCCTGAGGGGCCGTTGGCGCCGCCGTCGCTGCGATACCGACGACGCGGCGCGCGAAGTGGGGGTCTTTGGGCGGCAGTTTCAGCCCGAGCTTGAGCGGCGATGCCGGCGTGAGCACGTCGAACAACGTGCCGTCCACAAACAGCAGCGAGTCGCCGAACTGCCGGTACACCGCTGGCTGACCGCAGTCGACGACCTCCCTGAAGCTCAAACGGCGGCGCCCTGTGGGATGGATGGCCGCCAATGTGCCTTTGACCTTGCCTCGGTCGCTCACGACGTCCTTTCGTGCCGCTTGTCGAGGGTGCTGCTGGCGCCTGCGAACGCAGCGCGGCCAGAAGCAGAGCCGCCGTCCGCCGTCAACAGGCGCTCGCAGCCGGTGGAACAGTGCGGCTGCGAGTCTGGAAAGCCTTCATGCGGCACGAGTCGCAGCAGTAGCGCCTTGAGGGAGTGGTGGTCGTGAAGGTGCGCTTGCAGCCTTCGTAGGCGCAACACCGGGTGGTCTCACACTCCGGCCGTGGCGGGCGTCGCGGAGTCGGCGGAGCCGTCTTCCAGCCATCGGCATGGAGGCCGCAGCTAGTCGAGGGGTTGTAACTGGAGAGCAGCGTTTCGCACCCCGGCGTCGCACAGACGCGCCCGACGCCGTAAGTGCGCTGTTGTTGCTTGCTGCCGGACTGAGCGCTTAGATGGCCGCCCTGTGGATCACCTGCTCTGCGCGGCGCCCCGTTCACTACGCGGCCGAGCCGCTCGTCTTTGGAACACAGTTGAGAAACGGGGTCTCAGGAGGCTCGATCTTACCCGGACAACCGAGCGCGCAACTCATCCACAGAGAGTGGTTGCAGAGTTCACGACTGACGGCCACCGGTGGCTTCTCCCCTCTGGGGAGCCCGGCGCCCCGGACCCTCGACTAGACACACGACATATGCCCCAGGACGGCCAGTGGCAACCGCATCGCTTCCGGCCACCCTGGCCGCGAGAGGGTCGTCCGTAGCCCCGTGCTTGCCACTGTCAATTGACGCAGCCCCTCAGCCGACGCACACTGAATAATGCTCAGCGATTCCGGCCAGCCGGTTTGTTATCATCCGGCGGCTGTGTGTGCCAGGAGGCGGAGTTGGAGTTTCGCGCGGATCTGACTCGGCCATCGGGCGACGTGGCCGTTGTGACTCTCGCTGGAGAGGTCGACCTCTCCACGGCTCCCAAGTTCGACGAAGCGCTTCGGCGCGGCACAGACCAGGGCGCTCGTTGCGTCATCATCGACTTCTCGGAAGTGACCTTCGCCGATTCCACGGCGCTCACGGTCCTGGTCGTTGGCGGCAAACGGCTCCGCTCAGACGATCGCGAGTTGTCCATCGTCTGCGCTCCCGGCAATGTGCGACGTCTCCTGCAGATCGCCGGACTGGCCCGCGTCTTCGTCGTGTATGAGACCCTGGCTGAGGCGCTAGCGGCGGCTGAGACACAGACCCTCGCCTAGAGTTGGACCTAACCGACGACGTCTTCCAAGCCCAGCGACCGGGCGCACCGCAGTCGGCCAGAGCGGTCGGGCGGCCGTGTGAACACCGACCTGGGCAACGGTCGATACTCCCCGCGAAGACACCTTAGAATGTCAGCGTCCCCACTTCTCCCGGCCGCCACCATGCGGAGAGTCAGTTGTCGCAAAGCAGCGTGAAGTCGCAGTCGGCGCCACCGCGCCTGCATTTTCGCGTTCCCCCTGAGCCCTCTCACCTCTTGCGTGCCCGGGAGCGCCTGCGCGACTACCTCAGCCAGTACTGCGCTGAGCACAGCGTGATCGACGAGGTCGTGCTCTGTGTCGAGGAGGCAGCGACCAACGCCATTCGCCACAGCGCCAGCGGCGAAGAGATGGAGATCTCGTTGCGGTTCGAGGCCGGCGGTCTCGTCGCCGAGGTCCGCGATCAGGGCCACGGCTTCGACATCGCCGCCTTCGATCCCGAGGCGCTGCCCGATCCTTTGAGCGATCATGGTCGCGGCCTCTTCCTGATCTCCAAGCTCAGCGACGAGTTGCAGCTGAGCTGCGACGGGGGTCTTGAGGTCCGCATGGTCAAGCGGGCGGTCGCACTTCGCGAGTCTGTCGTACTCGAGAGCGGCTCCGGCGAGCTCCAGGGCGCCAAGGATCTCAGCCATCGAGACCTGCGACTGCGCGCCATGCTCGAGGAGATCGACGAGGGTTTCTTCGCCTTGGACTGGGAGTGTCGCTACGTGCACGCGAACGCGACCGGCCTGCAGATGGCAGGCAAGCCGCTTAAGGAGCTCCTCGGCCACATGCCCTGGGAGGTGTTCCCAGCGCTGCGGGGCAGCGAGCTTGAGAAGCGCTATCGGCAAGCGATGGAGCTCGGCAGGCCGTCGGTCCTTGAGCATCGCTCGGTCGTCAG
>CAZFJE010000076.1:0-13734 GCA_964519555.1 uncultured Thermoleophilia bacterium
GACGATCTTGTAGTTGATCTCGCGGGCGGCGAAGTTGATCAGGGGCATATCAGGGTTGCCCTTCGAGGTCGGCGAACAGGTCGTCGATCGCCTTGCCGGCGGTGACTTCGTAGTCGGCGTCGACCGACAGCGCCTCGTTTTCTTCGTCGGAGCCCTCGAAGATGGGCCGCAGGACCTCGATGGCGCGCTGCGTGTAGAGCCGCACCTTGCCGACCTGGGTCTCGCGACCGAAGGTGATGATGAGCAGGACCTGGTCGGACACCTGCGAGACATGCAGGTTGGAGCTCTTGCCTTCGTGGAAGAGCAGCGTGAACTCTTTTTCGTCGAGGATGCTGGCGAGCTGCTGGGTGGCGGCGAACGAGCTCGCGGCCAGCGAGGCGAGCGACAGCGTCTCAGGGTGATAGTCGTCGGAGGCCGTGGTGATGGGCTGGCCCGACGTGGAGATCAGCGCGAGAAAGGTCGACCCGGTGACGTCTTTCAGCTTGCGCAGAAGGTCGTCGCAAAGGTCGAGCTGGCGATCGTTGATGACGAGGCCCTTGCGCTTCGCCACTCGGGTTCTCCTTTCGGCACGGCGCGCTTTTACCCGCGGAGTATATCAGGAGGTCCGCGGCAAGAGAGCGCCCGCTTCCACAGGCACGTTTTGCGAGTATCGTCGTTTCCGGCCGCTAACATGAGCGTCGCCGAGCCGGGCAAGCGTGGGGGCGAGGTGCGCATGGTAGAATCGGTTGTCGTGTGGGGGGATTGAAACGACCATGAGCTTCACGGGGACCCTGTCCGAGCTTGCCTTGTGCGATCTCGTCGAGATCACGACCCTGGGCGCCAAGACCGGGGTGCTCGACGTCGTGCACCCCAACGGCGCGCCCGCCGGACGTCTGGCCTTTCGCGACGGTGCGCTCGTCAGCGCGTCGTGCGGTGCGCTCAGCGGCGCGCGCGGCTTTTACGCCCTGCTGGCGCTCGACGAGGGCACGTTCGTCTTCGATCCCGAGCGCGATCTCGACGAGAGCGCCGACGGCGCCCTGCCGACGCGCTCGCTGCTCATGGAAGCCATGCGCCGTGTCGACGAGATCGACCACCTGCGGCACGCGCTGCCGGCCGCCGGTCACGTCGCGAGGCGAGCGGGAGAGCCCCGCGACGACGTCGAAGCGACCGTGCTGGGCTGTCTCGCGCCGGGCCCGCTGCCGGTGAGCGAGGTCGTCGCCAGGGTGGTCGCCGACGGTCGCGCCGACGAACACGATGTCCTGCAAGCGCTGGCGCGCCTGCGGGAACGCGGTGCCGTCGACCTGCTCGCCTGACCGACGGCGGCGCGAGCGCTCGAGCCTGTTTGCCAAAAGACCGGCGTGGCGCGGGGAACATCTCAACGTGAAGTTGAAGGTTGCCCCCGTGTCCTGTAAGCTCTCCACCCCGGTCGCTATCACGGAAGGACAAGCGATGGACGACTTCATCGACCTCGTTTCGCTGTCCGACGAGGAGCTCAAGGCGCTCATCGGCACGCTCACTACCGAAGAGCACGACGTCTCCCGCCAGCGACGCATCCTGCACGGCAAGATCGACATCCTGCGGGCCGAGCTCGTGCTGCGCCTGCAGCGCCACCACCTCGAGGGCGAATCGATCATCACGGCCGACGACGTCAGCCGGCTGTCCGAGATCCTCGCCGGCAAACGAGGCGCCGCCGACCCCGGTCACGGCAAGCCCGACGATCCGGCCGCCGGCAAGGGCTAGGCCGTGTTCTGCCCCGACTGCGGGTATCGCAACTCCCAGGGCGTGAACTTCTGCGTGCGCTGTGGCGCGAGCCTGATCGCCGAGCAACCCGACCCCCAGAACACCATGAACTACTCGCCAGGCGAGACGCCTGAGCGGCTCGAGCCGCTGGCGAGCGATACGCCCGACAGCGCCACGCTCGTCATTCGCAGTGGCGGTGGTCGCGCCGGCGAGACCTACGCGCTCGCCGCGCAGCGCACCACGATAGGGCGGCACCCCGACTCCGACGTCTTTCTCGACGACGTCACGGTCTCGCGCAATCACGCCGTCGTCACCCGCGAAGACGACGCCTACGTGATCGCCGATCAGGGCAGCCTCAACGGCACCTACGTCAATCGCCGGCGCATCGAGCGGCAGACGCTGCTCGACGGCGACGAGCTGCAGATCGGCAAGTACAAGCTCACGTACATCACGCCGTGAACGAAAAGACGGAAGTCCTGTTCGACATCGGCGACGAGAAACTCATGACCATCGGGGCGGTCGTCGACCGTCTCAAGGGCGAGTTCCCCGACATCAGCGTGAGCAAGCTGCGCTACCTCGAAGAGCAGGGCCTGGTCACGCCGCGGCGTACCAAGGGAGGCTACCGTCTGTTCTCGCGCGACGACTACCAGCGCCTTATCCGCGTCCTCGCGCTGCAGCGCGACGAGTACCTGCCCCTCAAGGTGATCCGCAAAGAGATCGAGCGGGCGCCGGCCGGCGTAGCCGCGCCGGCCCGTGGCGGTCTGCGCAAGGCCGACTTCGTGCCCAACCCGGCCGGCGAGAAAGAGTTCACCGCCGAAGAGCTGCAGCAGCTCGCCTCGACCGACGCCGCGCTGCTCGCCGAGCTCGAAGAGTTCGAACTCATCAAGGGCCGGCAGGTGAGCGGCGTGCGTCGCTACACCGAGCTCGAGGCCGGCGTGGTGGCGACCGCCGCGCGCCTGGCTCACGCCGGACTGCGCCCCAAGAACCTGCGCGCCATGAAGAGCGCGGTCGACCGCGAAGGCGGCCTCATCGAACAGGTCATGCTGCCCTCGCTGCGCTCGCACCGCGAGCAGCGCCAAGAGGCGCTCGACGCCCTCGAAGAGCTCGTGCAGGCCATGTCGCAGCTTCACCAGCTTCTGCTCACGCGCTACATCCGGCGCCTGACGGTCTGACCGTCACCGCGTCTCAAACCCCTCAGGAGGACATCGTGCAGGACGCAAGGGAGATTGACCTCGCCGCCAAGATCAGGGCGATCCCCGACTTTCCCAAGGCCGGTATCCTCTTTCGCGACATCATGCCGCTGCTGCAAGACCCCGAGAGCCTGCGCGCCGCCGTCGACCGCATGGCCGCGTGGGCGGTCGGGCGCCACGTCGATCTCGTGCTGGGCGCCGAGTCACGCGGCTTCATCCTGGGGTCCGCGATCGCGTACGCCCTGAACGCCGGTTTCGTCTGCGCGCGCAAGCCGGGCAAGCTGCCCTTCGCGACCGTCTCCGAGTCGTACGAGCTCGAATACGGCAGCGACGCGCTCGAGGTGCACGAAGACGCCATCGCGCCGGGCATGAACGTGCTCGTGCACGACGACCTGCTGGCCACGGGCGGCACCGCGTCGGCCAAGGTACGCCTTATCCAGAAGATGGGCGGCAACGTCGTCGGCGCCGCTTTCCTGGTCGAGCTCTCCGACCTGCATGGCCGCGCGAAGCTCCCCGGCATCGAGGTCTACAGCCTCATCACCTACTAGGGCGGACCGGGCGCGCCAGCGGCGCGTCGAGCAATCTCCGCCGGCGGAGTGCGAACGCGCGCGTCCGCACCTCCACGGTCACCAGTGAGCGAGCAGTGCGTCGAGCACCCTCGGAGCCGTAGCGCCGTCCCAGAGCGGCGGGATCCGATGGTGCTCGCCGCGAGGTGTTCGCAGCGACGCGCGCGCGGCGGCAATGAGCGCCGCGGGCTCGCGGCCGACCAGCCGGTTCGTGCCCAGTTCGATGGTCACCGGACGCTCGGTGTTGGGGCGCACCGTCAAGCACGGAACACCGAGCCAGGTCGTCTCTTCCTGGATCCCGCCTGAGTCGCTCACCACGAGCCGCGCGACGTCCATCAGCGAGAGAAAGTCCAGATAGCCGAGGGGCTCGAGGAGTCGCAGGCCGGGCGGCACGCTGCCCTTGAGCAGCTCGTCGATGCCGTGCCGCGTGCGAGGATGGACCGGAAAGACCACCGGCACCTCGGCGGCCAGGCCGCGCAGGCCCGTCACGATGTCGCTCAGGTCGTCGCGATCGTCGACGTTGCCCGGTCGGTGCATCGTGACGAGCACGAAGCGGCCGGGCTCGAGCCCCAGCCTCGTCGCGACCCTCCGCAAGCGCGCCTCGGGCAACAGGCGCACGAGGGTGTCGATCATCACGTTGCCCACGAAGGCGATCCTGTCGGCGGCCACACCCTCGCGCAGGAGATTGGCGTCGGCGTCGGCCGAAGGGGTGAGCAGCAGGTCGGCGACCTGGTCGGTCACGACCCGGTTGATCTCTTCGGGCATGCTGCGGTCGTACGACCGCAGGCCGGCCTCGAGATGGGCGACCCGCACGTGCAGCTTGGCGCACACCAGCGCGCACGCCAGCGTCGAATTGACGTCGCCCACGACGACGACCCAGTCCGGACGCCAATCGCTCACCACGGGTTCGAACGCGCTCATGACTTTCGCCGTCTGTTCGGCGTGCGGGGCGCTGCCCACGTTCAGGTCGACGTCGGGCTGGGGGAGACCCAGCTCGTCGAAAAACACCCGGGACATCTGCCGGTCGTAGTGCTGGCCCGTGTGGACGAGGAGCTGCTCGAACTCCCCGGGCCGACGCATCATGGCCGACATGACCGGAGCGACCTTCATGAAGTTGGGGCGCGCGCCCACGACGTGCAGGACTCTCATGTCGCTAGTATACGTGGCACGCGCCGCGCCGGGCGGCGACGCGACACACCTGGCAGGCCATGTGCCGGGCGCTGTCTGCGCCGCCGCCTCGTCGCTGTACGAACACCAGTTCGCTTCGCCCGCACGCCTGCACCACCGAGCTGCGTCGCAGCCTCACAGGGAGGGGTGCCCCCTCACAAGCGGCGACTCGACACGACCGTAGCGCCGACGCGCGGACGAGTTGTCCGGCAGATCGCGAAGGACCGACGCCGGCCCGACGCGGACCCAGAGCGCTTGCGACACCACTGCGGCGCGCCGTGACGCAGGTGCAGTGCAGGCTCGTTACGCGAATGCAAGTGAGTGCGCGCCGCGACACAGGTGCAGTAGTGCAGGATCGGCCACGCGACTGGTGGCAGGTGCGCGCCGCGGCGGCGACATCACGACATGCGCTCGCGCCTGCTGTCGGCGACCGCACGTGACGCACGCCGGCCTGACACGCGACTGCTGCGCGGAAAGGGAGGGAGTGTGCGCCTCGTCTGCGACGAGCGTCGGTGAGCGAAGCAAGAACGCCGCGTTTCTGGCCTTACTTTACATAACATTGATTATCGTGCGTTACGAACAGGCTCGCTGAAGGGCCGTCTGCGGCCACGATGAGCCTTCCGAGGGCCTCTCCCGAGAAGCCACGGCGCCAAAACGCTGCGGTCGTGGCGCCAAACGAGCCCAGTCGCACCGACCCAACGTGTGGGCGCGCCTACCAGACGACGCCGAGATACTCCATGGCGGTCGGTAACGCCTCGAAGCACGCGTCGAGAAACGACGAGATCGGCGGTCTGACGGCGAGCTCGCGCACGGCCGCTCGCGGAAAGAAGCGCGCCTCGAGGACGGCGACGTCGCCGCCCAGGCGCGCCACCGCCGCGCCGTCGACCAGCGTCGCCTGCACGATCACGTGCACGACGTGCTTGGGATAGTCCGTCATGTCGTCCGAGATCGCCTCGGCCACCGCCAGCGGCCGGCCCGGCTCGATCTCGAGGCATAGCTCTTCGCGCAGCTCGCGGCGCAGCGCCTCGGCGACCGATTCGCCGAACCGCACGCCGCCGCCGGGCAACAGCCAGTACTCACGGTCGAGCCGCCGCTGCCTGACCAGCAGCAGACCGCCGTCGGTGATGATAAGTGCACCGACACGCACAGTAGGTCCAGTGGTCTGCTGCGCGGCGTCGCTGCCCAAGCCGTTGGCTCCATCGGGGCCGCTCAGGTGCGACGGCGTCTCCGGCATGGTGACCCCTCGCCTCAGACGCGCCCAGGCGCGTCGCCGGGGGCCGTGCCGCTCGAGCCGCCGGGGGCCGTGCCGCTCGAGCCGAGACCGCGCGCGCCGCGCGGCGTGTCGTTGAGCTCGTCGACTTCGACCATGGTGGTGTCGAGCAGATCGACGAGCAGCAGCTGGGCGATGCGGTCGCCGGCATGGACCACAAACTCGGCGGAGCGGTCGGTATTGAGCAGGATCACCTTGATCTCGCCCCGGTAGCCGGGGTCGATCAGCCCGGGGGCATTGACGATCGTGATGCCGTGACGGGCGGCCAAGCCCGAGCGCGGCAACGTGAGCGCCGCTACGCCGGGCGGCAGCCCAAGGGCGATGCCGGTCGACACGACGGCGCGCTCCTGGGGAGCGATCACCAGGTCGACCGCGGCATGCAGGTCGAAGGCGGCGTCACCGGCATAGGCGCGCTCGGGCAGGCGCGCGTCGGGCCGCAACCGCTTGACGGCGAGGTCCACCTCTACCCCACTCCGGGCGGGTCGAGCGCCGCACCGTCGGTCTCGGAACCGGGCCCTGAAAGGTCGGAGAGGGCGTCGGAGTCTTCGGGGTCGCCGAAGGCCCCGTCAACGCCCGGAGGTGTATCGGCAGCGGTGTCGTCGTCGGCTGTGCCGTCGTCGGGCGGCAGATCGATGCGCAGCGCCGCGTAGCGATTGGCCTCGCGCAGCGGCAGGCGCGCGTCGATCAGCGTGCCTTCGGCGATGCTTTCCTGGCGGATGTCGGTGGCCACGCCGTGCAGCCCGGCGATCACCGCGCCCTGGTCGTAGGGCACGAGCAGGCGCACCGCGACCAGCGAACGCTCAAAGAAGGCGTTGATGGCTTCGCGCAGGTCGTCGAGACCCTTGCCGCTGCGCGCCGAGATGAAGACGGCGTCGGGCTCGCGGGCTTCGAGGCGCGCTCTGGCGGGTGCGTCGAGAAGGTCGGCCTTGTTCATGACGAGCAGGCGCGGCACCTCGCCCGAGCCGATCTCGCCGAGCACGTCGGCGACCGTCTCCTGGTGGGCCGCGATCTCGTCGGCGGGCTGGGCCGCATCGGCCACGATGAGCAGGAGGTCGGCCATGCGCGTCTCCTCGAGCGTCGAGGCGAAGGCGTCGACGAGCAGGTGCGGCAGCTTGCGGATGAAGCCCACGGTGTCGGTGATCAGGTAGTCGCGGTCGCGGTAACGAAACGAGCGTGTGGTCGGGTCGAGGGTCTCGAAGAGGCGGTCGCGCACCGAGACGTCGGCGTCGGTGAGCGCATTCAGCAGCGTCGATTTGCCGGCGTTGGTGTAGCCGGCGAGCGCGATCAGCGGCATGTCGGCGCGCACCCGGCGGCCGCGCTGTGTGCGGCGCGTGCGCGCCATGCGGTCGATGCGTCCGCGCAGGGTCTGGATGCGCTGGCGGATCACGCGCCTGTCGACCTCGAGCTTCTGCTCGCCGGGGCCGCGCATGTCGGTGCCGGCTCCGAGGCGCGACATGACGTGACCCTGGCCGCGCACGCGCGTGAGCTCGTACTGCAGCTGGGCCAGGTCGACCTGCAGGCGGCCCTCGAGCGAGCGCGCGTGGGCCGAGAAGACCGTGAGGATCAGTTCGGTACGGTCGAGCACGTCGACGTCGAGCGCGTCGAGCACGGCTGCGACCTGCCCGGGCGACAGATCGTCTTCGCAGACGGCGCAGGTGGCGCCGCTCTCTTCGACGGCGACCCGCAGGTCGGCCAGCTTGCCGGGCCCCAGGTAGGTGTGTGGGTCGGGTCGGCGCTTGTGCTGAACGACCACGCCGGCGAGGTCCATGTCGGCCGACTCGATCAGCTCGGCGATCTCGGCCATGCGATCGCGCTCCTCGCGCGTCTCTTCGGCGCCGGGCGGCATGACCGCAAAGACAAGCGCCGAGGCGCGCTCCTGGTTGTCGGGGTGAAGCGTCATCGGCGACGATTGTGGCACAGAATGGGCGTGACGGACGGCAAACGCTACAGCTTGACGCGTTGGGCGATGCGCTCGACCGCTTCGCGCAGGCGCTCGTCGGGCACGGTGAGCGAGAAGCGCACGTAGCCCTCGCCCGACGGACCGTAGGCCGCTCCGGGCGAGACGATGACGTCGGCCTGGTTCAAGACGAGCTCGGCGAAGCTGCCCGAGGTGTGGCCCTCGGGCACCGGCGCCCACAGGTAGATCGTGCCTTTGGGCGGTTCGACGTGCATGCCGGCACGCCGCAGGGCGGCGACGAGCAGGTCGCGGCGGTGGGTGTAGAGCGCACAGAGCTCGCGCACGGAGTCTTGCGGCCCGGTGAGAGCCGCCGCCGCGGCGTGCTGCAGGGCGCCGAACATGCCCGAGTCCATGTTGGTCTTGAGGCGCCAGTAGGCGTCGACCACGGTCGCGTTGCCCACCACGGCGCCGGCGCGCCAGCCGGTCATGTTGTAGCTCTTGGACAGCGAGAACAGCTCGACGCCCACTTCGCGGGCGCCGGGGGTCTCGAGAAAGCTCGGGGCGACGTAGCCGTCGAAGGTGATGTCGGCGTAGGCGTTGTCGTGTACCACGACGATGTCGTGCTCGCGGGCAAAGGCCACAAGGCGCGCGAAGAAGTCGTCTTCGATGACGGCGCCGGTCGGGTTGTTGGGGTACCCGACGAAGATCATCCTGGCCTTGGCCAGGACGGCCGGGTCGATGGCGTCGAGGTCGGGCTGAAACCCGAGCTCGGGCCGCAGCGGCAGGTGTACCGCCGTGCCGCCGGCGATCAGCGGCCCCGTCGTGTAGACCGGATAGCCGGGGTCGGCAGCCAGGCAGACGTCGCCCTCGTTCAGCAGCGCAAAGCAGATGTGGGCGATGCCCTCTTTGGCGCCGAGCAGTGGCACGATCTCGGTCTCCTGATCGAGCGTCACTCCAAAACGATGATGATAGTAGTACGCCACCGCGGCGCGGAACTCAGGCGTTCCCCGGTTGGTGGGGTACTGGTGGTTGGCGGAATCGCGCACGCCTTCGTTCATGGCCGCCAGCACGTGGCCCGGCGTGGGCGAGTCGGGATCGCCTATGCCGAGGCTGATGATGTCGACGCCGGCCGCCTGCTTGGCGGCCACCTTGCGCTCGATCTCGGCGAACAGGTACGGCGGCAGGCTCTCGACGCGGCGCGACAGGTTGGGCCGGAAGGTCTTGGTCACGTCAGGTGCTCCAGGAACTCAAGCGAAAGGTCGCCGTGGTAGATCTCTTCGGCGGGCCCGGTCATGTGCACGCGATAATCGGCTGCCACCTCGACCTCGAGCTTGCCCCCCGGCAGCTCGACCGTCACCGGACTCTGGCAGATGCCGGTGCGCACGAGGGCGACGGCGGTCGCCGTGGCGCCGGTGCCGCAGGCGTGGGTCTCCCCCACGCCCCGCTCCCACACGCGGATCTTGGCATTGTGGGCATCGACCGGCACGACGAACTCGACGTTGGCCTTGCGCGGGAAGTACTTGTGCTCTTCGATGGCCGGCCCCAGTTCGTGCAGCGGCACGAGCTCGAGCGGCCAAGGCGACTGGACCACGGCGTGCGGATTGCCGACGTCGACGAAGGTGAAGTCGAACGTGCGCCCCGACGTGGTGAGCTTCTCGCCGATCGCGTCGCCGGTGAAGTGGGCGAGCTTCTCGCCGCCGAACCGCGCGACGCCCATGTCGACGCGCACCGTGTAGCCGTCGCCCAGTACAGGCACGATCTCGCCGGCGGCCGTGTCGAGCACCACGCGATCGCCGGTGATGGAACCCTCCATACGCAGCTTGCGTGCGACCATGCGCACGCCGTTGCCGCACATCTCGGCTTCGCTGCCGTCGGGATTGAAGACGCGCAGGCCGAAGCGCTCGGGACCGCGGCGCGGGCCGATCACCAGGATGCCGTCGGAACCGATGCCGAAGTCGCGGTCGCACAGCCGGCGCACGCGCTCGGTGGTGAGCTCGAACGGGATCTCCTCGTCGTGCAGGATGATGTATTTGTTGCCCAGGCCTTGCCAGACCGAGAACTGCATCTTGCCGGGACCTTGCCAGGTTGGTTCCACGGGCGGACCCTCCTTTTCGTCAGGACAGTCGCCGGACGATCTCGCGGGCGACGCACTCGGGGGGACGGGCGGACGTCGGGATGATATCAGCGTTTAACTTGCGCATCCACGTAAGCTGGCGGCGAACGTAGCGGCGGGTGCGCGCTTTCATGGCCTCGACGGCGGCCTCGAGCGGGAGCTCGTCGGCCAGCACGGCCAGCATCTCCCCCACGCCGATGGCCTGGGCCACGGTGCGCGACAGCGGCCGTGGCGCCGCGGCGATCTCGGCGAGCAGCCCGCGCGCGACCATGTCGTCGACACGGGCCTCGACGCGCGCACGCAGCTCGCCGCGATCGACATCGAGGCCCAGCAGGCGGGTGGGGTGCTCGAAACCGGCGTCGGACCACAGCTCGTCGCGCGGCTGCGCGGCCGCGGGCCCAGCGGGAGCTTCGAGGCCCTCGAGGGCACGCAGCACGCGCCGCGGGTTGTCTGAGTCGATGGCCGCGTAGGCCGCCGGATCGGCGCGCAGCAGACGCTCGCGCAGCTCGCCGGGGTCGGCGGCCGCGAGCGCTTCGAGGGCATCCCGTGACGCGGCGCTGGGCGGCCCGCCGAAGGTCAGGCCGCCCAGCGCCGCGCGCAGGTACAGCCCCGAGCCACCGACCACGATGATGCGGCGCCCCCGCGCGAGCGCTTCGTCTACCGCGCGACGGGCGAGCTCGGCGAAGCGGGCGGCCGAGAACTCGTCGCGCGGGTCGACCACGCCCACCAGGTGATGGCGCACCCGGGCGAGCTGCTCGGCGCTGGGCTGGTTGGTGACGATCCCAAGGCCGCGGTAGACCTGCATGGAGTCGGCCGACACGATCTCGGCGCCCAGCGACTCGGCGAGCGCCACGGCGATCTCGGTCTTGCCCATCCCGGTCGGCCCGAACAGGGCGACGACCGGCGCGCTCGCCGGCTCAGCCACAGGCTTCGTCGCAGCCGGCCTCGCCGAAGCGGCTCACCGTGAAGCGCTCGATGGCGAAGGGCTCGCCGGGAGCGATGCCGGCCTTGCTCAGGGCGATGGCGAGCTGGCGGTCGACCGTCTCGACGCCGGCCAGGTCGGGCAGCAGCACGCCGCGGCGCTCCTGCGCCGTGACGATCACGCCGTAGCGGCGCGGATCGAGTCCGTCGCGCTCGCAGGGTTCGCTCGGGCCGAGGACGTCGACCGAGTACGCCAGGGCGCCGAGCTCGGGCTCGGTCACCGGCCCGAAGCGGGGGTCGCGAAAGGCGGCCGCGAAGGCGTTGTGGGCGATCTCGTCGCCGAGTGTGGGCGCCGCCGGCGCCAGGGTGCCCATGCAGCCCCGCAGCTCGCCGTGCTTTTTGAGCGAGCAAAAACAGGCCGCAACGCGGCTGTAGAAGGGCTCGGTGGGCGCCGGCGGAGCCGGACACCCGCCGACCAGCGCCTCGACGCAGCGTCGCGCGTAGTCGGCCGGACTGGTCGTCGGCGTCGCGTCGGCGGCCGGCCCACCGCCCGGCGGCACGGCGGCCGCGCCGCCGGGCGGTGGGCCCGTGGGTGAGGCGGCGCTCATGCCGGCGCACCGAAAGCGGCGACCGCGTAGCCCACACCGAAGGGTCCTTCGTAAGAGAGCACGCGCGCCGGCGCGGAGTCGGCGCCCAGGAAGGCGCCGAGCGCGATGAACGAGCGCAGGCCGCACTCCCCCGCTCCCCGCACGAGCTCGGGGTCGAGCCGGCTGAGGCCGTCGAGGTCGTCGCTGGCGAACAGCTCGACCACGCGGGCGTCGAACTGGGCGCCGCGTGGATCGTAGCCCGCCGGCGCGCCCGCCAGGAGTCGGTGAGAGAGGTCGCCCGAGGCCACGAACAGCGCGTCGCGCCCGAGCTCGTCGGCGGTCTCGCGCAGCAGACGCCCCAGTCTTCTGTGCACCTCGTAGTCGCGCGCCACCGAGAGGTTCACGAGGCGGCGCGCCGTGAGGAAGAACAGCGGCACCAGCACGCCGTGGTCGAGCTCGGCGTCGTCGAGCGGCTCGACGGCGGGCTCGCCGGACGCGGTCGCGCGTTCGAGCAGGCGCTCGACGAACTCGACGTCGTTATCGATCTCGACGCCCACCTCGGGGCAGCGAAAGGCGGCGAAGTCGCCCCCCAGTCCCGGGGGCGTGCGTACGCCGACCGCGCGCGCGAAGCCCGGCGTATGGGGCGAGACGACGATCGCCAGATCGACGTCGCCCGTCTGGGCGGCGAGGCGCTCCATGGCCTCGATCGTGGCCTGTACCCGAAGGCGGTTCTCACCGCCGACCGCCGGGATCAGCAGCGGTGGATGCGGGCAGACGCAGCCTTGCACGACCGGCACCTCCTAACGTTCGTCGGTACGGCCCCGCAGCGTGGTCGAGGTCGCCTGGGTGACCTGCACGGCGACGAGATCACCAGGCGCGGCGGCCCCGGTGAAGTTCACGGTGACGTTCTGCCGGGTGCGGCCGCGGCGCTGGGCGCCGTGCCTGCTCTCGCCTTCGACGAGCACCTCGACGGTGCGCCCGACGGCAGCGGCGCGGCGTCTGAGGCTCTCTTCCTGCGTGGCGGCGACCAGCCGGCCTATGCGCTCGCGGGCGATTTCGGGCGCCACCTGACCGGGCAGCGTGGCCGCCGCCGTGCCCGGGCGGGGCGAGTAGACAAAGGTGAAGCAGGCATCGAAGCCGGCCGCCTCGACGAGCCCCAGGGTGTCGCTGAAGTCGGCATCGGTCTCGCCGGGAAAGCCGACCATGAGGTCGGTCGTGATCGCGATGTCCGGAACCGCTGCACGCAAGGCGTCGACCCTCTGCAGATACCACTCCATGGTATACCCACGCCCCATCGCCGCCAGCACCCGGTCGGAGCCGGACTGGGCGGGCAGATGGACGTGCTCGCAGACCGTCGGCAGACCGGCGATCGCCCGCACGAGCTCGTCGGACAGGTCGCGCGGGTGTGAGGTGGTGAAGCGCAGGCGGCGCAGCCCGGCGAGGCCGTCGAGCTCGGCGAGCAGGCCGGCGAAGGTGGGCCGTCGGGCGCCCGCGAGGTCGTTGCCGTAGGCGTTGACGTTCTGGCCCAGCAGCGTGACTTCGAGCACGCCGTCGGCGACCAGCGCGCGCACCTCGGAGACCACATCCGCGGCCGCACGGCTGCGCTCCGGGCCACGGGCAGCCGGCACGATGCAGTACGAGCAGTTGTTGGTGCAGCCCGACATGACCTGCACCCAGGCCTGGAACGGGCGCTCGCGATGAGCCGGCAGGTCGCCCGAGAGGGCGCCCTCACCATCGAAGAAGCCGCGTTGGCGGCGCTCGGCGAGGGCGGCCGGCAACTCGCGCAGGTGCGCCGGGCCGAAGGCCAGGTCGACGAACGGGAAGCGCTCGAACAACCCCTCGCGCTCGACTTGCGGCAGGCAGCCGGCCACCACCACGAGGCGCCGCGGATCGAGGGCCTTGACCCTGGCGGCCTCGCCGAGATGGCCCGAGAGACGGTCGTCGGCGCTGGCCCGCACG
Organism: uncultured Thermoleophilia bacterium; assembly: GCA_964519555.1. GTDB lineage: Bacteria > Actinomycetota > Thermoleophilia > UBA2241 > UBA2241 > Bog-752. The sequence goes on from CAZFJE010000076.1 coordinate 13,390, forward strand.
GTGCAGGTGTTGTAGACGATCACGTCGGCGTCGTCGATGCGCGCCACCCGGACCAGGCCGTCGTCTTCGAGCAGAGCGCTGATGCGCTCGGCATCGTGATCGTTCATCTGACAGCCGAACGACCGCAGAAAGAATGTCCGCATGATCGACTCCGTCGTCAGCGCTCAGGCATGCGTGACTTCGTCTCGCGCCCAGTCTGCATGACCTACTTGGCGAGCTCGGTGGCCCGGCTCTCGCGGATCACCGTGACCCTGATCTGACCGGGGTAGTCGAGGGTCTCCTCGATCTCTTTGGCGATCTCGCGAGCGAGCAGCACGGCGTCGTCGTCGTTGATCTCTTGCGGCT